>CAZAWQ010000216.1:0-4272 GCA_964488585.1 uncultured Roseivirgaceae bacterium
CAGGCCCATGGTGAAGCAATTAATCTGTATTAGAAATAACACCCTAGCATTCATCATGTTGATCTCCTTTACCATGGTGTGTGCCTTGGATTGCCGCGCTCAAGATATTGATCACCAATTTTGGATGAATTATGCACTTACCATCCCAGTGAATAATCAACTATCTTATGGCGGTGATGTTGGGTTCAGGGGATTAGGCTCGAATCAAAATTGGACCCAGGTTTTACTCCGCCCTACCGTTTCCTATAAATTTAAGAACCAAATAGGTATTGCCGGCGCATTGGCTTGGTTTGGTACTTTTAATAAGGACGACTTCAATTATAATGAATTCAGAATTCACCAGGATTTCACCTTCAAGTGGCCAGATTTCGTAATCCTGGAACTCTTTTACAGGCTTCGAATTGAAGAGCGGTTTTTTTTCTATCAAGAAAATCGCCCCAACACTTTCAAAGTGCGAGTTCGATATTTGATAGGAGCTGAGTCTCAGGACATCAGATTGTTTGGATCTAAGAGGCCAATATATTTCCAGGCTATTTATGAGGGCTTTAAAACACTTGCAGATGAGAATGCCTATGAGATTTTTATAAACCAGGTTCGAATCCACGGTGCCTTCGGTCACAGAATATCAAACAGCTTCCGGTATGAATTGCACTATATCGTTCAAAAATCCAGACTTTTCTCAGACGACGGTCTAAATAACACGCAAAATAATTATCGGATTCGAATTTTTCATCGACTTCAAAAGGAATAAAAAGGGACAGTATTTACTCAAAGGAGTGCCCGCCATCAGAAATATGCTGACTGCGAAATGAATTGAATTTAATGTCGGCAACGGCACTTTTTGGAGTAAGAAATCGTACCTGCTCTACCGTCAGGCTCCTGCTTCCAGGCTGCCGGGTCGAACTACCTAACATTCCCCGGAGGGATTCATCAAACCCTCTTCTCCACTCCCCGGTAGAAACCAGTTGGTCTACCTCGTCAACTAAATTTGGGTGAGCAAAACAGTGTCTTTTATGGCCCTGGCCTGCCCATATTGATCGATCAGGGAAATGATTTGTTGCTTATGATCTGAATTTTTTTAGAGTCCAAACGCAGGTGGAAGCTTTTACGGAATATAGCGCATTCCACCGGTGAAACCGGGAAGCCATTAGGAGTAATGCCGAGATCATAATTGTCAAGAACCTCACCGGTTTCAAAGTTTATCAGAGCCACTTCATGCCCTAAAGAATCAACACTAGGTACGCCAGCTAGTGCTATGTCTTCATGGATAACCGAGGTAACAATCCCCACACCGGTTTATCGTCAAATATTGAAATGCCATGGGAATATCGCAGTTGCTTGCATCTGTGATGGTTCTGACAAGTTGATCCCACTCTTCTATTTTATCATAGGTTCCGGCCAAAGCATAATCGATTTCCTCACCATCAATCGACCCATCGACCAAAAAAAGTTCTACTGCAATTTGCACAGGGGCATTATCAATAGCGCTTTAGATCTAAGAATTGGTAAAACCACCCATTGAAAACTTGCCAAAAGGAAAATATATTCAATACTGAACGTACTGGATTTGGCTGTGAGCATTGCTATTTTCTACTTAATTATGGTTATATGATAAAACGACCAGCACTTTGAATCTTGCTAGGTATTTTTTATAATGTATATAATCTACTACGGAAATTATGAAGAGTTATTTATCTATCATTCTTGCATTAATACTAATTACTTCTTGTGAACAACAAGAAGAGAACCAAAAAGACTTAAGTCAGTTACAAAAGCCCAATGTGCTTCTTGTAGTTGTTGATGATATGGGTTGGACTGACCTAGGATCTTTTGGAAGCGAGATTAATACCCCAAATCTTGATAAGCTAGCGAATCGCGGGGTTCGTTTCACCAATTACAGAGTGTCCGTTAGTTGTTCTCCCACTCGTGCTATGCTTCTTTCGGGTGTAGATAATCATCAAGTTGGATTGGGAACTATGGGCGAAATGATAATGCCACACCACAAAGGCAAGCCTGGATATGAAGGTTATCTTAATAATAGAGTTGCAAGTCTGGCAGAATTACTAAGAGATGGAGGCTATCATACATATATGGCAGGCAAATGGCATCTGGGTCATAGTCCTGGTAAATATCCTTCGGATCGTGGCTTTGAACGCAACTTTGGCTTACTATTTGGCGGCGCTAGCCACTGGGATGATATGGCTGGGTTAATCGCTCATGAAACTCCAGCAGGATATACAATGAATGGTGAACGTTTAGAAAAATTATCCTCAGATTTTTATTCCACTCGTAGTTATACTGATTTTCTTATTAATGCAATTCGGGAGCAACACGGAGATAAAAAACCATTCTTAGGTTATTTGGCATACACAGCACCACACGATCCATTACATGTTCCAGAACCTTGGCTTAGTGAGTATTCTGGTCAATATGATGGTGGGTATGAATTACTTAAGATGAAAAGAGTCGAAGGAGCTAAAAAAGTGGGGGTGATCCCTACTACAACAGAGGTTGCACCTCTTCATCCTATGGTACGATCATGGGATAGTCTAAACCCTGAGGAAAGGGCTAATGAAGCTGCGCAAATGCAAGCCTACGCCGGAATGATAACAAATATAGACTATCATTTTGGGAGAGTGATGAATTTTTTGGAAGATATTGGAGAGTTGGATAATACCTTGATCATATTTATGTCTGATAACGGTCCCAATCCGTGGTATAGCCACGACTATCCCACCAACTTAGCAACAGGTTTCTTGGATCAATTTGACAATAGTACTGAAAATATCGGAAATAAGACATCTCATTCGGCCTATGGTATCGGGTGGGCTTCTGCTAGTTCTGGTCCTCTAAATCTTTTTAAAATGGCTGTAGCCGAAGGCGGAATTAAAAGTCCGTTAATAATTGCAGGTAAAGGTGTAAATAACGGCGGTCGAATCAGCAACTGTTTCACATATGTTACCGACATACTACCTACGCTTCTGGATATAACAACTACGGCACATCCAGCAATGAACGAAAACTCTGAATTACTGAAACCAACAGGTACGTCGATGGTTTCAGTACTGAGTGGAGAAAAGGAGTTGGTTCATGAGGCAGGTACACTTATCGCAGGGGAAATGTTTGGCGGTGGTTGGATAAGTGACGGAACTTATAAAGCCGTTCTTATTGATCCTCCCTATGGATTAGGTAACTGGGAGCTGTACAATATCATGACAGATCCTGGGGAAACTAAAGACCTAGCTGAGAGTGAGGAGGGTAAGTTGCAAGCATTTATTGAAGGATGGGATAAGTACGCCGAGGAAGTTGGCGTCATTTTTCCTCCCTCTGGCGAGGATGACAATGTTGTTGAAGATTATCACCCTTTGGGTTTTGAATAGCGTTTGAAATATTCATTTAGTAATTCTAAGAACTGTATTATCAGATTAAGTAATTGCAATATATTTTCTGCTCTCCATTACTTCACTTCGAGCACAGGTTCAAGAAAGTGATACCATCGGCTATGAGAGTGAAATGCGTCCAATTGAAGGGAATTCGGTCGATATTGAAGCCGATCTGATTAACAGCTTTCCTCAACCTAATTCTTTAATGCCTCAACTTAAACCACAGATTTGGACCAAATTCAAAAGGAAACTTTATAAAGAGCATGGAATTGCAATTGGAATAAGTTATCAAGGAATAGTTCAGCATGCCAGTCAAACTGTTACCGGAAATCAAACGGCTGCCGGAGGGTGTTTGATTTTGGAGTTGGTCTAAAGAAGCATGGTCTCTACTCCAAAATAGTGAATTGTTGGCAAAGTTTATTGGCTATAAATTGATATGAATTATAAGTGGAGCTGCGGGTGCTAAGCCTGAATGACCGCTTTAGGCCATAAGCGTACTCTTACGCATTGCAAAATCTGCGGAGACATTTGGTGCCAAAGGCTATAATATCAAAGAATACAAAATAGAAAGGGGTCATAGCTAACCTAATAAGAGATTTCCTTAATAATTCTGGATATCAATAGTATTGTACATAAGGATAGGAAAGCAGTGATAGGTTCTTTCCTGATAATCATCAATTTTAAAAGTAGAGTAGATCTCAGGGCGAAAGTCTGCTGAAGTTTAGTCCCTTTTATGCCGCCACATTAAACCTGCATTCAATGCGGCGATCCTTGCATTAAAGAAATCGATATTGGCATTCTCTCTCGCATACTCTCCACTAATTATGAAACTCCAATTGGCACTATTGAACAGGGTGATTGGAAAAATAGCCGCAAGACCAAATCCATA
>CAZAWQ010000217.1:0-2478 GCA_964488585.1 uncultured Roseivirgaceae bacterium
CAAGATCAATTGTGGACTATCCATAATTTGTGAGGCTTCCAAACTGACAACTCCCTTCCCATGGAGACCAACTTCACCCGAAATACAGCCGAGCTTAGAGGGGACTACATGAGGCCGTTTTTGAGTTTTCACACAGCCTCGACCCAAAGCGGCCGTTCGCCATTTCCCATATAATGCACTTTAGTAGTATTTTTCGTAAGTTGAATCACCATGTCCCAATCCCGTCAGCTAGCCGCCATCATGTTTACCGATATTGCTGGCTATACATCGTTGATGGGTGAAGATGAGCAGAAAGCATTAACACTCATTGCCTTCCCAGTTCGCCGGATTTTCGGCCAGCGAGCATGAGTAGAATCAAAAAATAAATATTAGAACAACTATTGCGAAACTACTATGAAAAAAATAAAAAATAAAAAAGAACAGGACGCCCTCACAAGGAGAAATTTCCTAAGCAAAACTGGCGCAGTAATCGGGGGTCTGGCGCTGACACCCTTAGCATTGGACGCTACTACAAGCTCTGAACTGAAACCTAAAGAAAAACCCCATCCCCTTGCAGGTATACAGCCGGAGTGGCGCAACCGCAATGAGGAAATGTCCTATCGAATGTTGGGCCGCACGGGCATGATGATCTCTGAAGTCGTCAGCGGAGGTGATCCCGTACGAAGTGATAATTACGAGCATGTGCATTACGCGCTGGAAAAAGGGCTCAATTATCTGGATATGGCGCCTGCGTATGGTAGGGGGGATTGTGAAACTGCCTATAGCAAAGTTATCAACAGCCCCTCTATGCGTGCCAAAGTCTTTATGACCACCAAAATCAGTGGTTTTACAGATGTACGCTCGAACCTCTATCAGGACATTTTCAAGGGACTTCCATCAGAGAAGCAAAATGCCATACTTGACCGAGCTAAAGAGATCCGGGCTGAGCGGGGCATAGACAAACCGGGATATTTCTTTACCTACTGGCCCGGACAAAAACGTAGCAATGACCCTTCTTACCTCGCCAATGCCATGGTCAAAGATTATGGCCATCAAGTGGATGGGAGCAAGGCGTTCAGGAAAAAAATCAAGGACTCTTTGGAAGGAAGCCTTACCCGGGCCAAAACGGATTATTTTGATATCCTGATGTGCCCTCATGGTGCCAATTGTCCGGAAGAAGTACAAATCCCTGAGATTTATGAAACCTTCAGGGAATTGAAAAAAGAAGGCAAGGTGCGTTTTCTGGGTGTTTCTACTCACAATGATCCTGCAGGAGTCTTACGGGCAGCGACGGAGACCGGGGAATACGATGTGGTGATGTGTGCTTATAACATTGCCAATGGAGGCTACCTGGAAGATGCCATAGCCAATGCCTACCAAAATGGGCTGGGCATTATCGCCATGAAGGCTGCAATGGCAGTAGCTACTCACCACAAAGCCATTCAGCCTATCCCCCAATGGCGGATCGACAAAGTAAATCGCATTGTACCCGGAGACCTGAAAGCTCCGATGAAGGCCTATGTCTGGGCCTTGCAAAACCCCTATATCTCTGCGGTTATCTCTAACCTCTGGGACAAGCAGTTTATTGACGAGAATTTGTCATTGGCAGGAATAAAGGTGGATTTGGAGGAGGGCTAGGCTTGTTGCCTCTGGAATTCAAGCTTTGGCTGTTGGATATCTCATTTTCCAATATCTTGGCATGTTTAGAAATATAAGCCAGATCTTTTAGCCCGTGAATGATTAAAGTAGGGGTTTTTATTGAACCCAATTGATTTGAGGGCTCTGCTTCATGGTATCGCATGAATAGCACCAGGCCTTCTGAACGAATGCCTGAATTAAGCAAGACCCTGGTGGACGAAGAGGGTGTGGAGCTAATCCGTGCCTGGATTGATGCCCTGCAGGAGCAGGATTGCTAAATTCCCCTTATCTGCTTGCTTCTTTGCTTAGTTCTGGCCAAGTTCAGAGTTTGTAATTCCTAGCGAATACCCAAATCATCATTATCCTGCCTTCATTTTACTCCGGTTAGATAAAATTGTAGGAATTTTTTCGTCATTTTTTATCGATTTCAAAAACTCCTCAACAGTTTCATTTTTGTCAAGATCAATTTGGTTACAAAATGAGTCTTTATCAACTAAACAACTACACAGAATACTTGTTAGGGACAGTAAAACTATCTTGATCGAATTCATTAACGTACTGATTTCCAAATATTCCTTTGTGACGTAGGTCGATTTCAATCGATTTATGGTGTGCAGTGAACGGCTGCTTTCGACCCAAAGCGGCCGGTCGCATATTTCCTTTTGTGCCACTTTTTTTCCATTTTTGGATTGCTATGCGGAATAAATGTCCGTTTGCGCAAATTTGTGATTGAGATTCTAGAACACTCTAGGAATTTGATTCAGACCGTGTTTTGAGCCATTGAATAAAATACTGCGTTAAAGTGTTGCCCGAGTCTCCATTAGAGTTAATTAGGTAATAAATCCCTTTACTGGATTCAGC
>CAZAWQ010000218.1:0-3182 GCA_964488585.1 uncultured Roseivirgaceae bacterium
AGTAGTGGAAACCGTTTTGTGAATATTTCCCGTCAAAGAGGTCTCGAGTTTCTTAGTTATTTCCAAAGCGATTTCATCTTGTATAGCGAAAATGTCGTCAATATTCCGGTCATATCTTTCACTCCAGATATGAAAACCATCTTTTACGTTGATTAACTGCGCTGTGATGCGAAGCCGGTCCCCCTGCTTTCTTACACTACCTTCTAAAATTGTCTTTACGCCCAGCTTATCACCTACTTCACGTAAGTCAAGGTTTTTCGCTTTGAACTGAAAGGCAGATGTTCGCCCGGTCACTTTTAAATCTTTTATATGAGACAGAGAATTGAGAATTTCCTCAGCCATTCCATCACAGAAATATTCTTGGTTTGGATCATTACTAATATTTAAAAATGGAAGCACTGCTATACTTTTTTCTGGAAGTTCTTCAGTTCGTTCACTTTTCAGGGAATTGCTGGAAGAAGTTGTCTCTACCTCATAAATTTTCACAGGTTCTTTTAAGTTCTTTAAAGTTTCCTGTCTTACAAACTGAGAATTTATATCCGGCTTGTTGGTAACGTTATTATGAACAGACTCAGAAATATAAATTCCCCCTGGTTTTGAAATTCCCTGGATGCGGGATGCGATATTTACGCCACTACCAAATACGTCCTCGCCTTCAAACACTACCTCACCTTGATGTATACCTATTCTTAATTTTAGGTCAGGATCATCTCCAAAGGTTTCCTGGATTTCCTTAGCACAATAAACAGCATCACTAACTGTTGTGAAACTGGCAAGTACACCATCGCCCATCTCCTTCAACCATCTACCATTGTATTTCTCGATGATCGGTCTCTGGACGTCTCTATTCTTCTTTAATAGATGAAATGCTTTCTTCTCGTCCTCTTCCATAAGCGCAGTATACCCGACAATATCGGTAAACATGATGGCAGCAAGTTGGCGGGATTGGGACACTTTGTTAATTATAATTTATGATAGTGATGAGTAAGGCTGGTTGCGATGGTAATTGTCATTTCATTATTTCATCAAAATACCCCTTGGATAATACCCTTTGTTGCATTTGCGTATTTTTAACCCTTATCTGGTTCATAGTTTCCTGAAAAACAGGATCTTGTCTTATAGGATCAAACAATGGCAGCTGTTTCAAAAAATAATAATGAAACCATGCTCCTGTTCCCAGTTTCAATTGATTTACACATTCCTTTACCATTCCCAAGCTAGCGTAACAACTTCCCAGAGCAGCAAATTTGGGTGGATAATCGTCACTAAGCTCTTTGTTAAGTTTATCAATGACTTGATGCATTAAAGTTCTTCCCTGGGTAGTGTCCCCTTCCAAAAGCTTCAAATGAGCATTTAATGCCTCGATGGTGTAATAAACTAATTTATCGAACGCTCCCTCCAGTGGAGTGTCTTCGCTTAAGAGAGACTTGTTTATGTGAGAGCGAGCTCGTTTTATGTCACCAAGTTTTATATAATTCAGTGCCATCCACATATTATCACTTCCGAAAGATGAGGCCATTGAAAAATACGAAAGAGCCATCTGGAAATTTTCACCATAATATTCAGCCCGGCCCAGACCTTCCCTTACCCACATTATGTTGGGGCTTAACTCCAACGCCTTATTGTACATTGCCACACTTTCATCAAATAAACCAATACTTTGAGTGACATTAGCAAGATCAATATAATTAATAGGGTTATTCGGATCATTCTTAAAGATTTGAAAATATTCCTCCATTGCCTCCTCATACTTACCTAATTGCCAATGACACCATCCCATAAAGTTGTATGTAACCATAGGATTTTTTTCTACTGCACGCTTATAAAACTCAAATGCTTGTTTAGGGTCTCCTGTCATCCCTAAGAAATATCCTATAGCCGCTAAGGCTGGGGCATTATCAGGCTTTGACTCCAGGGACTTTTCAGCAAAGAATCTTGCTGAATCCACGCCGGGTTCTCCTGTCAGATCCGTTTTCATACTTAGAGCTATAGCCAATTCAGATAAACCCAGGTAGAAGTCAGGATCCAGGACTATAGCTTGCCGGAGCAAGCTGATGGCTTGCCTGTTATCCTCCACAGACCAATTCCTCAGTAGTTCCCGGGCTTGCAGGAAATTATCATAGGCCTGGTAGCTTTCAGTTGGCAAATCACCAAGATCATAGTTTTTGTTTGGGGATAGTGCAAGTTTTAGCGAACCAATGATTTGTTGCGCTACTTTGAATTGGATATCCCACACTTCTTCCACTGAAAAATCCATGGTGTATCGATTGGTCCAAATCTGCTCATTCTTCTGGGCATCAATCAAAGTAACATTCATTAGTATCCGGTCCTCCAATTTTCTCACACTTCCTTCCAGCAGATGGCTTACGTTTAATTCTTCAACAATCTCATCATAAGGTTTTGGGTTTTCCCTATAATATAACATTGAAGTGACCGATAGCACCCGCATTCCTTCTACCTTTGAGAGCTGACTGATTACATCCTCCATCATACCGTTACAGAAGTAAATGTTTTGGGGGTCGTTGCTGTCGTTACGGAAAGGCATTACCGCAATGGACTTTTCGTGTATTTCAACCTGCTCCGCACCCAGATTAGTATACAAGAAATAAGACAACAACAATATTGCAACCACACCAGCAGAAGCAAAAAGTAATTTTCTTGAAACGGCTGATTTATTTGCTGACGACTCCTTGGAATATGATCCGGGTTCACTTATCATTGGCTCTAATCCTTGAACCTTTATCTGGTAAACCTTGACCGGTTTTTTAACATTCTTCAGCAGCTTTTCCCCTGCATAGGAGGATTCAATGCCCGTTTTATTATGTATATTATTGTAAACAGCTTCTGACACCAGAATCCCGCCTATGGGTGCTAACGGTTCCAGGCGTGAGGCAATATTCACTCCCTCACCAAAAACATCATCCCCTTCAACCACAGCCTCGCCCTCATGAATGCCAATCCGGAGTTTTAACTCATTTTCTTTCCGACCTATATCCTGAATTTCTTTAGCACAATACACTGCATCACTAACAGTAGAAAAACTGGCCAGCACACCATCTCCTATTTCTTTCAACCATCTTCCATTATGCTCTTCTATGATTGGCCGTTGCACCAGCCGGTTCTTCTTCAGCAGTTCGAATGCTTTCTGCTCGTCCTCACCCATCAGCGCCGTATACCCAACA
>CAZAWQ010000219.1:0-1509 GCA_964488585.1 uncultured Roseivirgaceae bacterium
CACCAAGAAAGATAATGAAAGTCTAAAAAACTTTTATTATAGTTTGAAAGTGTAAAGAGTTTTACAAAACAACTGCCCGTCCTTTGCTCTATGAGCGAAGAAGCCAAATTATTGTACATCATTACTAACTGCATCAATCTCCTCATTCAAATGTATATTGTGGATAAGGATTCCGATTAGCAGAGATATTATAAGTATGTCCTTAATTACATTAACAACTCTATTACTTCAGTAGCATACTTATTGAATAGATGTTTCAACTCTCCAAACTCACCACGTTTTCTGAAATCCTATGAAAAAGGAATGGATCAAAGCTAAGTCAAGCGAGGGTCTGATTCACACCTGACTAAAAACGCTAGTCGGCTAGGCTCCTGGACGATGTCCGTGTTTAGAAGATGAATAATATCTTTAGGCGGTATCACAACTAGTGGCTTACCTTAATGTATAGCTATATCTATACTTTTTACTTTCTTTTGTATGGATGAAACTACAATTCATACTTTACTGGATAGTGCCCGGAATACTGGCCGCTATCATCAACTACTACAGCACACCAAAACACAAAGTCAGAGATCCGCTCCCTTCCGCTATTTTCAAGGGTGCGCTCTGGGGATGGATAACTGTGATCCTCGCCATATACCACCTTTTTCGGAGGTCCTAACATACCAACCCTCAACAGATAGTTCAATCAACACGCTCTAAGAAGACCGTTTTTGAGGTATTTAGCTAATTTTTGTTAAATTGTATTGCTAATTTTTGGCTAGCAAAACCCTATGGCTCTGATTAATTGTCCAGAATGCGGAACTGAGGTATCCGACAAAGCGAAAAGTTGTCCGAAGTGTGCTTACCCTATCAAGGAAGCACCTATCAAGCAAAAAGAAAGAGGAAATAATTTTCCCTGGTGGGTTGTATTCGTTGTTGTAGTCATAGCAATTATTGCATACAGTCGTATTCCAAATAATATTATAAATAGATTACCTCCTTCTGTTGTACAACAGAAACACTTTTTAAACGGCAGCTATCCTGATGTATTTCATATTAATTTAAATAAAGGGGTTGCAATATTTACTCTTTCTTTGAACAGTAATAAACAGCAACATATTTCCGTAAAAGTTATTGATCCTGGTAAAAGTGATGGCTTCCACATAATTAATGAAACGGGGAAAAGTTGGAGTGGCAGTACTTCATATGAAGTACATACAACTGGAAAACACACTATTGAAGTTAAGGCCCAAGGCAGTTGGACATTGAGAGTGAAATAACCTAATTCCATAATTAAAGCACAGTAGTAATACCATTAGCCGTTTGACTTTGGGGTAATGTTAACCTAAAAAAAATTTTCCGGTATATTTTTTACTAAGGTCCCCCAGGCTTCATATAAGTCATTAATTATTTGCAAAAACAATTAATGCAATAACTCCGCCTATAACTGCTAGAATGACACCTCCAGAAAATATGTTAGCAATCAATTTCTTGGTTTTCTTTCGGTCTTTTTCTATTAGTTCAATT
>CAZAWQ010000220.1:0-1958 GCA_964488585.1 uncultured Roseivirgaceae bacterium
AGGGACAATGATTGGAGGTGGGCGGAGCAATGGTTACCCCATGCTGCCTGGTATCTAATTGCCATTGCTGCCAGATAAATGCTATATTCAAAGTGTTGCTTATAATAAAAATAATCCCATAAGAAATAAAAAAACTTACCATCATGAAACATCAATTTATAATTTCCACAGGCAAAACAATGTTGTTGATTTTTATCCTCTTGGCTCCTGTCTATGGACAATCCCAAAACGGTGCCATGGGCCTATTTGAGGGAAATACCGATGTGGGGAATATTAAAATTCCTGGCACTGTCAGCTTTAATCAAGAAACCGGTGAATATAAAATCGGCGGATCTGGGGCAAATATGTGGTTTGCGAATGATGACTTTCATTTCGTTTGGAAACGCCTGGAGGGTGACTTCTTGCTCAGAACCCGGGCAAAATTTCTTGGCGAGGGAACCAATGCGCATCGTAAAGTGGGCTGGATGATAAGGCATAGCCTGGAGCCCAACACACCCTATGCTGATGCGGTGGTTCATGGTGATGGACTTACGTCTTTGCAATTCCGAAGAACGGTTGATGGGTTAACTGAGGAAGTTACGGCAGAGATGACTGCTCCTGAAGTTATTCAACTGGAAAGAAAAGGGAACACTATCAGTATGTCGGTAGCAAAATCTGGAATGCCCATGAAGCAGACCGGTTCTATCGAATTAAATTTGGGAAATGAAGTCTATGTAGGTTTGGTCATGTGCTCACATGATAAAGATGTTTTTGAAGAAGCTATATATTCCAACGTAAGAATTATCAAGCCCGCCAAAGACGATTTTGTGCCATATGAAGATTATTTAGGCAGCCGGTTGGAAATTCTGGACATTGAAACCGGGCTTCGCAAAGTAATTTATACCTCGAAGGATGCTATGGAAGCCCCTAACTGGACCATGGACGGCAAGGCGTTGATTTACAATAGTAAAGGCTTGTTATATAGGTTTGATTTGCAGAAAAACCAACCAGAAGTTATCAATACGGGTTTTGCCAATCAAAATAATAATGATCACGTCCTTTCGGCCGACGGCAAACAAATTGCCACCAGCCACCATATGGGAGCATTTGCCGATGGTACCAATTCACAAATTTTTGTACTACCCATTACGGGAGGAACTCCCACCCAGGTTACTCAGCAAAGCCCTTCTTATTTGCATGGGTGGTCGCCTGACGGTAAGTTTTTAATTTATACTGCCGAGAGGAATGGTGAATTTGATATCTATAAGATCCCTACCCAAGGGGGAAATGAGATAAAATTAACCAGCGCGAAGGGTTTGGATGATGGTTCCGAATATGGGCCCAAAGGAAAATACATATACTTCAATTCCAACCGAACCGGAACTATGCAAATCTGGCGTATGACTGCCAATGGTAAAAAACAGGAGCAAATGACTTTTGATGATTTCCAGGATTGGTTCCCACACCCATCACCAGACGGTAAATCGATGGTTATTCTATCTTTTCCATCATCTGTTGATTCCGGAGATCATCCCCATTATAAGCAGGTGATGCTCAGAATCATGCCTCTGGCAGGCGGGGACCCTAAAGTAATTACCTATATTTATGGAGGTCAGGGTACCATCAATGTACCTTCCTGGTCCCCAGATAGCAAGAAGGTGGCTTTTGTAAGCTACAGTAGTGATTAGAAGGTCAATAATCGTTACCAATTCTTCCAGGTTTAATGAGCGCCAACAGGATCTTATCCATTGACATTTTCCGGGGTCTGACCATTTTCCTCATGGTATTTGTCAATGATCTTATTCCAGTTGCTGGTATTCCTGCCTGGATGAAACATGCCGAGGCCGATGCTAACATGATGACTTGTGTGGATGGGGTGTTTCCGGCTTTTGTGGTTATTGTAGGCATATCGGTGCCGCTGGCATTGGGAATTAGAATCGCCAAGGGACAGAGCTATGGGGAGATTGGCAAACATATCC
>CAZAWQ010000221.1:0-4006 GCA_964488585.1 uncultured Roseivirgaceae bacterium
AAAGCTGAGAAACCGCCAAAAGCTACTGAGGAAAGCGCTCAGGAAGAGGAATAACGGAATAGAATTTAGGTCGTGTGGCCGAGTGGCTAGGCAGAGGTCTGCAAAACCTTTCACAGCGGTTCGAATCCGCTCGCGACCTCATGGGTTAAGCTTAAGTGGTTGTAATACAACTGCTTAGGCTTATTTTAATTTATGGGGTAGTGTTTTAGGTAGAGCTATAGCAACAGTCTTCCCATTCCAACATAGTATTATTACATCAATTCGATTAAGAATTTCAACCTCTATAAAGACACCAGCAGGAGGGTTTTCAAATAACTGTCAATACAGAAAGTGATCATTAAAGATTACAAGCTCAATATCAGTACTTTATGAATTGTATTTCCTGAATTAGGTACAAATAAGATACATTATTGTACTATTTCCTCAACTTTCCCAACGTTCACCTGACCATTCATTAGCATAGGTAACAACCAATCACGCAGATCAACTAGTTTTTGATTTTCTAGCTCTAGTAGATTTTGTTTTTGGAAAATTGCAGTGACCTTTTTGGTGAAAGAGCATAATTTTAAGTGACGCTTTTTTAATGCCTTTTTCGGTTACATCCAATTCTCCTCGGTAATGAATTTGTTACCAGAATTATTAGAAAGATCATTCGGTGTAATCCAGGGAGTACCCTCTGAATATGTAAAGTTGTCTTCTTCGTTTTTTGTAGGGGTTGATCCTCCAATAATGTCGCCCATATCCTGAAACGAACCAACAGTCCAACCCTCGGGAATCTCTCTTTTCAACTCATCACAATAGACCATTCTTCCTGCAGAGGATTTGTACGGCTTGCCATTGAAATCAGGGAAATCAAACTGCACAAACCAATAATTATAAATGAGCTTAGCCATCGCTTCTAGCTCGATATTGATTCTGTTGTTGAGTTCTATTTTGGCATCAATGTTTTAAAAAAATATTACCCCTATTCAGCTATAGTAATTGCCATAGTGCTGTTAATTGTTGGGATACTTCTTGGTATGAAGATTAGGCGTTAGAGATTTCCATACGGAACCCTAGAATGAAAATACTACATATCACTTTATCAATGAGTTCTTATCCTCATGGCTAATGTGACGGATATACTACAAATAAGTCGAAGGACAATGCCAACATGGAAGTATAAGGTAAGCACCTCATACTTTAAAGATTGATCCCGAACGGCCGCTATTGTCCCATAAACGGACGTTGAGACTTAACTCCCTCCCTTTCAATCCGAAAACTACTTTATTCAATATGGGGAACATAAAGGTGAATCTCATACAGTGGTTCCATCACGACAATATAGTTCAACTTGAAAATTACTCGAAAGACGCATTCTCGTCATTAAGTCTTTGGCTCATCACTATCTCTCCGAATCGGTGGTAACACAGCCTGAAAAAAATACCACTAAACCCAAATAAATGATGCTCTTCAAGGTTGTCAGGTTTTCTAATAAACGTATAAATAGCCAGTAATTTTAAATGTAGGATGAATTGTGCTTAAAAGAAATATAATATTATATTAGCCCCCAAATCTAACCAGGTAATATGGGCGGGATAACCGGGATCATGGCATTTAATGAAATAGGTAGAATGCATATGATTCACCTCACGAGTGCAACAAAGTTGCTCGAGCATCGGGGGCCAGACTTTCAAAATACTTTTGTTCATAAACGTACAGGTTTGGGCCATAGGCGATTGTCAGTGATCGACCCAACCTCAAGGGGAAATCAACCGATGTCTGATCCTGAAGGTCGTTACCGGATTGTATACAATGGAGAGATATATAACTATCGCGAACTACGACAACAGTTGCAAAACAACGGCGTCGATTTTAGCTCCGAATCTGATACCGAGGTTTTGTTGAATCTATACATCCATCATGGAACTGAATGTCTGAAGCTTTTGAATGGTTGCTTTGCGTTTGCAATCTTTGATTTACTCAAAAACGAATTGTTTCTGGCGAGGGACAGGTTCGGTATTAATCCACTGTTGTATTATCAGGATAAGGATAAGTTTGTTTTTGCCTCGGAGATGAGAGCCTTGTTAGCTTATAACATACCCAAGGCCCTGGATTATGAATCGTTGAATTTATACCTTGAACTGAACTATGTTCCGGCACCATTTACCATGCTGGAAGGGGTAAGAAAGTTGTTGCCCGGTCAATACCTAAGGATCAACTCTCCAGAGGTACAACCACATTACTACTATCAAATTCCTTATCCATCCATGCAATCTACCCTGCAGACGTATGAGGATCAGAAGGAAAAAATGTTTTCTTTGTTGGAAGAGTCTGTGAAAAAAAGACTAGTTGCAGACGTTTCGGTAGGAGCATTTTTAAGTGGTAGTATTGATAGCTCAGCGATAGTAGCCTTAGCAAGCAAATACAAAAATCAATTAAGTACCTTTTCAATTGGTTACAGGGATCACCCGTTTTTTGATGAAACAAATTACGCAAAATTGGTGTCTGCTAAATTTGGAACCAGGCATACGGTGTTTAATTTAAGTAATCAAGAGTTGTGTGATCATTTGTTTGATGTGTGGGATCATTTGGATGAGCCGTTTGCTGATAATTCCGCACTTTCAACCTACATTATAAGCAAATATGCCCGGCAATCCGTTACCGTAGCCTTTTCCGGCGGTGGGGCTGATGAGCTATTTGCAGGGTACAACAAGCATCTGGCACTAAATAGATCCATGAGCAACAGTTTAACTAACTCGGTAATAAAAACACTAGCCCCGTTAGCATCTATTTTGCCAAAGTCCAGGAACAATCCCTTAACCAACAAATTCCGACAGTTGGATCGGATGGCGCGTGGCCTAAAGCTTTCACTTCCAGATCGATACTGGTTTTGGGCTGGAATTGTTAGCAAGAAGGAAGCCCTGGCTGTGTTAAGTGCTGAAGTCTTGGTTAATTTGAACCAGGCTGCTGTGGAAGGCAGGCGTCAACAAGTACTTAAGCTAATCCATCCTGATTCAAATCTAAATGATATACTTAACACTGATATGAATTTTATTTTGCCTAATGACATGTTATCCAAAGTTGATTGGATGAGTATGGCGCATGGGTTGGAAGTGAGACTTCCATTTCTAGATCATAATCTGGTAAACTTTGTTTTCAATCTTCCTGTAGCATCCAAGATAAAACATGGAACGCGCATAGGAATTTTGCAGGATGCATTTAGGGAAATTTTACCAAAGGAGTTATATAATAGACCTAAAAAAGGGATTGATGTTCCATTGTTAAACTGGATGCGTACAGAGCTACAAGGGGTTATTGAGGACGAATTTTTAAGTAATAGTGTTTTACAGGAACAAGGAATTTTTGATGTTAACTATGTCCATTGGCTCAAGCAACAACTCTTTAAAAGAGACCCACAGGATAGTCCACAGAGGATATGGGGCCTTTTAGTATTCCAAAAATGGTGGCAAAAATACCTCTCAACAGGTTCAAGCCAATAATCTAACATTTTACAGTTAACTAATATTGACCTCGTTTTTGTCAGATAAATATTACAGCAGACTCTGGATTAGCAAATAATTACGTATTATACAATGTATTGAATGAAGCGTCATTGATTAAAGCCAATCATCCTTATACCTCCGAACTGACTACGGCCCTGGATCCTGTTGCATGGAGTATGGGAAGTTTTGAACTTGCCAGAGAGAAGGTGTATTTGAATGGTAAGTTGAATGGAAGCACTACTGAAAACTACCGTGGATATATTATAATGCCCCTATTGTTAGGACAGGTTCAGCTCAAAGTAAAGTTATTTTTTATCATACTAAGCTGCGTATTTATGTTGTTCAAAGACTGTTTTAGGCACCTGATATTTCAGAGACTGGTGTGGTCTTAATTGTAAAAGATTTGATACTGTCAAGAATCGCAAGATTATTAATAACACTTTCTCGGCTTTGGGCGGCAAGGTTAATTTGGTCTATTGGTCCAATGATATCAAAATCACTTGTGTGGCCAGGGAGTGAGC
>CAZAWQ010000222.1:0-12111 GCA_964488585.1 uncultured Roseivirgaceae bacterium
CTGCATGGTCATTCTCCTTTGCAAAGAGAGCACCATGCCGGAGCTAACTTATGAATTGAATGTGGGGATTACCGGACGGACACAAATGTGATGGTCACGACACATCAGAATCTCATATGTCCTCAAATGATTCCTTATCAAGCGTAGAACATACTACTTTAAATAATCACACACTTCATTCAGAAAAGAACCAGGATGTACAGCACTGCGAAGGAAATGATCAATCGATATGCGCGTGCTGTATAGGTGCTTACTGTGCAACTTCTTTAACCCAATTTTGTATACTTTCAAATATTGAAATTCTGATAAGTGAAAACATTAAGCAAAGCTCATTTTCAGATATAAATATTACCCCTTTAATTGGTATACACTCTCCTCCCTTCCACCCTCCGATTAAGAGCTACACATAAACTCAGTGAGGCTTTTCTCTAAGTTTTCTTTACTAATCAATTGCAATCAAAGAATGTCTTAGACGATCAACTGCTTGATTAATATACATTAAGACACTGTTTGCTATCAGTAAACGAACAGCAAGTATTATCCGCCTCACTTACAAACGCATTACATCTTAGAACCGAAAGTTTCACGAGTTACATGCCTATTGACTCGCGTCCCACACACAGGTTTAGCCTTTAGGTATAAGTAAAATTTTAGGTTAAAGACATCGGAACAACTATGAAAGTAAGAGAGATCGCAAGCGCCTTGGCTACAACGCCAGATACTGTTCGCTATTACACGCGCTTGCAGTTAATAACGCCGGCAAAATCTGACAATGGTTATAAATTCTATTCAACGAAAGATGCTTCCAGGTTGCGGTTTATATTAAGTGCAAGGCATTTAGGTTTTTCAGTTGAAGATATCAAGCAAATTCTCAGAGAAGCAGATAATGGAAAGACCGCTTGTCCCCTAGTTAGAACCTTAATTGCAAGAAGGCTAGCAGAAACAGAAAGACAATTTAAGGCAATGTTGTTACTCAGGCAAAATATGATGCTGGCAGTAAGGAAATGGGGAGCAATGGGTGACAAAGCCCCATCCTCACACGTGGTCTGTCATTTAATAGAAGAGTTTGAACACACCGTCCTGGAGGAAAACATAAATGACAGAACTTAATGCAGGTGTTTCTTCAGAAAAATTGTTGTCCGTCAAAAAACAAGTCTTCTAAAAATAGGAAAAAAGGAGAGCACTATGAGTGCAGAAGTAACACAGCGACAATTAGTGATAGAAGGCGCCGGATGTGCCAGTTGCGTTGGAAAAATAGAAGCTGCCTTGAAGCAGACGCCGGGAGTGCAGAATGCCGAAATGAACTTTGCAGACAGAACAGTACTTGTATCGGGTACAGCGGATTCTCAATTATTGGTTCAAGCAGTAGAGTCCGTTGGTTACAACGCAAAGCCTTTCGAAGATAAGCCTGACACTGATGTAGTCGATGAAAAAGAAGCAGCGGATAGGACCTATTACAAAAAGCTGATGCGAGATACTTTCATTGCGCTTTCGCTAGGTATCCCTCTAATGACTTATAGCATTGTTGTCGACGAAATGACGGTCGAGACTAATGTCGAGAGGTTGTTGTGGCTAGCAGTTGGCCTACTGACGCTGGGTGTAATGTTCTTTTCCGGCCGGCATTTTTACATCGGTGCGTGGAAGAGCTTTAAAAATCATTCTGCCAATATGGATACACTCATTGCACTTGGTACAGGCACAGCATGGTTCTATTCGATGTTGGTAGTGTTGGTACCTGAAGCAGTGCCGTTAATGGCAAGGCACGTTTATTTTGAAGCTACAGCTATGATCATTGGTCTAATTGATCTGGGGCTTGCCTTAGAACTAAAAGCCCGCGGAAAAACCTCAGAAGCAATCAAACGTTTAATTGGATTACAAGCGAAAACAGCCACGGTTATTCGCGACAATAAAGAGGTCCAGGTCGCTATCGAGCAAGTGCTTTTTAACGATGTCATCAAAGTCAGGCCTGGAGAAAAAGTGCCTGTTGATGGTGTGGTTGTTGAAGGCCATACGTCAATCGACGAGTCAATGCTAACCGGGGAACCGATGCCAGTTGAAAAATCACATGACGATGAAGTCGTTGCTGGAACTCTCAACAAGTCAGGAATGTTTCTATTTAAAGCAACTCGAGTAGGTAAAGACACGGCACTGGCGCAAATCATTGCAATGGTTAAACGCGCACAAAATTCAAAGCCGCCTATTGGGCGCTTGGCCGACGTGATATCCGCTTACTTTGTTCCTGTGGTCATGATTATATCTGTGCTCAGTGCGCTAGCATGGCTGAACTTTGGGCCTGAGCCCGCACTGGCATTTGCCATAGTTTCGGCCACCACTGTATTGATCATTGCTTGTCCATGTGCATTGGGCCTAGCCACGCCGATGTCAGTTATGGTGGGGGTTGGAAAGGCTGCTGAAGCCGGCGTGCTAATTCGCAACGGCGAAGCGCTACAAACGGCATCAAAAATCAGTGTGATGATACTGGATAAAACCGGAACGATTACGGAAGGTACACCCAAGGTCACTGACATAATTTTAGCCAATTTCAGTGATGAAAAGACAGTGCTGCAATTGGCAGCTAGTCTGGAAAATGGTTCAGAGCACCCATTAGCAATGGCGATAGTAGAAAGTGCCCACGACCAGGGCATTGAGCTGCTGAAAACCGAAGAGTTTAATGCGATTACCGGTATGGGGGTTGAAGGCCGTTGTGAAGGAAAGGCCTTATTGTTTGGTAACAGCAAGCTTATGGCTTCAAAAGGGGTGGGCATAGGTAATTATTCAGAGAAAGCACAAACACTGGCCAAAGACGCCAAAACTCCCATGTATTTCGCTGTAGATGGACAACTTGCTGCCATCATAGCGGTTGCCGACCCGATAAAACCTGACTCTGTTTCTGCCATCAAGCGTCTTCAGGCTAATGATATCCGGGTCATCATGTTAACGGGGGACAACAAAGAAACTGCTGCTGCAGTGGCAAAGAAAGCGGCAATAAGCGAGTTTTTTGCTGAAGTATTGCCCGAAGATAAGGCCAACAAAGTACATGAATTACAGCAGCAGAGAGAAGTAGTGGGTATGACTGGTGATGGAATTAACGATGCTCCGGCTCTTGCCTTGGCTGATGTTGGCTTTGCCATTGGTACAGGAACGGACGTTGCCATTGAAAGCGCCGATATCACCCTGATGCGCGGCTCGTTGCATGGTCTGGCCGATGCTATAGCGGTTAGTAAAGCCACCTTGCGCAACATTAAGCAAAACTTGTTTGGAGCCTTTATCTACAACGTAGCAGGTATACCTTTTGCGGCGGGCGTGCTCTATCCATTTTTCGGAGTATTGCTAAGCCCAGTTATCGCCGGAGCCGCCATGGCATTTTCTTCGTTAACAGTGGTATCAAATGCGAACCGGCTTCGCCTATTCAAGGCAAAGGACCACTAAGGAGTTTTCTTATGATGATAATTAATATTGTGGGACTTACGGGTATTGCACTGATTATTTGGTGGTTTTGGTTATACAAGCCTGATCAGACAGTTACTGAAAGTAACGAAATACTCATAGAAGTAAAAAATGGCGTGTACTCACCAGCGTCTATTCAGGTAAACGCAAACCAATCTGTTACGTTGAAGTTTTTGCGCAAAGATGAGTCTCCCTGTTCCGAAGTACTGCTAATTCCTTCATTAGATATCAGTGAGCAGCTAACGCTTAATGAGGTAACACCAATTCACCTCGAAAACGTCCCACAGGGCGAACATACTTTTCACTGCCAGATGCAGATGTATCGCGGTGTTCTTACGGTGGTATAGGAGGAGTCATGAAAAACAGTCACCCCAGATTTTGGTCAACACCTACAGGGTGGGCAGCATTAGCGATGATCGCTGCCGTTACTTATTTTTTAATTTTCGAACATGGTCATCATGTCCTTCAGTTTCTTCCCTATTTGATTTTATTGCTGTGCCCATTCATGCATATATTCATGCACAGTAGCCACGGTAAACACGGACACGCCCACGAACATTCTCGCGACAGTGACAATAAGCAGAAAAGTTTTCAGGAATTGAGTGATAACAACGCGGCTTATCGTGATGGATACATTCAGGGGTTGGAGGAAGGCCGAAAGGAGTCACTTAAAAAGGACAACCAAGATGAATGATACATATGATTATGGCTTATGGTCAATGGTGATACTGAACTCAGCTATTTTTATCTTTTTTGCATTCAGTTTTGTAAAGCCAAAATCTTCCACCGACTGGCGAAGTTTGGGGGTATTTTCTGCGTTTATTGTAGCCCTGTTTACCGAAATGTATGGCTTCCCACTGACTATTTATTTCTTGTCAGGATGGCTTGCTGAAACCTATCCGGAAGTAAACTTTTTTGCGCACGAAAACGGACATCTGTTGCATACTTTCTTTGGTTTTAAAGGCGACGCCCACTGGGACCCATTTCATATCGCCAGTATGGTATTTATTGTTGCAGGATTCTTTATCTTGTCCTCAGCATGGAATGTGCTGCACCACGCTCAGAAGAACCATCACTTAGCTAAGACTGGATGGTATGCGCGGTGTCGCCACCCTCAATATTTAGCCTTCATACTGATCATGTTCGGTTTTTTGTTGCAATGGCCGACCATTCCCACACTGGTCATGTTTCCAGTTTTAGTTGTTGTGTATGTGAAACTGGCAAAGCGTGAAGAAGCTCTGGCTATTGCTGAATTTGGCGATGAGTATGTGAGCTATATCAACACGACACCTGGCTGGATCCCAAACCTCAACTTTAAATTAAAAGGTGAAAACCATGAAAAAATTCACTAAATCAATCATTTTTTCAACCACATTAGTAATGGCTGCAACATCGCAAGCTCAACAAATGGAAGAGCATGAGCATAAGGGCTCAGACAAGCCAGAGATTCAAACGGGAATGCCTATGCGTGGCCAAGATATGCATATGATGAATGCAAAAATAAAGTCGATGAAGGAAGAAGTTAACGCTATCAAAGAAGAAAAGAATCCCAGCAAGCAGCGTGAAATGATGAAAAAACACATGCAATCCATGATGGGAATGATGCATATAATGCACGAAAAAATGGAAGGGCAACCCATGCAAAACCAAGTTGATATGGCAGAAAGGCATCTTAAGATGATGGAAGTAATGATGTCGAAAATGGATGGAAGCCATTCACCCGAATCTCAGAAACATTCAAATTAACACCCGAGGAGAAAGATATGAGTGATTTAGACCACAGAGTCGGTGTCAGAGAAGCAAATTTAGTCGTTCGGAATTTACGGCTCAGCAATGTCTATGAGGCAAATTGCGAGCCCCTAATTGAAGAGATTGACAAGCTCTTTGGCATTGATGAGGTGAGCTACAACATCAAAGAAGGGGCTATTCACCTGGCATATGATGCGACACATATCGATTTAGACGGTATTGAAGCGATCATTCGAAAACACGGCGCAGATCTTCACAATGACTGGTGGACACACACAAAAGAAGGTTATTACCAGTTTGTAGATCAAAATATAAAAGACAATGCGACGCACAAACCGTGGAGTTGCCACCACTTGCCGCAGGGCGCTCACAGGAAGCGTACATAACCTTAATGTGCTCTACGTTCTCACTCAACAACAATGCTGAGCGATGTCGTTACATTATGATGCTGGCTTTAAGGAGGCGTAAGATGAAAATTCGAGAAAATGTATTTGCGTTCGCGTGCGCCGCATCGTTCAGCTTCGAGAGTGTTGTTAGTTGTTAGTTCTTTGTTCATTATTACAATGCCCGACATGATGTCACCCATGGCTGGTAATATAATGTTTTCAGACTGGCAAGGGATGATATGGAACGTGCCTTTATTGGGTGTAGTGATAGGCGGAGCTTTATGGGCTTTGTTCGCAGGTGTACTGGGTTGGCTTATTGCCAGTATTTACAATAGGCAGCTGTAGTAGTGAGGGCTAAATAAATAGTCAGTATTTGTCCTTTTAGCACAGGTACGATATTTGCTGATATCTACTGCCACATAAATTTAAACTAACGGTGAGATATTATGATAACCAATAATTCAGAATTAGCCTTACAGCAAGCCATGCAACTACCCAGTCAAACCAATACAGAGAAGCAGGGTTGTAGCCAGCCACCTGAGTCAAAAGGACAGGAGTTTGCTGAAATAATGGATACACTGAAGCAGCAAAAAAGCGGTTAAAGTGTGCCACGAGTAAAAATAACCGGCACGCTAATGCCGGTTAATTCCTTTCCTATTCATAACAACTGCGCTTACCTTTTAGGCTGCTACTCTGCCTACGCTGAATATTGTCTTACTCCGTCGATGTAGTTCATGAACAGCTTCAATGATTTGCATCAGTTATAATTTTTATCATCATCATCATACGCATGGAGCTTTAGAAACCATTTCTCAGCCGCGAATACGATAAGAAGTCCAGCCACAGAAATCCCAACAATGAAGATATCTGATTTTGCTTTCACCCACATAAAAGATAGAAGAACAATGATATCGAGAATAATTGCACTGACTAGTACCCAAGCTTTAGCTTGCACATCATCTCGTAAATGCTTGAACACTCCCCAGTGGATGAAGATATCCATTACGATATAAAAAACTACACCGATGGAGGCTATGCGGCTCAAATCGAAGAATATGGTAAGAAATATTGCGATGACTAACGTATAAATTAAGGAATGTCTTCTTATATCTCCCGGTAATGAAAAATGACGGTGAGGCACAAGTTGCATTGATGTAAGCATCGATAGCATTCTTGAAACAGCGAAGATGCTGGCAACGACACCGGAAGACGTGGCAATAATCGCGAAAGCTATAGTAAACCAAGCACCATACTGGCCGAATGCGGGTCGAGATGCTTCAGCAAGCGAATAATCTTTTGCCTGTATTATTTCGCCAATTGATAAATTTGCTCCAACTGCAACTGCGACAAAAACATAAAGTACCACACAAATGGATATAGAAATGACTATGGCCCTTCCTACATTTTTTTCTGGTTGTTTGAGCTCGCCTCCGCTGTTTGTGATTGTAGTGAATCCTTTGTATCCCAAAATACCAAGTGCCACGGCTCCGAGAAAACCGGTTGCGCTGGTATCTTGCGGTTGAGCTGAAACGCTCTCAAACGACAAACCGGTTGCCCACAGCCCACCAATTGCCAAAACTGCAAGTCCTGCTATTTTGATAAAAGCCATAATAAATGAGAGGGTCTGTATGAATTGATTACTCAAAATATTAACAATGAATGCCACAATAAGAAGACTCACGCCAAGCGCTGGTATAAGCCACTCAGCGCCCTGAGAGTCAAACAATTGTAGGACATAAGTGCCAAAAGTGCGGGCTACCAAACTTTCATTGATAACCATGGAAAAAAACATTAGCAATGCACAGGCACCAGTCAGCAGACCTCTACCATAGGCTTTTTTCAGAAACATGGCGATACCACCTGCAGAGGGGTATTTCTGTGCCATTTTGATGTAACTGTATGAGCTAAACCCTGCAATTATCGCTGCAACTAAAAACGCAAAAGGAAACCATGTGCCTGCCAGCTCTGCTATTTGCCCGGTTAAAGCAAATATACCAGCACCTATCATTACACCAGTTCCCATCGATACCGCGCCCCAGAGGCTTAACGAATCTTTCCTGTTTGAATGCTCGTGTTCATTCATATTGGTTACTCCTTTATGTCATGTGAGCCTGAGTAACAACAAAAGCAACCTGCAGCAAATATAAGGACACAGGCCCATTACAAAACAAATTCGAAGACGTGTAGAAAGAAATAACTGGCAATGGCATACCAGTTATTTCATTTTTAGCGTAGGGCGTTTAAAACCAAATCCTTGCACCTAACACTACACCAGTTTCACTGGTTGACTTGCCTTCAGCCTTTAATGCATCAGCTGTATTTCCCAAAGCTTTGCTGTAATAAACACCGACATAAGGTGCTACCTCCCTCACTATTTCATGCCGATATCGCAAACCAATACGAATATTACTCAACCCGCTTTGACGGTCATACTTTTCAGAATCGGTGAGGTTGGCAACAACTTCCAGTCGCGGTTGCAGATAGGAAACTTGACTTAGTTGCCAGTCATATTCGGTTTCATTGATGAACTGCATGTCACCGTCTTCGTTAATACGCAGTGAATTTTCCATTTCAAACCAGTAAGGAGCTAGACCTTGATAACTGACCACCGCATAGTTCTCCATATCCGCATCTGATGACAGCTCTCCCTTTGTGCCCACACCAAATTGTATAGACCAAAAAGAAGAAACTAGATAACCGTACAACAGTTCTGCTCGTTCCAGATCAGTAGGCATTCCATCGTTTTGTGTATTTTCGCCTTCGCTTTTAAAAACAAGACGATGGTAATCTCCGCCATACCACGCTTGCATGTCCCAGACCCCTATATTTTGCTGCTCATCAGTGCGATTATATTCAAGTCGGTCAAATAGAACTTGGCCAAAATATTCATTAGGAATAGGAGATGGCCAGTCATCTCTTGATTGAGCCAAAGCATTGTCAACGCTCAAAGTTAATGTTATTAGGCCTGCTATTAATATCTGTTTCATTTTAATCTCCTATGCGACCTGTACAACACGAAACATACCTGCTTCCATGTGGTATAGCAGGTGACAATGAAACGCCCACTCACCGGGGGCATCTGCGCTGATTTGTAACGAGACCTTCTCTCCAGGCTTGAGGCTGATCGTGTGTTTACGAGGTCTTGGATATTGGCCGTTTTCAAGTTCCATCCACATACCATGTAAATGAATAGGGTGATCCATCATAGTGTCATTAACCAAGATCAGACGTAGTCTCTCGCCATAATTGAAACGTACATATCCGTCTACTTCACTAAACTTTTTGCCATCGAACGACCACATGTACCTTTCCATATTGCCCGTTAAGTGAAGCTCAATTTGACGTTCCGGCTCTCTTTCGTCAGGCCAAGGACTTTCACCGACTAAATCTGTATAAACAAGGACACGATGTGGGCTGTCTTCCAAACCGATCCCAGGTTCATCCAACCTAGAGCTTGGATTTTTAGCAATCATCGCTGCACCAGCGCCGTGCCCGTCTTCGCTGTGGACAATGTCTATGCTTTCTACTGGGAGCTTTTTGGAGGGGGTCATTTCTCCTTCCATTTGGGTGCCATGCATTGTATGGGCGCTATGCTGCCCCATTCCTTTCATTTCACCTTTTGGAGCAGCCATGCCCGAGCTGTCGACCTTGGACTTATCCATATTCATGCCTTTCATACCAGACATGTCCATCCCCATCGCCGCCATGCCACGCTCTGTGATAACTCGCTGTGGGGGAACCTCTGCAGTAAGGCCAATTGACGGGGTTAGGGTGCCACGCGCATATCCACTTCTATCAAAACTTTCCGCAAAAAAGGTATAAGCTTTTCGCTCTTTTGGCTGAACGATTACGTCATAAGTTTCCGCTACTGCAATTCGAAACTCATCCACATTTACTGGTTTAACAGGCTGACCATCTGCAGCTACAACTGTCATTTCAAGCCCTGGGATGCGAAAGTCGAAATAAGTCATCGCAGAACCATTTATGATCCTCAACCGGATTTTCTCGCCTACTTTAAACAGGGCTTGCCAATTATCTTGTGGTGTCCGGCCATTCATTAAGTATGTATATGTACTGCCTGTAACGTCAGCTATATCGCGAGGGCTCATACGCATTGCACCCCACATAGCACGCTCTTCCCATGTATCGGCAAGCCCTTTTTTCTTTACGTCTTCTAACGTGTCGAAAATAGTTCGCTTTTGATAATTGTAATAACCTTCCGCTACCTTCAGTTTTCGCATAACGTCATGGGGGTCTGAAAACGTCCAATCGCTTAAAATAATTGTATGTTCCCTATCAGCCCCAATGTCCCCATCTGCGGGGTCGATCACAAGAGGTCCTAAATGGCCCAACTGTTCCTGGAGGCCTGAATGACTGTGGTACCAGTAGGTGCCGTTTTGCTCGACATCGAATGCATATTTAAATGTTTCGCCAGGTTTTATTCCGGCAAAGGAAACTCCCGGAACGCCATCCATATCTGGTGGTAAAATAATCCCGTGCCAGTGTATTGAAGTATCTTGGTTTAGGTGGTTAGTTACATTGAGGTGCGCTCTCTGTCCTTCTTTCAATCTAATCAACGGGCCCGGCATTTGACCATTGATCGTTATAGGTGAGCCCATATTTGAGCCTATTGGCAATTGCGCTTTTGACACATTGAGATTTTTAATATCACCTGTCAAAACTTGATCTTTAAAATGGCGACCAACAGGTGCTGCCCATAGAGGACTAACGTTGGTTAACGCAGCCGCAGCGCTCGAGGTTAGGGACCCGAGCACAAATCTTCTGCGACCGTTGTCGATAGAATTTTTCATAGTTTTTAGCCTTTGAATTGATACTAACTGGACGAAGGAATTTCATCCATTTAAAAAGTATTACTAACTAAGTCAGTACCTTAGGCTATCGGGGGACGAAAAGGTGGAGTGAAAATTTTGGGGGGAACAGCTAGAGCGATAATGTCATACTGCTCAGCAAAAGTTGTTTCAAATTGACGAATGGGAACGTAAAAAAGACTTGTAAAGTGGTAGCAATTGGTAGCTATACACATACATCCATCATTGCAGCAACCTGATTTACCCGAATGCGAGGGGTGTCCATCAGTGTGAGCGCTTTGATGCTTAGAACTAGGTGAACTGCTACGTTTCTCCTCATGAGCGTCTGCGAATTTGTGAGAAACCTTAGTTAATGAGCTATGTTCATCCATTTTCATTTCACACGCATCAACTGGCACGGTAAACAGTACCAATAAATATCCAATGCATAGTGTGAAAATAATAGATCTCATAACTTTGTATTTGCTCTCAACCTTTACGCGACGTTATTCCCTTAGAAAAGATAAGTCTTAAGGACACTTTAATCAATGACATTTGCTTGTAACTAAGATAAACAACTTCCTATGTAGTTAAACAAGCAGTCTTTTCAATCTTAAAAGCTGATAGAGTTACTTTTATTAAGTTTAGTCGATAAGCAACTCTTGTAACTAAAAAGATAACATGAGTAATGCGCCTGCTATCATAAAAATGTTTTCTGATAGTGAAACAAAACCTAACGGCACGTTACTGTCCCCACCGACACAAGCACATTTGAGCTCCCGTTTATCCACATATACTGCTTTAAAGACAGAAATTGCCCCAACGGTTCCTATAAATAGTGAAAATGGCGCAACAGCTATGGCAGGCAGTTGAGCTACCATTCCTATCCCCGCGTAGGCTTCAAGAAATGGGTAGATGTAACCATATCGAAGCCACCTCATTGCCAACAAATCGTAGGTTATGAACGAATTTGTAAAACTATACAAATCCTTCAATTTTTGAACTGCAAGTAGTGTCATTGAGAAAGCAATAAAGAGAACCAGTGTTCTTATAGAGATGAAGTCTTCAGAAACAAAAAACTGGAATGCTAACGATAGCAGAGCTGCCACAGAAAAAATCGCAATAACAGGTGCATAAGTAGTTCCGTTCTGCCCCGCTTCTCCTTTCCCGAAGTATTTACGAAGCTCATCATATCCACCAACTCGCTTTTCTTCGATGAAGGTTTGAGGCGTCGTTTCTACACCATGCTTTTGCTTGAAATCATCGGTGTCATTACGTGAAGTAAGATGATTGTCTTCTACTGAATAGCCTTCTCGCTCTAGTAAGTCTTTTGACCTTAAACCGTAAGGGCAAATGTGCTCTTTAGTAACCATTCTATATAGGATAGCTTTCTTACTCATTTTCCTTTCCTTTATTCAATTTACCTTCAAATTGAGGAATTGGACGCTGTTCGGCCTGTTCCTGAGTTGTTACCTTGCCATTCTTATTTATATCCTCTATCAACCACTCCATCTCCTTTATTTCCTTTCGCTGAGCTTTAATAATGCCGTTTGCTAATTCTCGTACGCGAACGTCTTCAAGGTTAGAACGCTCACTAGTCAAAATAGCTATAGAGTGATGAGGAATCATTGCTTTCATATAAGCTGTGTCTGAAATAGTACTTTGTGAGCGAACCAGATAAAGACACCCAGCGAAAATTAACGCTGCAATTATGAAAATTG
>CAZAWQ010000223.1:0-2885 GCA_964488585.1 uncultured Roseivirgaceae bacterium
TCTTCAAAGCGGTATAACCCTTATCTATTCGCTCTTGCATGCGTTTGGCATACTCATGGGGATCTTTGGAAGTTGTGGTGTCGCAGTACACCCTGACTTTATCTCTATACTTTCCACCGTCGTATCGGTTCCCCTGGTAGCAGTAGGGGGTCTTAGATCTCGGATCTCGAATCGCAGATCTCGGACATCTCAGATCTCAGATTTGAGATCATAGATTCGAGATCCTACTAGTAGTCCAGTCCGTTCAAACTACCGACCACCGAGCGCTGCCAATCTTCTAAGGGTGCTTTCATGTCAGCTATTCTTTCAGGATGGGAATCGACTATATTTTCTTCTTCAAAAGGATCTTTTTCCAGGTTATATAGTTCCCATGCAATATTGCTTGTTTGGTCTTCTATGCGGTGTAATTTCCAAGGCCAATCCAGCCAGGCAGCATGCCCGGGCAAACTATCATAAGAATATTGAGTGTTTATCAATATGTCATCCAGGCGTAATCGGGCAGAATCACCGATAATATTGCCTTGTTTTTGGGCTTCCAATAGCTCTGCCATCCATTCAGCGCTTGGTGTGCGTACACCTGAAGCAGGATAATTCCAAAATCCCATAGCCTGTGACCTAGTATTCATTTGATTATCTATCAAAGGGATCAGACTAATGCCATCCATGGGCCGGTTTTCATCTAATGGTAAACCAACTATTTCGGCCAAGGTTGGGAAAATATCCGAGGTATTGGCGGGGAAACTGGTCACTCTTGCTTGATGGATTTTAGCTGGCCATTCCAGCATAGATGGGACCAGCAGACCACCTTCGTAAATCTTGGCTTTGTGACCTCGTCCTCCGGATGCACCAATTTCAGGTAAAGCTCCATTGTCACTTAGATACCAGAGAATTGTGTTGTCATTACTTTCCAGTGATTTTAATGTAGTTCTCAATTTACCAAAAGCCCGGTCCATAGCAGTAATTTCACCATAGAACTGCTGTAGACCTGGCGGCTGGTCTGCATACAACTGTTGGTCCTGCTCAAGTGCCTCGTGTGGTAGATGGGGCGACCCAAACCAGACAACCGCTAGATATGGTTGATCCCCTGCTTCATGTTTTTGAATAAATTTCAAAGCAGCATCAACGATCACCATGGAACTTTCCCCTTCGGTTTGTACTGCCACACCTTCTCTGCTGAGGATGGGATTATTGTCAAAAAAATTAGGTGCAGACAGCCATTCATCAAAACCGCTAGCTCCTGGATTTACCGGACTGCCTTGTCGCACAGATCCTAAATGCCATTTACCAAAGTGACCGGTAACATATCCTGCTGATTTCAACAACTCTGCTATGGTAATTTCTTGAGGCCTTAAGGTCCGCCCCCAGGTAAAACAAGCAAACCGGTTGGGATGGCGACCAGTCAGCACACTGCCCCGAGTGGGTGAACACACCGGGGCGGCAGCATAGAACCGGTCGAAACGCAGGGTTTCAGAGGCCATGGTGTCAAAATAAGGGGTTTGAATTATAGGATGACCATTATATGCCATATCTCCCCATCCTTGATCATCTGCCATGACAAGAATGATGTTAGGTAGTCTGGGAGCCTTATTATTTTCAGGTTTACAACCAAACAAAAACGAGAAGATAACCAGGTAAAAACAAAGATTACGCATGGGTTTAGGAGCTTTTATTTGGAAATTCCATCCGCTACCAGCATTGCCTGCCGCTGATCAGGGCCATCGCCATACTTTACCATTGCCTGCTCTAGTTTTTGGTGCATTTTTGACCTGATTTCAGAATACTGGGGATCATCATAAACGTTTTGAAGTTCATGAGGATCATTTTCGAGGTCGTACAACTCCCATTCATCGATGTCATGATAAAAGTGAATGAGTTTATACCGGTTTGTACGTACCCCATAATGCCTTTTTACTGCATGAACACCAGGATATTCATAATAGTGATAGTAAACACTTTCCCTCCAGTCAGTCTTCTCCGAATGGAATAACGGGAGCATACTTTGGCCTTGCATGTCCTCCGGTATAGGCAACCCGGCAATATCCAAGAATGTTTCAGCAAAATCCAGGTTCGACACCAGATCGGTATTTACGGAACCAGCGGCGATTACTCCCGGCCATTTAACTATAAGGGGTGTAGAAAATGATTCTTCATACATAAATCTTTTGTCAAACCAACCATGCTCACCCAAATAAAACCCCTGGTCAGATGTATAAACTATTACGGTATTCTGTGACAATCCCGTACTTTCCAAATAGTCAAGCAGACGCCCAAGATTATCGTCAACAGAGGCCACACAGCGCAAATAATCTTTTATATAACGCTGATATTTCCATTTTGCAAGATCGTCGCCCTGCAAGTTTGCTGCGCGGAATGCTTCTATTTCCGGGTAGTAAGCATCGGCCCATGCTTTTCGTTGCTCCTGGTTCATTCTAGTAAACATACGCCGGGCATAGCCCTCTTTCATTGCATCCATCTCCTCAAATGTGATATTCTTATTGTCCCAATCCAGTAACATATCATTCATGATGTGAAGCTCCTGTTCCCTGGCGGCTGTACCGCGTCCTTCATATTTGTCAAAAAAAGTATCCGGAATTGGGATCTCCTGATCATCGTACAAATTCAAGTGGTCCGGACCTGGCAGCCACTTCCGATGGGGGGCTTTGTGTTGATAGATAAGCAGGAAGGGTTTGTTGGTGTTCCTGTGATCAAGCCAATCCAGGGCTTTGTCAGTAATGATGTCTGTTACATATCCAGTATAATTTACCGTGTCTCCATTCTTGATGAAATCCGGATTATAATACTGGCCCTGGCCGGGTAAGACTTCCCAGTAATCGAAGCCTGTGGGCGCTGATTTCAGGTGCCATTTACCGATCATAGCCGTTTGG
>CAZAWQ010000224.1:0-33642 GCA_964488585.1 uncultured Roseivirgaceae bacterium
CCTCTCTCAGCTATCCACCGGATGCCGCATCCTCTCACGAGTACGAGATCGAGCTGGTCAAACGCTTTGCCGAAAGACACTACCTCGAGCTCGAGTGGATTCCTGTGGATCGCTGGGACGATCTGATCCCCAGCCTGCTCGCCGGAAAAGGAGATCTGGTCGCTGCCAATATCACCATCACTGATCACCTGGTTCAGGGTCACCGGCGCTCCGCTATAAAGCAGATTACCCACGGACTCCAAACTGGTAACTCGGATCTCAGTAAACGCATCACCATTTGCATCATTATAGTTGACCGTGAAATCCGCAACTGCAAATACATATGAGTTATCTTCTGGAGTGGAGACCGTATTATTATCACCTGTGGGAGGTGTATTGACAGTAATCGTAACGTCCGCGGAAGAACAGAAACTAGACTGATTAGTTACAAAATAAGTGAAGTTATCCACACCGTTAAACCCGCTTGCAGGAGTATAGTCTATGAAATCGTCTGTGGGATCAGCCGGAGTTCCGTTGTCATTTACCGATACCGTTCCGCCTTGGAAGGTAGTACCAGACAATAGAGAAATAGTCAGATCTTCAGCATTTGGGTCTGTGTCGTTAGCTAATACATCAAGAAGGTTATTTGAAGAGTTCCTGGCAACGGTGAAGTTATCATCCGCGGGTGTTGGATGTGCATCGGGGTCACTGGCGTCGGTATTGAGTACCTGTAGTGTCTGATTTGCTAAAGCTGAGGGAGTTACATATTTTTCCACCACAGTTCTTGCTCCCCCATTGGGTCTGACAAAACTCACTGTTACCTTGTACAGCTGATTGGGGCCCGACGGTAACCCAAAATGTAATCGGTTGTCATTTTGTGAGCCATGACCAACACCTCCACTAACTTCCTGAATGAAGCGCAATGACGTACATCCTTGCTGATCTATCACCACAGTGGCGCCAATTGCGGATCGGGTTAATCCACCGCCTAAGTCGATCAGTGGTTCAACTTTTAAATAATCGATGTTTCCCCCAAGGTCGTTTTCCCATAGTTGGTTATTCCCGCTCTTGATGTTAACATATAGGTCCAGGTCACCGTCATTATCATAATCACCAAATGCACATCCTTCGCCATCTCCTGATAGATTAATTCCCGAATTTTGATGGTTAAAACTAAATGAACCACCAGTGGTAGTATTTATCAACAGATAGTTAGGTGCGTTGTCTGAAGCTAAAAAGATATCGATTTTGCCATCATTGTTGACATCTCCCATGGCTATTCCTTCTATCTCCTGCCCAGTCCAGGACGGAGCAGGGGTAATGGTAACCGTTGCTAATGCATATACACCACTATTAAGGCCGGTTTGTTCGGCAATTACATGGGTAACATTGGCCGAAGCCGTACCATTATTTGTCCAGAAATAGTCAAAATCACCATCATTATCAAAGTCTGCTACGGCTACACCACCTTTAAACCCGTTTCTGGTATCCAGGTTCAATGAATTATTCGGACTGAATGTTCCGTCGCTATTATTGATAAATATATCCACATCAGGCAAAGCTGCGGTAGTTCCTTCCCGACGGGCCACTATGTCCACATCCCCATTATCATCCAGGTCAGCGGTTACAGAATAGTCTCCTGAAGCTCCTGTGGTAGGAAAACCTTTTGGACTACTGTCTGGAGTATAGTGGGTGAAGAATCCTGACCCGTCGTTCTGAAGAATGTCCTGGCCGTACTGATGATCTTCCATATAGACATCCAGATCTCCATCTCCATCAAAATCCATCCAGGCAAGTCCTTCATTGTTCATTCCTGATTGGGTACCAGGTATGGTAAAGGAAGTAGGAATGAATATTTGTTTTATAACAAAGCTATAGGCCGGAACTGAGCCTGAACCAAGGTTTTCATAAATCTCCAATCGGGATGCTGTACTTCTCATGAAGTCGATATCTCCATCATTGTCGAAATCTCCCGCTAAAGCTGAACGTTCACAGGTGTTTAGGAGGAGCTGCGGCGCATTGGTGGCAGTGACATCATCGTATTGATTGGTGCCGCTATTCCAAAAAAGCAAACGGGAACGTCCGGTAGTATTATTGGTATTAACCACTAAGTCTAAGAAACCATCCTGGTTAAGATCTGCCCAAGCTTGTCCCCCATCTGAGTTTCCGGCATCTACCTGCGCGTTTCTGGCGGCTGCTACTTCAGTAAAGCTTTGCCCACTAGAAGACAAGCTTACTATAAATGTCATAAAGGCTAGCGCCCTGAGTTTACGATCATTGATCCACTTCATTGAACGTATTGTATGTTTGATGAATACTCTCAAGTCGTTTCCCGTGATATACGGGATTTGGACTGGGGTAAAAGTATAGCGAATAAATAATTATAATTAGGGAAGTAGTTGGGATAAGCCAGCAGTGTAAGATTTTGGATTAAAATGGTAAAAATGGATTCTGGGAGCCCTAATCTGTGCGATTGTGTGATATTTGGTTACCACGATCCATGGTGTTGTTTAATAATATTTAGCTATATATGGGCATTGTTCTAATTGAGATACTATGAGTCATCTTCAATAGACCACAAACGTTTGATGGAAGCAGAAATGGGAAAGTAACACCACGGCAATAGTTATCCACAATCATGTTTGCTTGTGCGATGGACCATAGGAGTAACCTAAATTGGACGGACTACTTTAGGAATATTAGTGGTACTAACGAATTAAAAGCTACAAACTGCCTTAAAAAATGGGAAAATGGTAGTAAACTTTAAATAGATAACAGGGATTTGGAAGTACTAGTCCATATACTTATCCCGCAAGAAGTTAACCAGTTTTGTCTTATCCCGGCCATTTACAACCGAATCCTTACCTACACTTTTGTATTGAAATTGCTCTTTTGTCAAATATCGGATTATGTAATTGTTCAATATGTTCTTGCCGTCATAGATATATTTGTGCCTCATAGAGGTTAATTTATCCATGTCTGGGTTTCTGAATTTTTCATGCTCATTTCCTATGATAAGACCATCGATCTCATTTGAGAACATTTCATATTGATCATGATGTAAGGTGAATCTGTCGGAATATTTGGTGTTTTCTCGTTCAAAATTGTTCAATGCCCCTGGAACCGTATCATAAACATGAACATGGGCGCCATTATCCATTAATTTTCTAGCAATTTCCACCGGTTTACTTTCTCTAAGATCATCTGTACGGGCCTTGAATCCTATACCCCATATAATGAAATTGGTGTTCTCCAGATTCCCCTGAAAATCCTCCGCAATTTTATTAAAGAAGTAATCCGTAGTGTTATTATTTATTTGGATAGTTGATTCAATGATGGAAAGTGGCACTTCCTGCAATACGGCATATTCTGCTATTGCCTGGGTGTCCTTGGGGAAACAACTACCCCCGTAACCCATACTGGCATTCAGAAATTTGCTTCCAATTCGCTGATCCCTGCCAATTCCTTCTTGCACCTCCCTTACGTTTGCTCCTATGGTATCGCATAAAAGAGCCAGAGAGTTCATAAATGAAATTTTTGTTGCCAGCATGGCGTTTGCAGCATATTTCGTCAGTTCAGAACTTAAAGTGGTCATAGGACACAATGAGTCCCTGCGCTGCAGATAGGTAAAAAAGTGAGTGATCTTGTCTAGGGCTTCGGAATCGTCACATCCGTAAACGATTCGATCCGGCGTCCTTAAATCTTCTACAGCTGTTCCTTCCGCCAGAAATTCCGGACAAGACCCCACAGCAACTTTTACATCCTTCCTTAACCCGTTAGAAATAATGTCTTGTACCAGATAGGCTGTTCCGGGGGGGACGGTACTTTTATTCAATACAATGCAGTCATTGGTGAGGTGTTCGGCTATTTGTACAGCTACCTCACACACGTATTTTAAATTAGCCCGGCCCTTTTCGTTTGGCGGAGTACCTACTGCAATAAATATAAACTCAGGATTTTGTAATGCTTTTTCCAGACTGTTGGTTAAAAGGATGTTTTCATTATTCTCCCGAAGCAATTCTATCAAATCTTTTTCGTGAATGTGCAATTCATCGGATTGATTTTCAATTACTTGCTTAATTGTACTAATTTTCTCAGCATCCGGGTCGTAAACCGTTACTTTATGCGTTCTAGCAAAATGAGCCGCGGTAGGAACCCCCACATAACCTGCACCAAAAATCGTTACTCTTGACATTGAATGTTTTTTAACTAAAAAATAACCAATTGCAAAAGTAGAAATATTTATTGAAATATTTAAATAAAATATTGATTTATTACAAGATGTATGGATTTTAATTGTGCTGAATCTGCGATGTGGATAACTTGATGGCTTTCCCGGAGCTTAGGCAACAAATCTTGCAACCATCAGTTTAGGTTATCTTCAACCTTAATAGGATTCTCCTTGAAATCTCCTCTTAATGCCCGGTATCTTTTACGGGCTTCTGCGCTATAAATACTTCCAGGGAAACGGATAAGAAAGTCGTTGTAAATACGCATGGCCTCATCAGTGTCTTGGAGTTGATCTTCATAAATGCTGCCCATTAAGAAATATGCATCGTCACTAAGAATGTCGTATTCAAAGTCTTGCACTACTTGAGACAACAAATCAATCGCCTGTTGAAATTCTCCTAATTCCAACAAGATATTAGCCCTGAGCCATAAGATCTCATCCGTTAGACTATGTCCGGGATACTGAAGCGACATGATTTCAAGCTGCTTCAAAGCCAATTCATACTTATTTTGAAAAAGATCTAGTTCAACCTGAGCATAAGCTTGCATTGCTTGGTCGGTGCTATCAAATACTGTATTGTCCTGAATCAACAAACTTAAGGCCATGGCATTATTAGCGATCTCCCTGGATGTGGCCAATTTCAATATGTCCAAATGGCCTTGAGCCAACTCAAACTCTCCCTTGTAATAAGAGAGTTTGGCGTTGCGCAGTTTGGCTTCGTATCCTAACGGTTGATCTTTCTGTAATTTTTCTACCTGAGAATATAACAAAGTGGATTCCCAAGGCTCACCGTTTAGTAAGTATATATCTCCCAAATCTAGCTTAGCCTGAGATTTTAAGACTACATTTAATCCTGGTGTATCGATGATTTTGATAAGAATTTGTATTGCAGAATCCTTTCTGTTTAAATAAAATGCATAAAGCAATGCCTGGCTTCTCAACGCCTCCAGGGTTCGCTCGTTAATTCCGATCTCTGCTACCATACTCCGGTAATCTTCTATTAAATGGCTTATCTCTGTGGTATCAACTGGAAAAGTAGTTTTTACCAACTCCTCTCTGGATTTAATCAGGTATCGCTTAGCTAACTCATAGTTAATACCTCGATGGTATTGTTTAATTAGATATTTAAATATCCGGATAGCATTTTTATAGTCCTTATTGTCCAATGCGATCTTACCAATCTCTAGCACCCTTTTCCCTTCTCCTTTTTCTCTTCTGTCCAATGCCTTTGCCTGTACAAACGCTCCATTAAAATTTTTTTGCTGCAGATTGACCCATATTAATAATGATGCATCCAGGCTGGCATTAGGGCGCTTTTGGATACGTTCGTAAAGTAATTCTTCTAAACTAATTAGGTCTTCCTCCTCTGTTAGTAAGTTTTGCAATACATTTTTCACGTAGTTTATGTTGTTTGGATTGCTGCTGGCAAAGTTTAAATACTCACTTACCGTTTCCTCTTTCCTATTGAGCCTGCGATAAATCTCCGCCATTTCCAAAGCATATAAGTGTGGATCGCCTTCTTGCTCTCGGCTTAGTTGATATCCAGATAATGCATGTTCTACCTCATGCTTATTGAATAGGTATTGGCTTGCGTAGATAATTTGAAATTTATGATGTTTGATCCGTTGTAATGTCTGTGAAATATATTGATCCGCAAGCTGGTCATCTCCCGCCTTCCGGTAAAGAATTCCAAGATCCAGTTGGTATTGAATTACCTCCGGGTACTGCTTGATTAGGTATGTAAGATATTTCTCACCCTCCTTAAATTCCCCTAGTTGGTTTAATACCTGTAAATAACGTGAATGCATTTGCGGAATATTCTTTGGCTTTTTGGAAAGATCCTGAAACATAGCCCGTGCTTTTTCCAGTTCTCCTTGTTCATAATACTGATTTGCAAGGCCAATTTTCTGCAATTCCTGTGCTTGTGCTGCTTGTAAAAAACAGCAGTATATTAAAGTACAACACACACAAGTCAGTACGTTATCCATGCTCTATATTATAATATATATATATAATATTACTTACTATTAATTATTATGTTGTGGAAATGGTGGATAATAATTCTAATTAATTCTAGCTATATTATTTTGTGCACTACATATGGATAAATTTGACAATACTAACATTTTGTTAACACATAACAGTCTTACTTACAGCTAATTAATAGTTGCCTAGTATATATTACCCAGTTGTGGATAAAGGAATTTCAAAAAAATGCTGTTCATTAATATGTTGGCAACTTACTGTCAAGTGTAGATTAAACAAGGTACTTTTTAGTTGGACTTGGGTTGCAAAACTTATACATAGTTATCCACAACAACTGTTACAGGTAGACTTGTTTATCCACGTAAGTTTAATGATTCCTAAAACACCAAATCAAGCCCTGATTGTTCCCAATTGGCCCTTAAATTTATTTCTTGAGTCGTAACGTTGTTATGAAAGAATAGGAAAATATTTTCTGGAAGAGTTTTAAGTTTAATGTTGCCAGGATCCCAGATGCCATTTTTATTTTCATCAACAAAAACTCTGATACTATATATACCCGGGGCAATGTTTCGGAATTCGTAGGATTTGGTTTCTGCACTATTGACCAGAATTTCATCAATTATCTCAAATTTTTTATCGACCAATTGAATATTAAAGGAACTAAAATCAGTGGTTATGGTTCCACTAACGATTCCAAAATCCTCAGGATCTTTAAAAGAATATTCTCTTTTTATAACTGATGAGGTGTCATTTTCAATACTAATAAAACTACCTTTTGCTATAATGAGTTCAAATGGATCGACCCAATTGCTGTGCACCGAATCATTTTCTAGAATGTCATCAAAATCAAGAGCAATGATGTACTCATCGTTGCTAGGATTTGTGCTAAGCATAGATGCATTTATTTGAATCGAAAACAAACTGTCAAATCGAAAGTACATACTATCATAATTGACTAAGGATATAGGTTTATTAAATTTTATTGAGGCCCTCCAGGATTTATTTACCGGACCAGCTTTTAGGTTGAAATTGGTACTAAACTTATCCGGCTTCCTAGTGGATTCTTCAAACTTAACATATACTAGCGAGTCTAAGGTTTGTTGTAAGCTATCCCTAGTTATAAAGCCAATACCCAGGCTATCGACAATGGATTTATTATAGTAAATACGCAATGTTTGGTGGTTATTAATCAAATTAGAAACTATTGATTGCTCGTCTGTAATTAGTTGATAATGGGCAAGTGCCTTGTTAAATTTAAGTTCATAATTTGTTCCAACAGGTCGACTATTTTGCAAGACAATAGGACGGGTATCCAAATTGAATATAAAGAGTTCCAGGCCCGGCAACGAATCGTTTAAGATTAAAGATTGTTCTAGAAATCCGTAACCTTCTGATCTCGATTCAAGTTTTAGATTTCGGTTTTGATCATCAAGTGAATAAATAAAATAGCTGCCATTTTTAATATTCTCAATGGTAAACTCTCCTTGTTCGTTTGTAAGTGTACTATACCTGGGGGGTCCATCAAAAATGGTCATGGTATCAGGATCATTATAAAGCGATACGGTAATATCTTCAAGCACCTCTTTGGTCATTAAAGACCGTACTGTCCCGTGTACGGAAGCTGAATCCAAAAAATTCCCGGTGCTGAAAACAAATTTTAAGTTAGGAGGAACGTTCCCTTCTGTTATATCCTTGATTCCCTCGCGAAAGTTAAGGGTATAAGTAGTAGCACTATCAAAAGGTTGCTCAAAACTTAAAACAATTCGAGTTCTATTTATTCGATAGCTATATGGACCACTTAGATTCGGTGTAATCATTAACTGTGTCAATAAATTTTCCTCTTTTATATATTCATCAAACTCCATAGTGATTTCAGAACCACTAAAATTTAGAGATTTGTTTTCCGGAATAGTATTAATCAAGATTGGCGGATCAAGATCCTTTGGGCCCCCGGTAGGAGGGATGGGATTAGCACAGGCATAAATAAGGATGATCAAGAACCAGGATTGCTTCATTTTCTTAGGACATACACCAGGCTTGAATAATTCAAGTGGTTCCTTTTGGCGCGAAAATTAGATTTGACAGCTTGGGAGAATGCTTTAAAAATGGATCCATTGCGATATTTTTCACTCAGCATACAGATATAGAAAGCGTCAAGCTTTAAGGGAATTAATTTTATCAGGTGCAATCTATGTTTCTTGATCAACAGTTTCATGCTTTCAGGAGTAAAATGAGAAAGATGACGAGGTACATCAAAGCCAGCCCAGTATTCTGCATAATATTGGGCATCATAACAGGCGCAATTGGGAACGGCAATGACTAAATGCCCAGATTCGGTAAGGCGAGATATCAGTGCATTAACCATTTGCTCAAGATCGGTAAAATGTTCTAAAACATGCCACAGGGTAATTGCGTCAAATTGATTTTCAGGCAATGCATTAAGACTGTCAAAAACGCGAAGAGCGCCATTGTTATTAGCAATAGACCGGGCCTGGCGATTAGGTTCTACTCCCCAGATATCCCAGTTTTTTTTAAGAGCTAAGGACACAAATGAACCGGTACCACAACCGTAATCTAAAAGACGTCCTTTTAGCCCAAGTACCTCATGTACCCAGTTTAGTTTTTTCCGAAGCATTAAATACCTGGTTAGATAGTAGATTCTATCAATTATATTACCACTTTTTTTAGAATGGGATATGTAATTATTGGATTCATAGTAACGATCAATATTTTGTTTAAACGGGCGGGGATTGGTATATATAAAGGAGCAACTACGGCATTTAACCAAAGAAAAAGACTCTTTGGTAACCGCGAAATCTTTTATCCTGTTGTAAGGCTCCGAGGTAATATTTGAGCATAATGGACATGCCTCGATCTTATTATACATGGTATTATTTACCCAAAAATACCATTAATATGGAGATGTCGGCTGGCGATACACCACTAATTCTCGTGGCTTGCCCGATGGTAGATGGTTTTATCTTTTTCAGCTTTTCTCTAGCTTCAGTTGAAAGCGCTGTTATTTGGTTGTAATCAAATTCAGAATTTATTTTGTACTGATCAAGACTTTGAATTTTGTCGGCAAGTTTCTTCTCCTTGTCAATATAAGTTTCATATTTTATTTGAATTTCGGCTTGTTCTGTAGTAGCAGTAGAATAATTTCTTATTGATTCGGATAGTCCAGAATTCATATTAATCAATTGATATACAGATAGTTCAGGTCTTTTCAACAACTTGTATACTGAGGTTTTTTCTTTAATGGGTGCTGTACTAAGTCTTTGCAAGCTGTGGTTGATATCTTGAGGTTGAAGTTTGAATTGCTTAAAATCTTGCATTAATTTGTTAAGTGCTTGTTCATTCTTTACTACTTTTTTCATGCGAGTTTCTGATGCCAATCCCAATTTGTACCCCAATGGAGTCAAACGTAAATCTGCATTATCCTGCCTCAGCAATATTCTAAATTCAGCTCTTGAAGTAAACATCCGGTATGGTTCATTTGTACCTTTGTTTATTAGATCATCAATAAGCACACCGATATAGGCTTGCGATCGTGAAAGTACTAAAGGTTCTTCTTGTTTTAGTAACCTGTGGGCATTGATTCCAGCGATAAGTCCCTGTGATGCAGCTTCTTCATAGCCGGTAGTGCCATTTATTTGTCCGGCAAAATATAAATTGTGGATAAATTTGGTTTCCAGTGATGTTTGTAGTTGCGTAGGAGGGAAAAAGTCATATTCAATGGCATAACCTGGCCTAAACATTTTCGCTTGTTCAAACCCTGAGATCTTTCTAATTGCTTGATATTGAACATCTTCTGGCAAAGAAGTTGAGAATCCATTAACATATATTTCTACGGTGTTCCAACCTTCTGGTTCAACAAAGATCTGATGACGATCCCTATCGGCAAACCTATTGATTTTGTCCTCAATTGAAGGACAATATCGTGGTCCAATTCCTTGAATACGACCATTAAACATTGGAGAGCGGGAAAATCCAGTTTTCAATTGTTCATGAACCTTCGAATTGGTATATGTAATGTAACAGCTTCTTTGTTGAGACAAAACCTGCGTGTCCGTAAAGGAGAATTTGCCTGGTTGTTCATCTCCGAACTGTTCCTCCATCTGCGAATAATCCAAGGTTCTGCCATCGATACGGGGTGGAGTGCCTGTTTTCATCCTTCCGGATTCAAAACCTAATTCACGTAATTGCTCGGTTATACCGGAGGCGGCTCTTTCGCCGGTACGGCCTCCAGCAAATTTCTTTTCGCCGATGTGGATAACTCCATTCAAGAAAGTGCCATTGGTAAGAATCACTGATTTTGCATTTATCTCAAGACCCATGCCAGTTCTTACTCCAATGACCTGGTCACCTTTAACTATTATTCCAGTAATCATTTCCTGCCAAAAATCTACATTTGACCTCTCTTCTAACACCAGACGCCATTTTTGAGCGAACATATGCCGATCATTTTGGGTTCGTGGGCTCCACATAGCCGGTCCCTTGGATTTATTTAGCATTCGAAATTGGATCATGGAATGATCTGATACAATACCTGATTGACCGCCCAGGGCATCAATTTCCCGGATAATTTGCCCTTTGGCAACACCTCCCATGGCGGGATTACAAGACATTTGAGCAATAGTATTCATGTTCATAGTGATCAATAGTACTTTAGAGCCCATTTGCCCGGCAGCAGCAGCTGCTTCACAACCAGCATGGCCGGCGCCTACAACTATGATATCATATTGGGGAAACATAAGGTCACAATTTAGTATGTTCCACGTGGAACACCAATCTTCAATTGTATAAGATGTTTCACGTGGAACGTTAACATCACAAAGATAAGTAAGCTTCTTCTTTTTTACTCATTTCCAGCTTTTCTTCTACAGACTTGTCATTGTAGCCCAGCAGATGAAGCACTCCGTGGACCATTACCCGTTTAAGCTCCAGTCTAAAAGGCTCCTGATACTTAATTGAATTACTTCTTACCTGATCTATGCTAATGAAAATATCACCAGCAATAGTGTCTGGATTTGTACTTTGATCAAAAGTAATGATGTCTGTGAAAGTTTGAAGATTCAAATAGGTTTTATTAATGTTCAAGAGAAAGGGATTAGAGCAATAGATGAAATTGATGTCTCCGACGATATGTCCTTCGTTTGCAACGACCCCGTCTATCCATTCTCTGAGTGCTTGTGGTGCAGCGGGGGAGAAGTCAATGTCTTCACAAAAAAACTCAACCACACCTATTTATTTACGTAGAAACGCAATTCCACTAATCGACCGCTGTCCTTAAACTTTACTTCGTCCGCTAGATGTTTCATTAAAAAGATACCTCTTCCTCCCGGTTTATCTAGATTTTCCGGTGCGGTAGGGTCTGGTAGGTTCTGAAAGTCAAATCCAGATCCCTGATCCTGAACTGTAAAGGTGATGATGTCTGGTTCCAGGTTAAGATGAATGGTTACATTTTTATTATTCTGCAGCCCATTGCCATGCCTGATGGCATTGTTGACAGACTCTGTTACTGCAATCATGATATTTCCGTAGATATCATCATCGATATTGTATTTGTCTTTAGCATTATCTATAAAGCTCTCTATAATTCTAATATTTTCCGTGAGTGATGGGATTTCAAGTTTAATAGAGTTCATTTATGAGCCGCCTTTAATTGTCTAATCTTTTGAAGTAATCGTTTACTTCTTGTTTATAGTATGGGTTGAGTTTAGGAGGAACTGTTCTCAACAATTCGATTTCCTTTTCCTTAGCTTTCAAGTATTCTTCGAATTCAGGAGGTATAGAGATTTCCTTTTTACTTGCTTGCTGTGCTTCACGGGCTTTATCAAGTTCCCGTTCTCTAATGGAATTTTCAGCCTCCAGTAACCTTGTTAATATTTCCTGCTGCCGTTTTATGGTTTCAATAGTAATCTGCTTGTTTACCAAATCAGTTTCCGTTTGTTCCATTTTCTCAATGATATCTCCATTGGTGCCCTTGCCATCTTCACCAATTTCCTTGATCCCTTTTTCAGCTTCTTCAAGAGCCCGACGAATCATTTCCTGCTGTGCTGCAAGTTTAGCCAATTCCTCACTTAAAGCCCTCCCGCTCTTTCCGCTTTTTTTCAAATTCTCAATTTGCTTATTTAATTGTTGCTGCAATTGACTCATCCCAGGAGTATTTTTCTGTCCCTTTTTGGGTTTACCCCCCTGAGCCATGGCCATTTGCTGTTGCATTTGTTGCAAGACATCTCCCAGAAGCAGGGCCAGGTTGTTGACAGAAGTCATTGTAAGTTGCTGATTACTAATTGATTGCGATTGATTGCGTTTCTTTAAACCCTCAAGGCTTTGGTCCATATGCTCATTCATCTCCTTTACTTCCCTGGTAACGAATGATTTGATTTGATAAACCCGGTTGGCTAAAGAAATCAAGCTGTCCTCAATTATCTTGGCATCATCTTTAAGCTTCAGCTGTTCCTGAGATAGTTCAATAAACCTGGGGTCGCTTTGATTGAGGCTTTGGAACTCTTTCATTAGAGCCTCCTGATCGAAAGATAATTTGATCAAATTGTCTTCAATGTCTCTCAGGTTGTCCAAATTTTCCTGCATCATTTCCATTTCCATGCCACTCTGCATTTGCTGCAATTTATTATTTAACTGCTGCATGTTTTCGATGGATTGTTGTTGGGCTTTTTGAGCAGGCTTACGTTTGTTGTTGTCGAGTCGTTCCTGACTCTCATCCATGCCTTCATCAATCTTTTGCTCTTCATCCGAAGTATCATCGAACATTTGTGAATGCTCCAAATTTTGGTTCTTTTCCCGGAGGTCATCAATTGCATCCTTTAGTTGTTCAAACTCTTTCTGGAGTTCTGATTGGTTCTCCGAAAGTTGATCCATTTCATTGGTCTTGTCGCCGGTTTCATCCATAAGCTGTTTCTGATCTTCCTGTAATTCCTGTAAATCTTCAACAGTCTCTTCCAGTTTTTGTTCAAACTGCATTCGCTTAAACAATTCAAGGGTTCGTTCTAATTCTTGTTCCAGGTTAAGCTCCTTATAATCCAACTGCTCAAGGAGATCTTGAAAGGAATCAGAGTTTTGTTGTTCATCGAGTAATTTGCGTAACTCTTCATAAAGTTTCCTGGTTTCTTCATCCAGCAGCTCATCCATTAATTCCTGGAGTTGATCGATTTTCCTCTTTAAACTTTCGCTGTATTCGTTGAATCGTTGTTTTTGAGCATTGTTATGCTGGTTCAACTCTTTAAGTCGATTAATGTCTTTGCTCAATGCTTCCTTTTTGTCAAGAATCTCTTGCAGCAATTTTTTGTCCTGCCAATCCAGAGCCTTTTTGCTTTTCAATCGGTTTTCAGCTTCTTTAATTTTCTCACTCAATTCTTTGGCCTCCTCAAGGTTTTTATCTATTTGTTCCTCAGTTTTTCTGGAACTTTCATCCAAAGTTTCATTAATCTGTTGACGTGAAGGGAGCCTGAATAGATACTGCGCGGTTTTGGCTGATTTTGGCCCATTTACTCCATCGTTGTCCCACACCTTTAAATAATATTCCACCTGGTCTCCATGTTCCATGTTCAAAGTGTCGACATTCCATTGAAAGTAATAGTTTTGGTTGTTGTTGGTTTTAATAGAGATTGGAATCTGACTAAATTTCTGGCGTTCTTTTACTTTTCTGTTCACCACGTAGTACAAAGAGAGTCTTGAAAGACCATAGTCATCAGAAATACTACCTCCAAATATCATATAACTGAACATAGTCGTATCTCTAAATTGATCAAGTGTAATTTCCGGATACTTGTCCTTAATGACATTTATCTGATACTGGATCTCTTCTTTATTCCTACTATACTTATTTTTCAGATCAAGAGTATAGCTGTCCGAGAACATTACTTGTTTTTGAAATGTAAATAATCGATTATCTGTATTTTGTAGTTCATGCCGCTCACTATTCTCCAGGAAATTCAATGACATGCTATCAGTTTCCAAAGCCCGGAAAGACCACTTTACGGTTGTTCCCTCAGGGATCAATAGATTACCAGTATTTTGTAAAGATTCATTTCGTTTTTGAAGATATTTTGGAAACTTCAGATCGATATCAAAACTTTTTAAATTTGGTCGGCTGTGTACTTCCAGAAAGTAAGAATCTGAATGAAATTCCGCTGCTTCGAAAACGAAATCAAGACCGGATTGTACTTTAGAAAAAGTGAACTCGAAAACACCACCCTCATTTTGCAGCATTTTGATCCGCCGGTCTTTGGTCTTTAAGTAAACCGTGTTTGGGATTACGTTACCTGTAAACCCAAGTTTGAGTTTGAAATCTTCATTCTTGAAGGCCGTTAATTCCTCATTTAATACCTCAAACTTAAATGGTGCTACTGCAGCATAGGCTTTGTTGAAGTTAATAATTCGCGGAGTGCTTTCAGTGAACAGCTGAGGTGCCGCCAAAAGCACTAGTAATACAATCCCCAGGGGGAACCCCATGTACTTAATGTATTTTCTATTTTCTTTAAAATTGACTGCATCCACAAATGGGACCAAAGAAATTTCACTGGTTTTTTGCGATATGCTGGCCTGAATCAAGGCATTATGGTCCCCACTCAGTTGATACAACTGCAGCGTGTTCAGCAATTTGTCCTTAACATTGGGGAAGTATCGTCCTATTTGAGCAGCAGCTTCTTCGTTACTGATTTGACGGTTAATGGTGAATAGTTTCCAGACCGGGTTAATGATCCAACGAAAAACAGCCCAAGTCATCACTACCAGGAATCCAAAAAGCAAAACAGCCCTGGCAGGTGATTCAAATCGCACGGTATACTCAAGAGAATTAATTAAAAGATAAGAGGTAAAAAGGATGCCTAATGCCAGCAGACCGCCCTTAATTAGCTTGTTTTGATAGTATTTGCGTTTATAGGCCTGTAATTTGCCTATAAGTTGTCTATATTCCGAAGTATGTGCCATAGCTTAAATAACGATGTACCTTGGAGTTCTGTTGCAATCTGCGGTTTTTCCGGATTTCTTTAGTTTTCAATTGGTAACTCTTTTCCAAAGTATTCCAAGAGATGCATCTTCAACAACTTCTCTTGCTCAAGTAAATCAAAATGTGGAAGCTCCTTCATTAATCTCCAGTGAGGCCACCCTGATTCATCCAGTCCCTCTAATCTATAAATCCCTGATTGACTTAATAATCTGCAAATTGCAATATGCATAAGGTCTTGTTTTTCTTCTTTGGTGAAAGCCCTGGCCCCCTGTCCAAGCTCATTCACACCAACCAGGAACAGCACTGCTTCCATACTGTCAGGTTTTTTGTCAAAAGTACTCCTTAGCCGTTCCAGTAAGGAGTGCCATTGTCGTTCCAAATCAAGGTCTTTTTTATACATAAATGAGACCGTATTAAAGGATCTTAGTATTACCAAATATAATGGAAATTACCTTTAAACAGTTGTACCTGGATTTTTTGACCATGCTTTTTCCTGGCGAATGTAGTCTTTGCGGGGGGACTAGAATTCCAACGGAGTCCTTTATTTGCAGTTCATGTCTGATACAACTTCCCAGAGAACGAAACTACAATGGAGTAGATAATGACACGGTTACTCGTTTAAGGGGAATGTTCCCTTTCAGCGAAGCATATTCATTTCTCAGATTTTCTAAAAAAGGTCAGGTAAGAAAATTAATACATAAGGTCAAATACGGGCACCAACAAAGGCTTGCCTTTCAACTTGGCGTTTGGTTTGCCTCAGAAGTTCTTTTCCATATTCAGGACCACTTCGGAACCATAGTCCCGGTTCCCCTTCATCCTGGAAAACTAAAATCCAGAGGATATAACCAAAGTCTTGAAATCGCCGCTGGAGTGTCTCATGTTACGGGGTGTCCCATCGTGGAAGCATTACAACGTATCCACAAGACAGAAACACAGACTCAATTGAGTCGTTGGGAGCGATTTGAGAATACATCCAATGAGTTTAGTATAGTTAATACTCTCGAAATTGAAGGAAGGTCGGTGTTATTAATCGATGATATAATTACTACTGGAGCAACTATGGCAGGTTCGGCAGTACCACTTTGGGAAAACGGAGCAGAGAGAATTATAGTTGGCGCTATTGGCCTTACTCAAAGGTTATAAAAAAACCCCGCCTAGGCGGGGTAAATAAGGCAAATTAAAACGTATCCTTTAATAGTTACTTCCAGCTCTGATCATCGCGCACCGGAATCCAATAGTAGAAGTAGCTGAATCTTCATCCAGGAATCTACGTGTTCCGGGAGACAGCCAATAGGCTACATCTTTCCATGAACCACCTTTGAAAACCCTAACGTTATCAGTAATCAACGATTCGCCGCCTTCACTATCATAGTAACTGGAAGGATCCAGAAGACCATCTCTACGGATGGGGTTTAAATCGTCAACATCCTGGAAGGACAGAGGTCTATATATATCTTGCACCCACTCATTTACATTACCGGCCATATTATAAAGTCCGAAATCATTAGGAGGGTATTCGTAAATTCCAGAAGTGATCATTGCGCCATCGTTCAGTTTTCCGGCTATACCAGCATAGTCTCCTCGACCACGCTTAAAGTTTGCCAGGAAGAACCCCATTTCTTTACCGTAAGGGTTTCGAAGGGCATGTCCATCCCAGGGATAAATTCTTTGATGCGTTTGGTTTTCATCCAGCCATTGAGTTCCTACCAGGGCTTGAGCAGCATATTCCCATTCAGCTTCTGTAGGCAATCTGTAATCGGGAAGTACTACACCAGATTCTAATGGAATTCGGCCTCCTTGTTCCGCAGGCAGGTCTTCCAAACCCGACTCTTCCGCTAGTTTCAGGTTAACCATTGAAGTTCTCCATTTGCAATAATCGTTTGCCTGTAACCAGCTCACACCAACTACCGGATAGAAACGGAAACCAGGATACCTCAAGTAATGGTCAACGTAGCTATCATTAAAAGCCAGCTGTCCTTTCCATACCGTAGTATCAGGTAAGGCAGACTCATAAAATTCTCTGGTAGAGTCCAATTTCACATAATAGAGATATTCCAGCCAATGTATGTTGGCAACCTCAGTTTCGTCCATGTAGAATGATGCCACTGTAACAGTTCTTTCCAGATTGTCTCTGGTAGTGAGGAGATCTTCTTCAAATGAGCCTAAGGTCATTCGACCACCTTCAATAAATACCAGATTGGGACCATCGGGCTGTCCGCTAAAATCGTTTACCGGGAATCCCCCATCCTCATTATAAGCAAGACCTGTGGCGGTACTTGCGTCTCCTGGGTTCTCCGCAGTTGGTTGCTTCTGAAAGAATTTATTACAAGAAGTAGATAAAATCATGCTTAAGACCAGAACTAGGGGTCCACGCAATCTGCTTGCCATTTTCATAACCTGTTAAAATTTACCTTTTGTGTAAAAACTTATTCAATTCATATTTATAACGCATGCAATTTGGAGTATTGCAAAGTAAAATTAAATTTAATACATCCTAAAATTCTATGGATGTAAGATAATTCTCCAAAATGCCAACCGCATAACACCATGCAATATAAATAATTACAAAACTCCTTTTTTATTGTGCTTTGGGAATATTTATTTCTCCTTGATTTATCTTTGACAGAATATCTTTCGTTTTTCTAATCCCCTCAACTTCTGAAATCACCAACACCAGTCGCTTTCGGGTTTCTTTTAGTTGACATCTCTGCGAATGACTGGAGACAAAAGCCAATATCTTTCCAAACACTTCTGACTGGTAATAGGTTTCATTGTCGGATGGAAACAAATAACATTTAACCGTTTCGTTTTTAATCACAAGCTTTTCACATCCAAGCTCTTGAGCTAGCCAACGAAGTCTTACAGTTTCAATAAGATCAAGCACCTCAATTGGCAATGGCCCAAATCGATCGGCCATGGCTTCACAAAACTCGCTTATTTGACTTTCACCTGTAAGGTTATCCAAACGACTATATAACTGCAATCGTTCAGAAACGCTGGCGACATAGTCATCAGGGATTAACAATTCAAGATCGGTTTCAATGTTGCAGTCTCTGGCTTTAATTACTTCCAATTTGGGAAGTTCAGACTTAAATATCTCTTTAAATTCATCTTCTTTTAACTCCATTACGGCTTCATCTAATATCTTATGATACATTTCAAACCCCAGATCGGAGATAAATCCACTTTGCTCTTTGCCCAATAAATTTCCAGCACCTCTGATATCCAGGTCTTTTAAGGCGATCTTAATTCCCCCTCCCAGATCGGAGAACTCTTCCAAAGTACTAAGCCTTTTTCGTGCATCTGAGCTGAGTTGGGCAGGTTGTGGAGTTAACAAATAGCAAAAAGCCTTTCTGTTTGATCGCCCAACCCTTCCACGCATCTGGTGCAGATCAGAAAGACCAAACATATGTGCATGGTTAATAATTATGGTATTGGCATTAGGTATATCCAGGCCCGACTCGATTATATTAGTCGATACCAATACATCAAACATGCCGTTGATGAAATTCACCATAGCTTTTTCAAGTTTGGTCCCGTCCATCTGCCCATGTGCGATCGCCAAACGGGCATCTGGCACCAACCGGTGAACAATGTTTGAGACCTCCTCAATATTTGCCACCCTATTGTGAACAAAGAATACTTGCCCTCCTCTTTTTAGTTCATAACTAATGGAGTCTCTGATCAACGCCTCGTTGAAGGTATGGATTTCTGTGGTCACCGGCTGCCTGTTGGGTGGAGGAGTGGAGATAAGACTGAGATCGCGTGCTCCCATTAGTGAAAAGTGTAAGGTTCTGGGTATGGGCGTGGCGGTAAGGGTTAACGTGTCCACATTCACTTTCATCTCTTTGAGGCGTTCCTTGACAGTGACCCCAAACTTTTGCTCTTCATCGACCACCAGCAATCCCAGGTCTTTGAATTTAACATCTTTCGAAACCATGCGGTGCGTTCCTATTAGAATATTAGTTTCTCCGGCAGCTACTCGTAACAGAGTTGCTTTTATCTCCTTTGGAGTTTTAAACCGATTGATGTACTCTATTTTTACCGGGAAATCAACCAGGCGATCTGTAAAGGTCCGGTAGTGTTGCATGGCTAAAATGGTGGTAGGAACAAGAATGGCGGCTTGTTTTCCATTGACGACACACTTAAATGCAGCCCTGATAGCTATCTCCGTTTTGCCAAATCCCACATCACCGCAAATCAAACGATCCATAGGGTGGGCCATCATCATGTCGTTTTTTACTTCTTCTGTAGCCTTGGCCTGATCTGGAGTGTCTTCGTAAATGAATGACGATTCTAATTCAGCTTGCAGGAATCCATCTTCATCAAAGGCAAACCCTGAGGTAGATTTTCGTTTGGCGTATAATTCGATAAGATCCCGGGCAATTTCCTTTACCTTACGTTTAGCCCTTTTTTTCTTCTGTTCCCATTCCTGACTACCCAACTTGTTGACCACAGGAACCATGCCTTCCTTACCGCTATATTTTGAGATCTTGTGAAGGGAATGTATACCCACATATAGCAGATCGTCGTCTTTGTAAACCAAACGCAACGCTTCCTGTTCTTTTTCACCCACTTGCACTTTCTCCATACCGACAAAGCGGCCGATACCGTGGTCAATGTGAACCACAAAATCACCAGTGCTGAGCGCTCTCAACTCCTTAAGGGTGAGGGCTTTTGACTTAGTATACCGATTACGTGTCTTAAACTTATGGAACCGGTCAAACAATTCATGGTCTGTAAAGCAAACCAGTCGTAATTGATGATCTATAAACCCTCCCCTCAAACTAATATGCAGCTCATCCAATTGAAGGTTGGGGTCCAGTTCTGTGAATATCGATTTTAGTCGATCTAGTTGAGCGGGGGCATCAGCGAGTAAAGCGCAGCGGTAATGCTGGTTATTATAACTACGTAGCTGCTCAACAATCAAATCAAAATTCTTATGAAAAGAAGGTTGGGACAGTGCTTCAAAGATCAATTCATGGTCACTCTGCCCGTAAAATCGCTTTCCAAATTGAATAGTGGTGAATTGGCTAAGATTCTGCTTGATAGTAGAATTTGTCTCAAACAATGTCGATGGCTCAGATAGTACACTGGTCCCATCGGCAATCTTCAGCCTTTCCTGAAAGATCTCAGAAACTTTCTGATAAATGTCCTGGCAGGTTTCCAGAAGATGCCCCTGGTCCGTTAGCCATATTTTGGTGTTTGGCCATAGAAAATCAAAAAATGACTCACGGTGTTCGGTTTTTAGGGTGGTTTCAACATTGGGAATAATACTAATTTTTTGTAGTTGATCAACGGATAACTGGCTTACAGGATCAAAGGTCCGGATACTTTCAAGCTCAGATCCTAAAAACTCCATTCTGAAAGGCAATTCATTGGCATAAGAGTAGATGTCAACTATTCCTCCTCTAATAGAGAACTGTCCAGCTTCATATACAAAATCGGTCTTTTCAAATCCATAATCCTGCAACTGTTCATTTATAGAGCCCAGCTCCCAATTTGTGCCAATCTCTAATTTCAGAGTATGGGAAACCAACGATTTTTTATTAATTACTTTTTCAGATAGGGCTTCCGGATAGGTTACTATACTTAAGGCCTTACCGTCTGATTGTACTATCCTGTTCAATATCTCCGCCCTCATCAGAACATTGGCATTCTCTATTTCTTCATATTGATAAGGTCTTTTATAGGATGTAGGATAAAAAAGAACCTCTTCGCTTGACAGGTTCTGGAGGTCATTTTGAAAATAGGCAGCTTGTTCTTTATCGGATAATATGTACAGGTGAGAATTTCCAGCCAATTTGAAAATAGTTGTTGCTATTACTGCATCCATGCTTCCTTTTAGTCCTTTGAGCATCAATATTGAAGCATGGGAGGCTTGTACCCTTTTTGCCAGGGTCTGCACAAGGCTATCTTCAAGGTAGTTTTTTAAGAAAGATGAAATATCCAAGCCAGCTAAATTTTAGAGCAACAAAGGTAAAAAAATAAAAAATCCTGTAGCGTGAATGACACTATAATTACTTTGTTTTGTTTATATTTATGATTACGGCTTCTTTAGATTCCAAGTACCTCACAATGCGTGAGTGTAGCCAGAAGCCATGAGATAGGATTGAAATAGCTATAACAGTAGTAGTGCAGCCTAAAAAGAACATACAAGCCAAGTACCGGGAAAGCAGCTTTCAACAAATTGAAAAGATGCATCCCTATAAAATGTTAATGCTGCTGGGCATGGTGGGAATTGCAATGATCTTCGTATTTCTGGTAATTGCCTATACTGTCGGTATTTCCAATTTTGATCAGATATCAGAGGTTCGACTTCCGAAGATTTTCACATTGGGAACGATTATTTTATTGGGGTCCAGTTTTGCCTTGAATTTGGCCTTAAGGGCATTTCATGAAGATAATATGCGACAGTTGAATTTCATGATTTTTTTAGTACTGGTAATGGGAACGATTTTTACAGGCTGTCAATTTTTGGGTTGGCTTGATTTAAAAGAAAGTGGGGTTTTTCTGGCTACGCAGCCCTCGGGGACCTTCCTTTATGTTATCAGTGGTCTTCATTTGATGCATTTGGCCGGAGGGATGCTTTTCTTAACGCTGGCACTTGTTAAAACTTATAAGGTAAGACAAGACCCCGTGAAGGCTTTAATTATGGTTACTAACCCTTTCGATCGACTTAGATTGGAGTTAATAACCGTTTATTGGCATTTTCTCAGCGCTCTTTGGTTACTTCTTTTTTTCTTTTTCCTGTATACATTTTAATCCTGTAACCAAGGGTGCTCTTCTATCAAAAACTATAAGATTAATGACTGCAGGGCCTTAATCAAGGAGGATGAAGCAGCTCTGATCTGTTCGCCAGAAGCACTTTTCAACATCAAGCTGAATGCGCCGTTGTCAACCAGGGTATCAGCGGAATGAAAAAACGATCCAAAGATCAGGAGTAGAGCAATCAGTATACCGATCCAAAGTGTGATGGTCTTAATTTTATTTCTACTTAACTGTTTCACAATCTTCTTGTTTGCAGTATTTACCTTGCCAAGGTCGTGCCAAAAGCAAAAACCCCTATTAAGACCATCAAAGAGGGTAAAGGTTTAACGTAATATAAAAACATGTTCAAAATCGAACATCTCTATGCCCAATAGTGAACGCATTCAAATCAATTTTTTGAGTAATCTAACTCCCAGTTCGCGTAGGTCAGTGTCTCTGTTTTCTAACAGGTGATAAATAAACACCATTTCATCAAAAAAAATGGGGCTAGGGTCAACCGATTCAAAAGCTCATTTTCTTGATAAGGTCCATATGATGATTCACCTTGGTCGTTGGCGTAATACACCAACCAATAGCTATTTGCTGCTTCCTCAAGAGCCATTTCAAAGTAGTCCATTGGAAAGATGGAGTCAAAGTCGAAATAGGAATCGAGAAATAGAGGCTTTTTCTTCATGAGCGTCAAATACTATCAGAGCAAGCATAATTCATCGCCCTTTCCAGGAGCTGTATTTAAAAAGAACTACTAGAACTCCAAAATTCCCACGATGTCTTCTTGTAGAAATTTTCCGCCGGGGGCTCGACCTGTGTAGTCAAAATTCAACCAAATCACACCGCTTTGATCGACATGTTGGTAAATACTCTTGCCTTTAGATTCTTTTACGAACAGTTTGTGCCGGATTAAAAAGATGGCTTTATTTAATTGATCTTTAGAACCTATTCTTAATTCAGGGTAAATATGATGGGTTGTTCGTACTAATCGAACCTCCGATCCTACGAACTTTAAGCACGCAGCCATTAAAATTGCATGATCGTCACAATCTCCATTAAATTTGCCATCATATTGCTGTTGATTAATGGTTTCGCCGGCGGAAGCGAAATACTCTTCTCCTACTGGATCTGAGACATAAACCCAATTACTATTGATCTCTTTAAACACCGAAAAACCTTGGACCAAGGTACGATTATGCTTATTCGTAAACTCACTAAAGTGTTTGGTGCCAATTTTTACCGCGAAGTTTCTTACCTCTGCGCTTTTGAAATTAACCGCTTCTGCAACTTTATAGGCGTCCTGAAATGGCTCATAGTCCTCCGCCATCAAAGGGACTGCTATAGGATTGTTCTGCAAATTGTAAAGAGAAACTACATAGTCCTGGAAAGCATCTTGAAAACTAAATCCTGCTCTGGCACTGCTAATACTGATTGAGATTATGCCTATACCTAGAATTATCAGGACCAAATGTTTTAACCGGATCACCACATAAATTGATAGTCCAACTACCAAAACGGAAAAAAGTAAATGTTCAAGATGGATGCCAACTCCAAGTGGGACAGATATGATAGGCAGGTGGGGACTCATGAGAAAAAAGAGCGGCAGGGCCACAACAACTGCTACCAGGTAAAGCAAGATGTTAATTAAAAAAGAAATATTCCTTGCCTTAATTCTCTTATAGACCCTTCTAATCATCCCCAAAATGATATCCTTGAAATTTACAGTTTAGCTCGGCTCCTCTTTCAACCGCATCATTAATGACAATTTTGAAGCGTTTTGTCTTAACAAGTAACTACGCAGATCTTCAGATTTTTCGTATGTCCAGTCCATAATGTCTGTTGCCTCTGGTTGTTGGAATAGCAGTTGGTCTTTGGCAAATCGGATATGCATTCCATAGAACCAACCAGTATTCACCTCTCCGTTTAATTTAAAGGATAGATAAAACTTATGTATTTGAATACCCTCTTGGTGTCCCTCCATTTTGGACTATGAGCAGACTAGAATTGATACCACCTTTTCCTGTCCAAATAAATCGAATTTTACTCATCATTCCAAAAAGAAATATCAAGAATTCTATTTCTTGCTAACAAAAAAGTCGAATGACTGATACTCCCATCGAAATTGAACTTTCCCTTTATTGTCAACGTCAAACATCAATTGTTCTTGTACCTGGTCGAGTTTTTTTGATTTCACGGTAATTCTCAATACGTCTTCAGCTTTGTCATAGTCATAAGAGCCCCATTGATCGGCATTTTTATTAAATATTACCGTCCAATCTCCTTTTTCAGGAATGGTAAATAGTGCATATCTTCCCGCAGGCAGAGGTTTCCCGTCAACGGTCACGTCTTTGTTAACAGTAAAAGTAGTAGCTTCATTAGCTCCGGTTCTCCAAACTTTCCCATAAGCCTCCAGTCCGCCAAAAACAGTTCGGCCTTTTACATACGGCGCACCGTAGTCAATAACAATTTCCAAGTCACCAACCGCTCCATTTGCTGATCGAGGGGGACTAGGCCGTTTGGATTTATCATCTTGAGCAAACCCGTTGGAAACAAATCCGGCAATTAATAAACTGAAAATAAAAAAATAGTTAATCCTTTTCATGGAATTTTATATTTGTATAATTATAAAATGTTTCACGAAATAACACTGTTAATGGTTACAATAAAACACATTTAGTGAGTCATTTAATTTTACACCCTAACCAATAGTCAAAATCCAGGTAGTCCAATTGCGTGTCGGTGATTAGTGCTGGGCTTGCAAACAACGTATTATAAGCTTCACTAAAAAGTGAACGGTGATGGCTTTCAGGACGGGTGCTGATATTGGAAAACAGCTTTAACAACACTTTTTCGAATTCCATTAAACTTCCTCTCTTCTTCAAAAACCTTCTACTGGCATCCACAGAATATTTTAAAACCGTAATATTGCCCAGTTCGTAATGGACAATCAGGTTCAGAAATTGTGCATATCCCACAATATCGCTCCTTTCGGCACTGTATCGATGATTGAGCACCGCATTTACGTCCTTTAGAGCTTTGCTAAAATTCCTATCCATAAAGTGCAAATAAGCAAACTGATAATGAAATAATATCTTGTATTCCCTGGGAACAAAGTCTTTGTTTTCATCCAAAAATAAACGGACTTTAGGTATCATTTGTAGTCCCTTGACCACTTGCCGTGAATCGCGATAAGTTTCCAATTCCACATTGTATGTTCGGATCATTAATTTCAGTGAAATAGGCCCACTGCTTTTAAGCTTAAGTTTTCCGGGAATAGACCTGATCTTGTCCAGTAATTGAGGAACTTCATCTAGTTGTTTATTGTTCAAGTAAAGACCAATTTTGTTATTTAGCGCAGTGATATAGGGGCTGGGGTCATCGCGAAGTTGGAATGTATCAATTTCCAAAAAGTCAACTAACTCATCGATCGACCCTTCCGCTTTTTTGAGATTGCCAGACATGGTATGAGTCACATACAGCAGATGGTAATACAGGATCTTGGCTCTGCGGGTTTGAGCAAGAGAGGCTTCCTTTAGATAGGGGTGTTCGAGATACTTTGATAAATCATTTTCATCCTGGTCACTCATATTGATGGTCAATGACCAATATTGACTCTCATCACCGAGATATTTGAGCGCCTGTCGTTCTTCCGTGATTATATCATTTAAAATTAGTTGGCTATCACTTATTCCTTTCATATTCAGGATGACTCTTCGTTTCCAATTCAGAACCTCTAGAAAAGTCAACTGATCATCCACACGCTTTGCCAGCTTTTCAGCTTTACAGATAACTTTGTAGCACAAATTCAGTAAGTCCCGCTTAAATAGAATCTCTATGTCCAGCAGATGTGACTTCAATCTGGCATTAACTGAATCATTCAGGTGATAGCTCCGTAAGCTTTTCATGATCAATCCGGTCAAGTAGTTCTTGGTGACATGCAATTGTTTTATGAAGGGTTCGCCGGAAAACTTGCTTTTGACCATCAGTTCATCATATTTCTCCATTTGAGCCATTGCTTCAAACAAGGCCAAATAGTTATGCTCCCGTCCCTGCAATTTGGTAAACAACTTGAAATATCGCTTCTCACTCTTGGTAAGGGACCTAATCAAGGAAAATAGTCCATCAGTTTTAGCCATAGAATATTAAGTTAATAGCACAAATATATGGAGTAACAATAAGGAACATTGAAATATGGCCAATTAGAAACCTACGTTTTGTAGTTATTTGACAAAAACTTTAAAGATAAACGCCGTATAATTCGTTACAAGCAGACAACTATTGTTTCACTAAAAATTTTCAATTATGGCAAATGCAATAAACTGGTTTGAGATCCCAGCGAAAGATCTTGATCGTGCCTGCAGCTTTTACAGCTCTGTGCTAAGTGGCGATATTCATAGAGAAGATATTATGGGATTACGAATGGGGTTTTTGCCCCATGATCAACAAGGAGTAGGTGGCGCCCTAGTGGAGGGAGAGGGATATGAACCCTCGCAAAGCGGCTCCCTGGTTTATCTAAATGGCGGCTCCGATCTTGCAGGGCCTTTGAGTAGGGTAGAGGATGCTGGTGGTGCTGTGGTGGTTCCCAAAACCAAGATATCAGATGAGATTGGCTACTTTGCCATAATTAAAGATACTGAAGGGAATAAGATTGCTTTCCATTCAATGCAATAGTTTTTATATTTATCAACCGGATTGAAAAATCCGGTTGATATTTCAACTCTTTGACTATGACCTACTTCAACAAATATTTAAAGAAGTATTTCCGTGAATTGGAAAAGAACAATAATAAGGATGCGGAAACATTTTGAACGAATTCAAAATGAAATGGAAGCAGCTTTTGCTGGCGTGGCTGCTGGTAATATGATGGGTTCGCCTGCTTTGACTTGCCGTTCAAAAGTATTTGCGTTTTTCCATGAGAACGAGATGATCTTTAAGCTTGGTCAAACAACAGCCGATTATATGGGAAAATATCCAGGATCCAGATTTCTGAATCCCTTTAAGAAGAAACCACCAATGAAGGGATGGTTGGTGGTACCCTGCGAATATCACAATGAATGGGCATCTTTAGCTGTTGCAGCTTATGAAAATATAGTTGAAAAATAATTTTTGAATAAGATGTCTATACCTGATACTCAGATAAGTTATATATTAGACCAACTGGAACCGGCAGGAGGTGTTTCTCATAAAAGAATGTTTGGTGGGGTAGGATTCTTTAAAGAAGGAAAGATGTTTGGAATGCTAAATAGCAAAGGGACACTTCTGTTAAAAGTAGATGAATCAAATATTCAAGACTATCAGGATCGGGGGATGTCACCGTTTTCACACAAGAACACAGCCGCTAAAATGCCCTATTATGAAGTGCCTTTAGATATTATTGAAAACAGACAACAGTTAAAACAATGGGCGAATAAATCATATGATATAGCGCTTACATCCAAATAAAAAAATCATGAAACCTTTGATTTCAGTAATTTTCTTCCTCTCTGCCATTACACTTTGGGGTCAGGAAGGTGGCAGGTTATCCATTGAAGAAAAATCCGAAATTTCCGCCCACTTACAGAAAAGCTGGGAAAACCTTGAACGCTTGGTAATAGGTCTTACTAGGGAACAGTGGAATTACAAAACTGTAGATTCGGTTTGGTCCATAGCTGAGATTTCAGAGCATCTGGAAAAGGCGGAAAAGGAATTATTTAGCATGGTAAAGGATCAACTTAAAAAGTCTCCTGCGGAGCCGGAAAAAGTGGCTGAAGTCAACAACAAAACCAAGTCGGTTATGGATGCCATAACATCCAGGGATCATAAAGTAAAGACCAAGCCTGAGCTTGAACCAATGGGTTACTATGATTCTCCGGAATCCTTTCTAAAAAGTTTCGAAGAAGTGAGAAAGCAGACGATGTCTTACGCACAAACTACCGAGGACCAGTTACGGCACCACTTTATACCATTCGGCCCGTTAGGTGATCTTGATGGCTACCAAATATTGATGTTCATGTCAGGACATCTGGAGCGACACATACAGCAAATCGAGGAAGTAATGGAGGATCCAAGTTATCCATCGGCCTGACCCATTCAAGGCCTGCTTTGTCCAACATATTGTTATATATTGCGTTTACAGTGGATAAAGTAAACAAATGAAACTAATATTTGCAGGTTTCCTGATTGCATTTGCAATGGGAGCAACGGGAGCAATGGCGCAAAATGGCCATGATGTTACCTTTGAGGAGTATAATCCTCCTTCTACATTAGTGGTCCCGGAGCACCCCCTAACCCGGTCAAAATATCCTTTTATTGATGTCCATAATCATCAGTTTGGGATGCCTAATCAAAATCTCAATACGCTGATTGTTGATATGGATGACATCAACATGGGGATAATGGTGAATCTCAGCGGACGTGGCAGAGGTGAGACCAGCCACCTGGACGGCGCCATAAGCAACATCAAGCGATCAGACCTGGAGTCAAGATTGGTTGTTTTCACCAATATCAGTTTTGAAGGCATTGACCAGCCTGATTGGAGTGAGAATGTCGCTAAACAATTGGAGGAGGACGTGCAAAAAGGTGCCAGGGGCTTGAAGATATACAAGAGTCTTGGTCTTAGAAACACAGATGCAACCGGGGCAAGGATTGCTATTGACGATCCAAGAATTGATCCTGTTTGGGCAAAATGTGGCGCATTGGGTATTCCAGTGTTAATTCACTCCGCTGACCCCGCTCCATTTTGGCAGGATTATGACGGCAACAACGAGCGGTGGCTGGAGCTAAAATTGAGACCTAATCGAAAAAGATCTGATGACGATCCTGCGCCATGGGAAAAAATAATACAGGAGCAGCACAAAGTGTTTAAAAAACACCCTGAAACTACTTTCATAAATGCCCATTTTGGCTGGTATGCCAATGATCTATCACAGTTGGGCTCCTTTTTAGATCAATATCCAAATATGATGATCGAATTTGGTGCGGTTATAGCTGAACTGGGAAGACAACCCAGACAAGCCCGGGATTTTTTTAATAAGTACCAGGATCGTATTATGTTTGGAAAGGACTCATGGCACCCTGAAGAATATCACACCTATTTTCGAATTTTGGAAACTGCCGATGAGTATTTCCCTTATTACAAGAAGTACCATGCCTATTGGAAAATGTATGGACTTGATCTTCCTGATAAAGTTTTAAAAAAGATTTACTATAAGAATGCCTTGAGGGTTATTCCCAACCTGGATGCAAGCATTTTTCCGGATTGATCACCATATAAAATATCCGTTGGCGGAAAGTCTACCATAAACCAAATGCTACTTGGGTGAAGTACCTGCCCCATTTGGCGCCGCGTGTCAGATCATATGAGGAAGGAAATGACACTTCTTCTAAAACATTGTTCATTCCTTCCACATGGTCGGTGGTGGTGACGGTGTTGCTTCCTTTTAACTTTTGCAACAGGTACTCCGCCACTTGTTCTTCCCAACGGGCTTTTGACAGTGGATTCATTTGGCTCCAGGCATCGAGGTATGCCCTTAGAATTTCATATCCGACAGGCTCTACATGAAAAATGATGCCACTGATGTTAATTTTACGGGTCATGGGGAGATTACGATTTCCAATTGTACTTTAAGGATGTGGCAATAGTATAAAAAGTTGCATCCTTCGTACTATTTTTCTTATCATTGAACAATATGAAACAAAGATGTCAGTGGGTAATAGGGGCATTTGATGAATACATCAAATACCATGATGAAGAATGGGGTGTTCCTGTACATGATGATAAAGTTCTTTTTGAATTCCTGACTTTAGAGGGGGCGCAGGCGGGATTAAGTTGGAGCACAATATTAAAAAAGCGCCAGGGATACCGCATAGCTTTTGCAAATTGGGATGTAGAAAGGGTAGCTAGGTACAGCGAAGGTATGATTATGAATTTGATGCAGAACCCGGAAATTGTTAGAAATCAATTGAAAATCAGGTCAACTGTATCAAATGCTCAGAATTTCATAAAGCTCCAAGATCAATTAGAAAGTTTTAGCAACTACCTTTGGTCCTTTGTGGACGGCAAACCAATTGTCAACCAATATAAGAGCCTCCAAGAAATTCCTTCAAAAACTGAGCTCTCAGATACCATAAGTAAAGATTTAAAAAAGAGAGGATTCAAATTTGTTGGTACCACCATCATATATGCCTATATGCAAGCGGTAGGTTTAGTGAATGACCATACTACGGATTGTTTTAGATCTAAAATATAAAATCTGAGACCTCAAATCTAACATCTGAGATCCAAGATCTGACAACTGACATCCGAGATCTGAGATCCAAGATCTGACATCCGAGACCATAGATCTGAGATCCGAAATCTGAGATCAGAGATTTCTAATAAGTGTTTTTCTTGACAAACGTATGCTCCACATACCTAAAAATTCACCGTTATTGCTTATTGGAAAAGTGAACAACAGGTATTGTCCCTCTATATCTTGCACATTTTGGTTTACCGGGTGACCATTATCAATACTATACTGATATGCTTCCAGAAGAGCAGCTTCTTGAGTAAGAAGCTCATAAGGAGGTTTTTTGATGAGGACTAGTCTAAAACCATCATGATCCATTGCCAGGTTCATGGAGTCCAGTACGGATTGCCCGTCAGGAGTTAGCCAGTATGTTACATCCGTTGATAGCTGATCCAGCTGTTTCACAAAAATATTTCCCTGATCGTAAGCTGCACTGATGATCTGGTCTTCTGTGACCCTTTTTATTTTGCGGTCTATGATTCCATCTTTAATTCTTTGATGGTTGGCCTGTTGTTCACTGAGGTCCCCACAACCAAAAATGAATAACAACCCAATATAGTATACCATGGTAACCTTTATCATATCTAAAATTAACTAAATGTCAGGTCTGACAAAAGAGGCAATCAAATATATATACCTCAAAAACAAGCTTTGGAAAACATTTGTTAATTTCGAACATCACAGAAAATCATGCTGGACAAACTACAAGCCATAGAGGATCGATTTGAAGAGGTAGGTCAACTTATCGTTCAACCGGATGCAACGGCAGATATAAAAAAGTATTCTAAACTCTCCAAGGAGTACAAAGACCTGCAAAAGATAGTGGATAAATTCCACGAATATCAAAACGTATTGGATCACATTGAAAGCGCTAAAAGCGTGTTATCTTCTGAAAAAGACCCGGATTTCAGAGAAATGGCCAAAACTGAGCTGGATGAGCTGCAACCTCGAAGGGACAAATTTGAAAAACAGTTAAAAGCCATGTTGATCCCTAAGGACCATAACGATGGCAAGAACTCCATTCTTGAGATAAGGGCGGGTACAGGAGGTGACGAAGCAGCTATTTTTGCCGGTGACTTGTTCAGAATGTACCAGCGTTTTGCTGAAAAATCAGGATGGCGGCTGGAGGTTTTGGATCTAACCGAAGGGACCAGTGGAGGCTACAAAGAGATTATCAGTATGGTGACCGGTAACGACGTATATGGCAAATTGAAATATGAGTCCGGAGTGCATCGTGTACAGCGAGTACCAACGACAGAAACACAGGGTAGAGTACATACCTCAGCAGCGAGCGTGGCAGTACTTCCGGAAATGGATGAGGTAGAGGTAGAGATCAACATGAATGATATCCGTAAAGACACTTTTTGCTCCTCAGGACCAGGAGGCCAAAGTGTAAATACCACTTATTCCGCAGTTCGCTTAACTCATATCCCTACTGGGCTGGTGGTTTCTTGCCAGGATGAAAAGTCACAGCTGAAAAACTTGGATAAGGCTCTAAAAGTTTTACGTTCCCGGCTATATGAAATAGAAGTAAAAAAGCACCAGGATGAAGTCGGCGCCCAGCGCAGGTCTATGGTGGGCAGTGGAGACCGTTCAGATAAAATACGTACTTATAACTACCCACAAGGCAGAGTCACAGATCACCGGATCGGTTATTCCGTGCATAATCTACCCACGGTTATGGACGGTGAAATTGGCGACTTCATAGAGCAGCTTCAGATCGCCGAGAATGCAGAAAAACTAAAAGAGGGAACAGACTAAACTGCTGTGAAGTACCAATTGTACCTAATCATTATCGCAGGGTTGTCTCTGACCTTGGCAAATTGTACTCCGGAGGAGGAGGTAATTACTATTGATCCTGAAGCCCATCTAACTTTCTCTACCGATACCTTATTTTTCGATACTCTGTTTACAGATACGGTTAGCTTCACCCTCCGTTTCAGGGTTTTTAATCCTCAAGATAACGCGGTCAATTTAAGCAGCATTTCACTAGCAAGTGGTGGAAACTCATTTTACGACTTGTTGATAAACGGAATCAAAGACAAACAATTTCAAGACCAGGTCATTCTTGGAAAGGACAGTCTCCTGGTGCTGGTGGAAGTTACTATCCCCTCACGAGATGAAAATACGCTCTTTCTGGTTGAGGACTCAGTAATGTTTGTGACCAATTCTAATATTCAAAAAGTAAATCTGGTGGCTTGGGGACAGGATGCCCATTTTTTTAGAAAAGACAGCATCATTGCTTGTAATACTCTTTGGCCGGCCGATAAGCCCTACGTTTTATACGGTTCAGTTCTTGTGGACAGCTTGTGCACGCTGACTATCGAAGAGGGGGCTGAAATATATATCAACAAAAACGCTACCATATTTGTCGGGGGGTCATTGCAAGTTGTTGGGTCTACAGATCAACCGGTTTTATTCAGGAATGTGCGCCTGGATCTGGAGCATGCTCCCGGACAATGGGTAGGCCTGGTATTTCTTGAAGGCAGTAAAAATAACAAGATCGACCATGCCGTTATTAGAAACGCAGAATTCGGAGTCCGCCTGGGAACGCCAGACCCCGATACCATACCTGATCTTATCATTAGTAATTCCATTATAGAGAACATGTCCGGGTATGGTATTCTGGCATTTACCTCCGACCTGAAGGCTTATAACCTGGTGGTTAACAACTGTGTTAATGCCACCGGTGCTCACTTTGCGGGAGGCAACTATGTTTATCAACATTGTACATTTGCCAACTACTCCATTGGGTTATTTAACCAGGCGCCAGCACTAATATTTACCGACAATTTGGAGCTTGACGATGGAAGTTTATTACAAGCTGATCTCTACACGCAACTTCAAAATAATATTATCTGGGGTGATCATCAGGATAAGGAAGAGTTGTTGTTCAATGCTTCCGAGGGTCCTGAATTTAAGGTCTTACTGGAGAATTGTCTTATTCGCAGTCAAAATGATGATTTTGAGGTTAATAACAATATTCTGGGCACAGATCCAGACTTCCCCCAGTTTATAGATCCTGTGAAGTTTAACTACCAGTTGGACACGCTTAGCCCTGCACAGGACCAAGGCAGGCAATTGCCGATAATGACAGATCTTTTGGGGAACCCCAGGGATAACAAACCAGATATTGGGGCATATGAACGAATTGAATAAAAATATGAAATTTTACCAACAAGAACTTCGGCTGCCTCCCTTCCCCCGGGGCTTTCACCTAATAACTGAAATCATCACTCAGGAATTTAGAGATATGGAAGGACTTCGGGCAGGCCTTCTGCAGGTATTTATCACTCATACTTCAGCCAGTTTATGTTTGAATGAAAATGCGGATCCTACCGTCAGACTGGATTTTGAAAGCCATTTCAATAGGATGGTACCTGAAAATATGCCGTACTACAAACACACTATTGAAGGCCCTGACGATATGCCAGCTCATATAAAGG
>CAZAWQ010000225.1:0-16308 GCA_964488585.1 uncultured Roseivirgaceae bacterium
GCTGACTACCGCTCCGAATCCGGATCGCTGGGCCCGGGAGCGTGGTCATCCGATACTGCGGGAGCCTTTGCTTGCCCACGACAGTGGTGAATGGCGCCAATCGGCAGAGCAGCAGGACCTTTTCCTTCTGCCGACTCCCAATGGTCATGGACAGCAACGATCATCCTCGCAAGAGCTGATAAAGACAGCATTAAGGTAGCTCACAATTCAGAGATTTCGGATTTTATCAAGGATTACCTGTGTGAATCAGCAATGTTTAAGATACACCGTAACTAATTCTATGATTGTTTGAGAAAAAAAAGGCCGGTCCTAAGTTAATTGGGTCCGGCCTTTAATGTTGTCTCACCCCTTGAAGCGCACACTCTAATGGCTATTGCCTTTTGACAAAAGCCAGTCTCAATAATCTTATTGAAATTGGCTGATACTTTTTTAATATGCTAATCATGGTTGTTTACTGCATAAAAACCTACCAAAATAAATTATATTGTATCTCAATACTAAACATAATAATGAATAATAAATATCAGGTTCTGGTTATTCTAATTATCTGTATGTCTTGTGCCAGCCACAAAACTCATTATACCAGTGACTACCAGATAGAACAGAAAAATTACACGGACGTTGATTATTCAATCTTGTTTTTCGGCGGCGCGGATCGGGCTGCAGACAATGCTACTCCTGCAATGACCAAGTTGTTGGACCAGCTAAGCAGTATTAATGAAGGATCAGTAATACTCCTGGGGAATAATGGGGCTAAGCGTGGCTTGATCGATTCTACACACAGCAATATCAGGCAAAAAACCGAGGAAGTTTTAAGAAAGAAACTTGACATGTTGTCAGCTTTCAACGGGGATATTTATATCATTCCGGGTAATCATGATTGGAATGATGGAGGAAAACAAGGATTTAAAAGGGTCTCTTTATTAGAGGAGTATGTGGAGGGTGTCATAGGTAGGGAACAGGATGTAGTGGTACCCAGCAACGGGTGCCCCGGGCCCTATGAAGTTCATGTGAGGGAGGATCTGGTTCTTTTGTTTTTGAATACCCAATGGTGGCTGCATGAATGGGAGAAACCAGGCCCAGGGTCTGGTTGTAATATGGAGGATGAATTGGATTTTGTTATTCAAATCGACGATGCCATCAAAAGAAATATCAATAAAAAGGTAATTATTGCCGGACATCACCCACTATTCAGTAATGGGCCACATGGGGGATACTTTCCAGCTTATACTCATTTTCTTCCTCCGGTATTGGGTTCAATGTATGCATGGTATCGCAAACAAGTGGGTGGACTGCAAGACCTCGCCGATATTAAGTATAAAAAGATGAGTGAGGGGCTGGCTATGGTCTTTCGGCAGCACCCTAACCTGGTTTATCTGTCCGGGCATGAGCGGTCCCTCCAGTATCATTTAGTAAATCGGCAACATTATGTGGTAAGTGGCGCTATTGCTGAGGCTTCTGCAGTAGTAAAAGGAAATCAGGCAAGGTTTGCTTCGGGGAAGCCGGGTTTTGGGAGGTTAAATTTTTATCGAAATGGTGATGTATTTCTGGAATTTTGGGGTTTGGAGAACGGATCCGTGAAATTAGTGTTTAGCGAAAAGTTGTTCAATCACCTTTATGATCCTTCGTTAGATGATCTGGATTCTAAATACAGTAATTTGGATTTCTCACAACAAACCGCTGATGCAGTAGCTACTACCAAGCTTAACCGCAAGAAACATAAAAATCCAGGGCTGGCCGGTAATAATTATCGCAAAGAATGGGGTACTGAGATGAAGAATGTGCGTGTGTTCGATATTGTTAAAGAAAAAGGTGGCTTGCAAATTGTGCAAAGAGGGGGAGGACTACAAACAAAGTCGCTAAGACTTGAGGATAAACAAGGCAAACAATACGTCTTGCGATCTGTTGAGAAGTTTCCTGAAAAAGCAGTGCCTTCTGCACTTAGAGGCACAGTGGTAGCAGATATTGTGGCCGATCAGGTTTCAGCCTCGCACCCATATGCTGCCCTGGTGGTGCCTCCAATGGCATCGGCAGCAAAGGTCTATCACACCAATCCTGAGTTAGTTTACATACCGGATGATCCCAGGTTTGGAATTTATCAGGATGATTTTAGCAATGGTCTGTATTTGTACGAGGAAAGACCCGCGAAGGACAGGAGTGAACTCAGCAGTTTCGGCAATTCAAAGAAAATTGTTAGTACCCCGGATGTGATTAAGAATACCCAAAAAGATCACAAACACTATGTAGATCAAACCCAGGTATTACGTTCCAGATTATTAGATATTCTAATTGGGGATTGGGACAGACATGATGACCAATGGCGATGGGCTTCCTTTAAGGATGAAAGTGATCACACTTATTATCAACCCATTCCCAGAGACCGGGACCAGGCATTTTTCTGGGCAGATGGCGGTATACTGAAATTCACTTCCCACAAGTGGGGGGAACCCAAATTCCAAGGATTTCACAGTAAAATCAGAGACATCGAAGGATTAGGGTTCAATGCCAGGTATTTTGACAGAAGTTTCCTTACTCAACCCTCCAGGGAGGATTGGATAACCTTGGCCAACGAGTTGATTGATAACATAGATGATCAAATTATAGAAAATGCCATAAAAAGTTTTCCGGATGAAATTTACCAACTGCACGGTGAAACCATCATTGCTAAACTGAAGCAACGAAGGGATGATATGGGCCAATATGCTTTAAAATACTATTTATTCTTGGCCAAGGAGGTCAGTGTGGTTGGAACCAATAAAAGGGAAAGATTTGAGGTGAACCGATTAAACGATAATGAAACTAAAGTTAAAGTATATCAAACCAACAAGAAAGATTCAATTGGTACCCTTATATATGAAAGAGTTTTTAAGACCGATGAAACAGAAGAAGTACGACTATATGGGCTTGGGAGCGATGATCATTTTATTATAACCGGCGAAGTGAATAAGAGCATCAAAGTACGTGTGATTGGAGGCAAGGGTGAAGATGAAATATTTGACAATTCAAAGGTAAACGGAGGTAAAAGCACCATTGCTTATGATAATATCAAAGGGATGACCATAGAAAGCAAAGGAGAAGTTAAGGACAAAACTTCAGATAGGGACAGGAGTGTAAATGTATATAACAGATTAGAATTTAAATACAATAAAATTCTTCCACAGATTTATGGTGGTTTCACTCCTGATGATGGTATATTTTTAGGTGCAGGGGCCTCCTTTGTAAAGCAAAAGTTCAGAAAAGAGCCATTTGGGCGCAAGCATACCATACTAGGTGCAATTGCTCCAAAGTCAGGATCTTTCAATTTGACATACAGCTCTGAATACACCGATGCTATAGGTAAATGGGATCTTCTACTAGATGGCAATTTTTTTGCTCCTGGCTTCGCCGATTTTTTCTATGGCCTTGGTAACAAAACGGCCGTGGACGAAGAGGCAAGAGATTCAGATTCTCAATTTTATAGAGCAAGATATGAAAATGGAAGTGTAGGGTTGGGAATTCGAAACACCTCTAAGAATGAAATTCATAGTATTGAACTTGGAACATATTTCCGAACGGTAAATATTAAGACAGAGTACAATGATGATGAACCAAACCGATTTATCATCCAATATGCGGACTCAATTGGTAGAGGGAGCGACTCTCCATCTCCTTTACTGGACTTTAGAAGAAATTATATAGGTGGCACTGTCAACTATAGCTTAAACACCAGAAATTCCGAGATTTTCCCCACTCGGGGGATTATTTGGAATCTGGGTGCCAGGGCGGCCTGGCAAATCGAAGATGAAGCTAAGAACTATCAGAATATAAATTCTAATATTTCCACGTACTTTTCTTTTGGTGGTTCTTTAAGAACAACCATTGCGCTAAGAGTTGGAGGTTCAGCAAACTTTGGAGACTTTGAGTTCTACCAGGCACCACGATTGGGTGGATTTGCTACCTTAAGAGGGTATCGGCGTACACGTTTTGCCGGGGACCAAACTTTTTATCAAAATACCGATATACGTATAAGATTGATGGAGTACAAGACGCCATTATTTCCGGGTAGTTTTGGGATCACCCTAATACATGATATTGGCAGGGTTTGGACTGATAATGAGGATGAATTTCTCATTGATGAAGAGAAAGCCAAATGGCATCGTGGATATGGCGGAGGTATCTGGATCTCTCCTCTGGGCCAAGCTGTCATCTCATTGGATTATACAAAATCAAATGACGGCGAAGAAGCTATTTTTATTCGCCTTGGAGTATTCTTTTAAACCATGCTAAAAGGTCAATCCATGATTGACCTAGAAAAGACTATTCGAATACACCTGCTTGACGTTTTCATTTAAAGCCTGAACTTTCATCCACACTTCACCGCCATTTTTGTGGTAAAATTCAAGTTGAACATAACCCTTGTAATTAGTGGCAAATTCCAGATTGTTCAAGGCAGTTTCAAATAGGCTCCTTTTGCCCATCAGCTTCCTGTCAGCCAGACGGTTCTCTAAGGCAATCTTCAGTGAATCGGAAGGAATATTACTTTCAATAATGTGATTGGATTTGCTTCCGGAGCCACTAACGATCTGGGTGAATTTATCTAGTTTTATATACTGAATGGAGTGATCATGGCCAGCTGCATAGATTATTTTTACTCCTGATGGCAAGTTAGGCACAATTTCATGAATGAATTTTCGGTACTTCTTACGGTGAAGGTCCTCGGAGGCTATGAAGAGCTTTTCGTGACCGTGGTCACCTACCGTATACATGGGGTGATGGGCAGCAATAATTAAATAATCATACTTTTCAGACTGCTTCAGTGCATTCCTAAGGGGTTCACGGAATAATTTTTGGATCTTTTTTCGCTTATTGATTTTCTTTATGGCCCATTGCGAATCCATGACAATCAGGCCAATCTTGGGATCCAATTCTATCAATTCTACCATGTCTCCCGCTTGATTTATTGGCCTGAAAGCAATTTCTCCTTTACTTTTTTGGTTAAAACTACTGATCAGTTCCTGTTGTGCTAAAATCCTTTTGGGAGATTTGAATGCTTTATGATAATCATGATTCCCAGCAAGGAAATAGGCCCGATGGGAATAGTCCACCAGTTCATTAAGATGCACTGCCAACTTGGCTTGAGCTATTTTCTTTTTCTCCCCTGACTTGTATGGGATTCCATTTGGATAAACATTATCTCCCAGGAAAAGCACCGCGCTTTCTGTTTCGTGCTTTAGTAATTTTGAATAGAAATGACTGTTTACAGGTTTAGCACAATGTGGGTTGCCGGCATCTCCAAAAAGGAATAAAGTGAAATCCGGCGGCTGGCTAGGCTCCGACTGTTTTACTGAACCATCCTTGTAATAAATCTGCTTTATATTCCCTTTTTTCCGAATGCACTCGGAAGTATCTAACTGTATCTCCTGACCGTTAATTGTGTTAAATGGTGACAGGGCTAACAATAAGCTAAGATGAAAGAAAGCATTTCGCACTGGCCTGAGAATCCTCATTTAGATTGCTAAAATAGGAAAACAATTTAATAGTTTGTCTAAGTAATCAAACATAAAGAATGGTGGATGTAATCATTTGTGAGTTTACTCACTGAGTAAACTTCAACAGGTTTCTCGATCCCCTTCAACTGGATCCCTTTGAACCTTGAAAATATACAATTTTGGCCCTTTACCTCTTGAACTTATGCTCGATAACAAAATGCCCTTAATTCCATCCCAATTGCTTCCTTTCCTGCCAATATTGCTCAGGAGAAATTGAGAGCTGCTGTAAACCGGAAAGTTCCTGTTCTTCCAATTTGAATTGAGTTGCTTTTAAGTTTTCTGTGATGTGTCTTTCATTAGAAGCACCGCTTAATACCATAAAAGGTTTAATGCTTTCCATACAAAACCGTAAGGCTATTGCATCTGTACCAACTTTATATTTTGTTGCTAGTGATTGTAGTTCCCCATACAAATTAGCATAATGAGGAAATTTTCGGTTTGTAAATATTCGACCATTGGCAAGCGCTTCCTTAATGACAATACGTTTCTTTTGAGCAATTAATACTTTCCCAATTTGAGCCAGGCTTTGGTCTAATATGTTATAAGTCACCTGAAATACATCAAACAAAGCTTCGCCATCCCTCTCAATGTCCAAAGACTTTTTAATTACTTCAGACTGATTAGCGCCGCTGGTGGTTAAACCAATAAGCAATCCATATTCAGATTTCAGTTTGCCTAAACGATCAAGTGCCTCAGTGTTTTCAAAAATGCCAGACTCGAAAGTAGCAGAATGGATTTGATAGCTAGTTAAATAGGGGAGTAAGCTTTTCGATTGCTCCCATTGTTGGTTAAGCTTTTCTAAGCTATGTTCCTTTACCTCATGTATTATAGCCTTAGGATTAAAATTAGCCACATAGGTATATCCCCATTTTGTGGCAATTTCTACATCCTTATATCTTTTCTCTTCAATCCAATCTATCAATAATTGTTCAGCCAAACCATAACCGGGTGCCGTATCAAAATAGCGGATTCCTTTCCTATAAGCTTCGTCAAGCACTAGTTTGCCATGCTTTCGGAAAGCATTTAATGAAAAATCATCAGCCATTTCTTGTCGCAAATTAATATACTGGGGACGACCAATGGCTGCCGTTCCCAAACCGATATTTAAAGTGTGTTCTGTCAAAGAAATCGTACGTGTCTGATTCCAAATTATTGTAGTCCGTATAATTTTAAAAAATTGGGTTGAGCATAGCTCGGGTTACATTCTTAATTACCATAATACATTATTGTTTCTTAAATCAATTTTACATCCGTAGATACTTCTAAAAGTCCCGGTCCCTTGCAATTAAATAATCGAGTCATAGCCTCGTCCAACTCTTCCTTCCTGGTCACTTTTATTCCCAAAGCACCACAACTTTCTGCGTATTTGGCAAAGTCGGGATTTACCAAATCTGTGGCCCATTTGTCCCACCCTCCTGCTCGTTGCTCTTTTGATATTTTCCCTAGTTCGTTGTTATTCAAAATAATGATTTTGATGGGCATATTATATTTTACAGCAGTGGTAACCTCTGCAAGATATTGACAAAAGCCTCCGTCACCCGCCACGGCCACAATTGGCCTACTCTCACCTACTGCTGCCCAAGCCCCAATTGCTGCTGGAAAAGCAAAGCCAATGGATCCCAAGTAACCCGACATTAAAAATGTGTGTTTTTCACTTTCGAAATATCGACCAAAGGAATAAGCATTATTCCCCACATCAACGCACATTACGGCATTTTTAGGTGCCAATTTGGTTAATGCATCAAAAACAGCAATGGAATTAATCCCTTGGCTTCGGTCTTCCAGTAATCGTTTCTGTTTTTCATCTTTCCAAATTTTCCATCTTTTAGCAATTTCCGCCTCCTGGTTGATTTTATTTTCTGTGAATGAATTAACCTGTTTAGACAGAAGGCTTACAGTACGAGAAATCTCACCAAACACCGGCACGTCAACTTTGTGGAACTTACTTAAAGCCAGGGGATCTAAATCGATCTGAATGGTGGGTTTTTTGGGAGTGATTCCAGTGTGATTTGAAAATGAAGCCCCAATAACCAGCAATAAATCGGCTTCATTCATAAAGTAGGAAGCAATCGGGGTACCGCTTCTCCCAAGTACACCGCAACCCAACGGATGGGCATCTGAAATTTGCCCTTTTGCTTTGAAGGTTGTCATTACCGGGCAGTTCAATCTTTCAGCCATAGAAATAATAGCATCCATGTGGAAACGAGCACCGTGCCCTACTATAATTACAGGTTGTTTAGAACTTTTCAATAGTGATAATGCCGCATTCAAACTCTCCTCAGGCGGTGCAATTTGCAGTGAAGTAATTCTACCTTCGGGAGTTTGTGGTTCTGCTCCATCAGCAGGTAATACCTGCACCTGATCGGGAAAAGTAAGGTGTGATACATCCCGTTTTAAAATAGCATGCTTAATCGCTAATGCCATCAACTCACTGTGCTTGCTTTGTTGTTCGACACGCTGATTAAATTCTGCAACCGTCTGAAATGCACGTACCAGGTCTACCTCTTGAAAATTGCCAGTACCTACAACTTGTGTAGCCACTTGTCCGGATAATGCTAAAATTGGTGCACGATCTACTTTGGCATCCCACAGTCCGGTGAACATATTGGTACTACCGGGGCCGGCAATACCAAAACAAGCGGCAGGTTTTCCGGTGAGTTTGCCATAGGCTGAAGCGGCGAAAGCAGCAGCTCCCTCATGACGAATGCCAATAAACTTTAGTTTCCCCTGTGCTTCCAATCTTCGGAAAGCATCTGCCAAACCCAAATTAGAATGGCCCACCATACCAAACACACGGTTTACTCCCCAATTGACCATTGTTTCAGCCATCACATCTGTTACCGTTTTCTCATGAGGAGCCTCGTCTTCCATACCCACATAAATGGCATCCTCTTCAATTTTTAATTCATAAGTTTTCAGCCCATCGTCAAAGCCATCTGAATCGCCACCGCATGGATCAAAATCCCAACCGTGCCAGGGGCAGCGTAGCAAGCCATTTTCGATAGATCCTTCACCTAGGGGCCCCCCTTGATGAGGACATTTGTTTGTGAGGGCAGTGTAGGTTCCTTTGAAATTGGTAAGGCAAACTTGTGTATGACCAACTTCTACGGTCATTACCCTGTTTTCCGCCAATTCGCTTTTGTTATTGAGCACTTTATGCCAAATAATTTTCCTATCCATGGTCAGGGGGTTAGTTATTTTTTCTTATTCAATAGTTTAAGAATCTTTTTAATAATTGAAACATAAGTTCTCTATTAAAATCAACACTACCAGTCAACTATTATAATTCTATTAAGTCTGGACCTATCGATCAAACTTTATTTTACAAGTTGGACATTGTAAGCTATTATCTCCTTTTATTAAGTGTATCCCATTTAAACGATTAACCACAAAGTCTTGAACGAAAGCATAATTTATTTTATGATTGTTTACATCTATTTGTTTGTCCTTATACATATCTCGAATTACATTGTCATACTCTTGTTCACCCCAACAATTTGGACATATTCCTTCCGGAACTTTAGTTTTTGTTTCTTCAGGGGATTGTTTAAAAAACTGAATTAATTTTTCTACCATTTATTAAATATTTTGTTGTGATAGTGAAAGCTTCCCTAATTAGAAGCGATTTTAACTAAATTTTCCTAATTGTTATTATTATCCTGTTGGAGCACCCCAGCTTGTTTTAGATTCTCAAAGGCATAGTTGTCTAAATTCCTAAAGGTAATCCAGTAGATATGCTAATATTCGTTATCAATAAATTCACATATTATATGGTATGCTAGTTCATGAATTTCCTGGTTAATATTGGTCTTATCAGAGCCGGCACACAGGCTATAGTCTGCCAGCTGATCTAAGGCATTTCCCTGCTTTCCTGTAAAAACTACCACCTTGGCTTTCTTTTTCCGGGCAGCCGCTACAGCCTTCAATATATTTTTGGAAGTTCCACTGGTTGAGAAAGCCCAAAGCAAATCTCCGGGATTTATCAAAGCCTCTACTTGCCTGGAAAAAATATCATCAAAAGCGTAATCATTTCCGATACAGGTGACCAGTGCACTATCTGTAGAGAGTGCCACCGCTGGCAGCGGTGGTCTATTTTTCTTATACCGGCCTACCAATTCACCGGCAACATGCTGGCAATCGGCCATGGAGCCTCCGTTTCCACAGAGATAGATACAATGACCACTATTAATGGTTTCCCTGACTGCTTCGAAAATCTCTATCACAGATTCCAAACAATTCTTTTCAAAGTATTTGACTTGATCCTGGTGCTCTTTTACATTTTTTAAAAATAGTTCGCGCATTTTAATTTAGCTTTACTCAACAATTCCATCTATTCCCATTGTTTCCCGGTAAAATAAGGGCATTCGACGTCAAGTATCTTTCAATCCTTGATACAGCGCCAGCAAGAAATCTCTGTTATCGGCGCTAAGATAACGCATGGTTCCACCCATCCTGTTGAATGTCTTTAGATACCTGAGGTAATAAGCAGGGTTTGTTTCCGGGGGTTCTCCCTGCTCCCAATCCCAGGTATTTGCGGCCAGATCTACCACCAATATAAAGTGGCGATCAATATGCTTGCCCTGTTGAATTTGCAGGTTTTGCGCCATAGAAAGTGATTTTTCAAAAATCATTGGAGACATCACCGCAGAACCAAGTGAAATATATACGCCATCATTAATGCCATTAATGGCTTCCGCGAAACACAGAAAATCTTTAAGAGCAGTTCTGCCAATTGCAGCGCCATGGTTCATGGGATGAGTATAAATAATATCATGTCCGATCATCGGATGTGCGGTAAATGGCACCCCTAAACGAAAGGCAGCGGCTTGCACACAATATTGTTTGAATGGAAACTCAATTTCCAACCATTCAGGTTTTAGATCAAAACGTTGTATTGTATCTAAGAAATCAAGCGCGGCGGCTACCCGGTCCAATTCTTCGTTAGCATAGTTGGAAACAATTTCTTGGATTTCCATTTTCGAAGGTATCTGCAGCCCTCCATTTTCGATCATACTGCCAACAGATTCTCCATATCCTTTGCCCTCAAAACTCCCTGCAATTATGGCCAAGTTTATAAATCTGCCGGTCTCCTCCCAAATGCCAAATTCTCCCTTAGTGACGTTAGCTTCAACATGCTCGCTACTGCGCCCTTGAAAGGCAAACTCCCAATCATGAATAACACCTGCACCGTTAGTAGCCAGGTGGGTGATCCAACCTTGCTCCATTAACCGAATCAGTGTTGGGCCCATACCGTTTTTAATGGTATGTGCCCCTATGGTGAGGATCACCGGCTTGCCCTTGCTTTTGGCCTTTTTAATTTTTTGCACTGTAACCGCTACAGTCTTAATAAAATCCTCTGAAGTGTTTTTAGGTGTTTGAGTTACAGGAACATGATCCTTTTCGATGATTACCTTATTGGGGCGTGCAGAAAGGGGCTTGATCTTAAGTTGGAAACGGTCGAAATAAGAATGTGACATTTCAATTTTTATTACAGAATTACTCCAAGCCAGATGCGGAAACCTCATATTCTTCTAAAACAGGTTTGCAACCAAACAAGCCGTAATATAGGATGAATGTATACGCCAGCAATGGTAAAATATAAGAATAGTGTAGCCCGATCCAGGGCTGGTCTGCCAATCCGCCCTAATTATTTTCACTTCCTGAAGTCATTTTCTGATTATGTTTGGTGGAAATACACTAACAGCTTCTGGCCTCCTGTCGAAACAGAAGATTAATTAAAAGTTCCGTCTGTAAAAAATCCGGAATAATTAGATCAGCACCGGCTTCGATCAATCTGGTACGTTTTTTCTTATTCAATCCAAATGTACGGAGCTCGTCACTGGCTATGCCAATGCTAATGCCGCCACTTTTCACACATTCCTGAATTTCAACGGGCCCGTCACCAACTACCAGAAGTTCCTCTCCGAGAAGCCCATTTTTAGAGATTATTTGGTTTATTACCATTCTTTTTGAATACTTACGAACGTCACCAACAGATCCGTAAATTCTCTTTTCAAAAAGGTCAGCATAACCCAGAAGTTCTGCTTCATTGATCACATCTTCCAGATCTGTGCCACTGGCCAGATAAAGTTTGACCCCCATGTTCTTTAAGGACTTCAGAAACCCTGTCACCCCTTTTAGTATGTATTTATCAGCGGATAAAATTTTACTTCGTATATTTTTTATCCGCACGTTGACCATATCCATAAGAGCCGTGTTATAAATATTTTTGTAACCAAACTTGTCCAGAATATGGTCTCCGGGTACAATGTCAAACTCTTCTACTAGTTTAATCAAGCCTTCCATTTGTAGAATGGTTTGTATACCTGTAGAAGCATCTATGAATTCATCCACACGGATCTGCACCTGATCCAACAACGTCTTTGAAAGGGTTTCAAATTTCCTCCCCCCAACAGCCTTCATCATCATGGGTGCCATAATTTTCTCCCATCCATATCTCAAAGTGCTGATGGTCCCATCGTGATCGAATACTGCATGTTGAATAGACCCCAGCCTGGAAATCACTTTCTGATGGCGAATCTCAATTTCTGAGCCTTTATAATACATGCTGATTAAGCGCTAAAATTTCATCTCCGGTAGCGGTTCCTGTAGTACGTAATTTCTGAACTGTAACTCCAGCAGCAAGGTTAGCGAATTGAGCTGCATCCAAAGGATCTACATTTATAGCGAGGCAAAGAGCCAGGGCGCTTATAACAGTATCTCCCGCACCTACCGTATCAGAGGGGCCGGACAATTGTATACTCGGCAATTTTGTAATGTTGTCCGAATCCACTACCATCATTCCATTAGCCCCCATAGTTACAAACACAGGTTTATTTGTTTTTTTACTGACACTTATAGCATGTTGCTCCATCACCTCATGAGCCAGATTCGTACCAGGGTCAGTCACACCATCAAGCATGGCGATCTCTGTACCATTCGCCTTATAGTACACACCCGTAAATAGGTCTTTCAAATGCCGTGTATCCACCACTACTGGCCGTTCAGGATAAGCCTTAAAAAGTTTCTGGACTTCTACCAGGAACTCAGGATTGATGATACTATCTGGTATTTGCTGATTAAAAATTAGAACATTGCAATTTTCTAAAGCGAATCGAATGTTATGCAGAATCTCCCGGTCGGTTTCCGCTGATTTCTTATTGAAAATGCCGAAATCTGTTCTGGATACCTCTACTTCCTCAAAGTATTTTTTTGTGAACGCATAGGTATCGAAATGATTCTTTTGGATGGTGAGGTGTTCTGTATTGATACTTTTTTCGTTAAATTGTTTAACTAGCTCCCTTCCATGAATATCATCTCCGATAACCCCCAATGCAACTACATCAACAGGTTGTAATGCTGCTACATTGGCGAGTACATTGGATGCCCCCCCAGGTGAGTAGTAATGCTTTTCAACTGCTTCTGCCCTGTTTCCCGTCTCCACCGATATTTCAGACCCCTTAGGAAGCATGGTCCAGTAAATGTCCAGGCAGAGATCTCCGTACACTGCAATTCTTACAGTACGGATCCTGCTTAATATTTCATCAATCCTTGCTTGTTCCATTTCAGCAATAACAGGTATTTGACAATATTTCTTTACCCTGTAAATAAGTAAATCCGAAATCAGATGATTATTCCGAATTCAATAATCGCTCCATCCTCACTATTGATTGCACCATGGCACGAACAGTATGGTAATTAACTTTCCAGCTGGTGCTCAAATGTGTCCAGATAGGTGTTCCATCTCTGGAAAGCAGAGGTTTCCATTCACCCAATTCATGATCAATCATTTTGTCAAAAACAAAACGGTGTACGTTTTCATATACTGGTAAATACTTATCCGATCCAAAGACCAGACAACCTTGTAATAACGCAATCAGCATTTCCGCATGTTGCCAAAACTCTTTTTCCCTATCGTAAACCCCACCGGCATGAGAACCTTCTACGTAAACACCTCCATGTTCCCAATCAATCCCATTTTCAAGGGCATGGTCAAATTGCCGCTTTATGACGTGGATAAGATCATCATAAGGGAGTTGTAACACATCCAGGGCATGCATTAGTAACCATGCAAACTCTACATTATGGCCATAACTGGTATTGTCTTCAGCTTGTCCTTTTACACCATCATCGGTAAAACGGTCCAAACCCCAGATAATGTCAAATTTAATTTGGGGTGCAACTGTCCAGTCCGCCCAAAATTGCGGGATACCTGTCAGGTATTTCGGATGTATGATCCGCTTGATCAAAATATCTATTACCTCCAGGAGTTTCCTCCGATGCACTTCTTTACCACTGCACTCATACAGGCTGGTAAAGGCTTCCATTAGGTGCATATGAACATCCAAAGTCTTTCGGTCACCTCCGGCCTGCCCTTTTCCATGCAGCGTCCAATCACGGTGAAACATTTCATAATACCCCCCATACATGGTGTCTGCGGCATACTTCTGTAAGAGATCAAAAACCCGCTCAGCATATTCCAAACCACGAGAATCCCCCGAAGCCATGGTGTATTCACTCAGGCTGTAAATGACAAAACTGTGGCCATATAGAATTTTATCTTCTATAACGGGACGGCCCTTCCGGTCGGTAGTCCAATAGAATCCGTAATGCCGTGAATCCCACATTTTTTCCAATAAAAAATCAACACCGTGGCACGCATATTCTAAGCTGCGTTTTCCACCGTAACCTGCCCGGTATGCTGATGCAAAGGTATACACGGTTCTTGCCTGACTGAGCATGGATTTCTCATTGTCCCCGGTATCTAGACCATTCTTATCAAAGTGGGTAATAAATCCACCGTTCACATCATCTTTACAGCGGTCAAACCAAAAGGGAAGGAGTTCATGGTTCAGATGGTGCTGTGCTTCTTCTTTAAATTGTTTGATTTTTTCTTTGTACATCTTAATGAGCAAGATTTCAAACTGATAAAAATAGTGAGCAATTAAAACACTTTATTTAAAAAAAGTTTTTATCTAACCATTACTCATATTGGACCTGCTACATTTGACAACCTGATGCTTTGCTTAAACTGCGGATTTCTTTTGCTGCTAATGATCTTCTGGCCATGATTTTCTTGTTTAAATAATCACGTTATTAATCACGTTATTAATCACGTGATTATTTAAACCTTAACAAATCGAGTCGGTATTTTAATGAAGAATAAGAATAAATGCCTTGGTGTGACAGATTTTACAGCTCTTGTAGTTTATTGGGATCTTGGCGATTATCGAATAGCGTGATTACTTCGATTTCTTCTTTATTCGTAGAATAAACTGGTTTGGCTGGTAACCGTTGAGATTCCGGACAACTTTTAGGATGGGTAGCTATTTGATCAATTCTTTTATCGAGCGCTTTCACCGTGTGTGTTTAAATTGCAGGTTTTATTCCATCCCTCCCCAAGTCAATCGCTGCTTATCAGCTAATAATTGGGGCTTTAGCAATTGATAGTCCAATTCCTGTACACTGGTGGATTCATCAATGGCCAAACAGGCGGCGGTGGCAGCGGATTGTCCTAATACCATAAAAACAGGCTCCATTCGAATCGATCCAAAGGCTATGTGGGTGGCGCTTAAACAAATTGGCACCAGTAAATTCGTGCAATCCTCTTTTTTGGGAATTATGGACCGGTAACTTATGGGATAGGGTTCTTTTACTCGCGCTTCTACATTTCCTTCATTTTTTACATAGCCATCTGCATTCACGTATCTTTGAATATGGTGTGAATCCATGCCATATGCTCCCATGCCTATAACATCTTCAACTATTTCCAGTCCTTCACAATTGTATTGGGTCATCAGGTATTCCCCAATCATTCTTCTGGCCTCCCGGATGTATAATTGCTGCTGCCAGCCGTCTTCCCTTTCAAATTCGTCCTTGCTGGTTCCCCACCTCGATACTTCATCTCTGATGTGTTTTGACATTCGGGGGTGGTAAGCCAGTGTCCACATCAACCCTTTTTGATACGCTCTGTGCCTTTTTGCGATTTCTTCCCTTTCCTCATAACTGGCCTCAGGATAATCATAATTTTGCCCGATGAAATCTGTAGAGAATCCAGTACGGTTATTGGTGTCCGTTTTGCCATTGGGCATTTTGGAGTTAATCCATGGAAAGCCATCCTCTCCAGCCTCATAGTTTCTTAATAGTAGTTCATAATCCAGTTCGTTATAATTTTCAGGCTTTTCAAAAGGAATTCTATTCTCCGGATGATCCGTCAGACACATTCTGAAACAATAAGCCTGAACATGGTGATCACCTGCCCCTTCTCGCCCAGGTCCATCAGGATTGATACCCGGCAGCAATCCGCTGCCAGCATTTCCTTTAACAATATAGGGATCCACTCCATCCACAAAGTTATGATTCATGGCATTATGAGCCGGCAGACCTGTCATGGTAGTATCGGTCAGTTTAGTATTGACTCCGTTCATGGTTTCTTGATACATTTCGTTTGACTCTCTACCAACGACATAATCCACATCGGCTGCTGCCATAAGGTCACCTTCGTAAGTCGCATCGATGAACATTTTTCCATGATACTCTTCCCCTGACAGCATTTTAATTGAAGTGATTTTACTATCAATTTTAGTAACACCATCTGCTCTATCGAGCTTTTTGTTTAGCACTAATTCTATGTTTTCATTATTTATAAAATCTTCATATACGCTGATGGCTGCTGAGGGTTCAAACGTCCACATGGCGGTTTCTTCCTTTTCGGTCTTGGTTTGACCTCCATCCAGGTAGTCTTCCTTTTTCTGCCATTTCCAGTTCTCCGGATGGTCGT
>CAZAWQ010000226.1:0-8991 GCA_964488585.1 uncultured Roseivirgaceae bacterium
TTCAGAAGGCCTTGGAATTGGATCCTAATAATGCACGAGCACATCAAAGAATGGCTTGGTCACTCCTTTGGTTTGAATGGGACTTCGAAGGCGCCGGGAAGGAGTATTTGGAGGTGAAAAGAGTATATCCCAATTACAGCTGGACCGATTACCACCTTGTGATGGGACAATTTAAGGAGGCAGCCATAGGAGCAGTGAAGAACGTAGAGCTGGATAACAGTTCCCCTTATGGCTGGGCGGGAAAAATTGTAAGTCAGTATTTTGCCGGCCAACATAAACAAGCCTTAGAGACCATCAGCTTTGCACTAGCAGATACCACTATTAGAGGCCGGGTAATTGCTGTAGAATCCGCACGGGTTTGGATGTACCTTGAGAAATATAAAACGGTGATTAGGGAAAGTGCCAAATTTCTGGAAGTATTTCCAGTGACGTCATTTCCTCCCCGTTTTTTGGCGATCATGAGTATATCTCATCTTCATTTAGGGCAGATTCAGGATTCTGAAGAATATCTTGAAGAATTATTTGACAGGGCTGAGATCAGCGCAGGCGGCAGCCCTTCTTTTTATATCGCCATGATTTATTGTCAGAAGGGCGAGATTAACCAAGCATTTAAATGGCTTGAGAAATCCTACCAGGACCGTGAGATTGAAATGCATTGGCTAAAAGTAGAACCTCCTTTTGAGCCCATACGCAGTGACCCCCGTTATCAGGAGCTATTGGATAAGGTTGGGTTTCCGGAGTGAGCTTGAATGGCCGCTTTTGGCCGAAAGCTGCCGGTCATGGTTTTTTTTGTAATATTGAATGCCCAATCTAATTTGTCATGATGATCAGGTGCTGCTTATTTCTTATGGCTATTGCAGGAATATTTCCAGACGCCAGAGCCCAGCAGCAACCTAATCTCGACTCACAGAATGTCATCGCCCCCGCTGATTTTTTGAGGATACTAGTTCGACCAGCGGAAGTAGAAGGACGCGCAAACCTTTTCACGGATTGGCAACAAGGAGAGGTTTTCCTATCACAAGGAAGATTTGCCTCCGGCATTACATTCAACTATGATGTGCTGAATCATGTGCTCCTGGTGCTGGTAGATGAAAAAGAATTTTCATTGAATCCAATTGCAGTGGATTCGATTCTCATGGCCAACAGTTCACAAGTTTTGATAAATCCCATAATTCTTGATGGTGTAGGTAGTGATTTATTGCTTCTTAGAGTGTATGAAGGTCTTCATTTGAGTTTGTTTCGCAATACTTTGGCGAAAGTAATGGATGGTGATAATAATACCACCAGTACCACTGAATTAGTATATGCCCATAATAGCGATATCCAGATTGATCAGGAACAAATGTATTTTTTGTTAAATAAATCTACCAATAAGTTTCGTGAATTTCAGGGAAAGAAAAAGGAGCTAAAGAAATGGGAAAATGGGGATCAGGTATTGGCTTTTGTCAAAAATCAGAACCTGGACCTGAAAAATGAAGCCGATCTGATTCAGGTTGTTCAATATTATGAACAGTTGACTTTTGGCGTACATTGATTAACTGGATATCAATACTGCGCTGACAGAGCACGATCAAGTCACGGTGGTCTTGTCGTTTTATTGGTTCTGGTAAAATAAGCTCCTGATTATCTTCCTAGAGCCCGTGGTTTTGAAAGAGATTTTACTTTGCTTGATGGTGCTGGTAGTTATTGGGATCTGACCAATCTTACAGCCAATGTTCCCAACTCTCTGTTTACCGAAGACGGAGAATATTTAGACGATCTTCCAGAAGATTATTACGCTACAAAAACCTATACTGATATAAAAACAAAATATGTAAAGGCAAGTGGAGCTAGTCCTTCGTATTATTTAGCTAGCATATACGCTCAGATGGGAGAGACAGCTACCGCTTTTGAGTGGCTAGAACAAGCCTACAAAGATCACGAGTTATTTATGTCTATGATAAAAGGAGAACCTATGTTTAAACCCCTTTACGGTAGTCCTCACTAGCAGGTAATGTTGGATAAAGTGGGGGTCCCCGAGTAAGTAATGAACGGCAGCTTTTGGCCGAAAGGAGACATTCAAGCCTCCGTATTTTCAGCCAACTCTAAAGATATCCGGAATACTTACAAGCTATCGTTGCAAAAGGGCAGACATTTAGTGCTGAACAAAACTATGATTCTGCACTTGTTTACGCTGAAAGAGTACTGGCAGTTGATTCTGAGTTCAGGATGGGTTATGCGTTGAAAGGTGAGTGTTACTTTTTTAAGTTCAAGCGCGATCTTTCTATCGAGAACTTTTTAAAAGCCATCGATTTTCCTCCAGAGGATGAGCGATGGCTATGTATCATACTGCATTGGAGTAGCTTTGGATGGAGCATTGGCTTTGAGTGGCTATTATTTTTTATAGCATGTCGTGCTTTGGTTCTAATACTTCTGAATTTAGATCATTCTGTATTTTCAATGTATCAAGAACAAATAGAATTGCGACTGCATACTTCAGTATTTGAAAGGGGACTTCAAGAAGATTGAAGATTTTCATACTCACTAGGAGTTTGTCCGGTGTGTTTCTTAAAGGCACGGTTAAAGGTTGTTTTGGAGGAAAAACCAGAGGAAAGCCCAATACCCAAAAGGGTCTTTTTAAGCACTTCATCTGAGGAGATTCGCTGCTTGGCTTCTTCCACCCGATATTGGTTGATAAAATCGTAAAAGTTAGAGCCCGAAAATGTATTGATGATTTGGGAAAGATGATTGGGCTGCAAGTCAAGTTCTTCTGCCAAGCCAAAAAGGGTTAGATCCGCATCTAAATAGGATTTTTCCATTATGATATAGTCTTCCAGCTTTTGATATCCTTTCTTTGAGCTTGCCTGATCCAGTCCTGATTTGGCATATTTCACTATCTCCCCCGAAGGAGTCCGGGATGGCTGGAAAATGAACTCCTGCTTGAAACCAAAATAGCCCAAGGCATAAACAAAGATACAGAGGGCAATATTGGTCAGCATCCCTCCATACTGTGGTATGGAGAAGGCAGTAAACCGATCAACCATCAGGCTCAAGGCGGCAATAAGGCCAATTGCCAATATGCTCCTGCACAGAAACCTGAGCCAGGTTAGTTTCTTTCGATCAATGTTAGAGAAGAGGTATTGAATTTTCTTTTCGTGACCATCCAGCAACTTCAACGACATGATGACGTAGAGGGCAATGCTTGAAAGCTTCAGCACCAACAGAACGTTTCGGATTTGCACTGCTACGCCGAGTGGTGTCAAAACCCCTATCAAGAAGTATCCGAAGGATACCATAAATGGAATAAAATGCAGGATATGATTTCTTTCAATTGTGAATCCTGCTTTGGTCAACGATTTGGTATATAACCAAAGCAGAGGGCCATGTAGAAAAATGGATGCTTCGCTGAACTCAAAAATAAACTCCTCCCATTTTGTAAAGGGTGTAATCCCCACATTCAACAGAAACAACGTTACAAAATTGAGCAGTATGATGGTAAGTATGAAGCAGAGGATAAAATCTGATTTCGACTTTTCTTTCTTCCCGAATATTAATGTCAGTATGAAAACGGTAATACTGCCACTTGCTACAAATAGGTATTGCATTTCAAAAATTAGTTAAGGCATAAGTATAGTCAATAGCAGCCAAATAAGAAAGACCAATACCCCGGCAGAGGGTTCAACTTACCCGATGAAGCGCATAGGTGCTTCCCTTGGAGCAAATTGCATCCAAAAAGAAAAAGTATATGGAACACGTATTAAAAACCGAACACATCAAGAAGTACTATCGAAAATCTGATCAGGAACATCCGATTCTGAAATCGTTGAGCCTGAGTATTGTCGCTGGAAAGTTTACCGTATTGATGGGAGCCTCAGGTTCGGGGAAGTCAACATTGTTGCACCTGTTAGGTGGACTCGACCAACCTAGCTCTGGGCACATTACGGTGTTGGGCCAGCGCATCAGTGATTACAGTGAAATGCAACTAGCAAAGTTCAGACGAAAACACATAGGTTTTGTATTTCAAGATCACAACCTGATCAACCAACTTACGCTTGAGGAAAACATCATGCTGGCTGGCTACTTGGTTAGCAAGGATAAAAAAGCCGTGCGGAAACGGGCGAAACAGTTATTGGAACAATTGGGGATAGCCCAATTGGCCAATCGGCTTCCCGGGGAAGTTTCAGGAGGAGAAAGCCAAAGAGGTGCCATTGCCAGGGCCCTGATCAATGAGCCTGCGGTGTTGATGGCCGATGAGCCCACTGGCAACCTGAATAGTGAATCTTCATCCAAAGTTCTGGAATGTTTTCGGACGTTGCACCAATCAGGCCAATCTATTCTGATGGTTACTCACGATATACCTTCGACTGCCTATGGTGATGAAGTTTACTACCTCAAAGATGGAGCAATTGTTGACCACATGAACTTTGAAAAGGTTAGCTCATTTAATAAGAAAAGGGAAGCCATTACACACTGGCTTGAAAATTTAGGATGGTAAACCCCACGGATATGAAAAGCACTTTATTGATAATAAAAGAGAGTTTAAAAAAACGGAAAAAACAATACATTTTCCTGTCACTCACCCTGTTTCTCACTACGCTTTTACTTACGGTAGCGATGAACTTATTGCAGGTATCTGCCCGACCTTTTGACGATAATTTTGAGAAACTGAAAGCTTCACATTTACTTCTGTTCTTTGATGCCGAAGCTGAAAGTTACCAGCAAATCGCCAATTGGTATCAACAGCAACCAGAGGTGTTGGAGGTTTCCAAACCAGTGCCTTACATGCTTTTTGACGATGGCTTTATTCATGACGGAAAGCAAATCAAGGTGACGGCACATCTAACAGAATACATTTATCATGAGGAGCAGGATAATTTGACAATCCTCCATCCCGATGCTATGGACGCCCCCCGGTACAATGAAGTGTGGCTCCCCTATCACTTTTCGGCCAATTATGGTTTAGAGGTGGGGGATACTTTACAGTTCCGATTTGTATCCGGGAGTTTCGATTTTGTGATTTCATCATTTGTAGTTGACCCTCATTTTCTGAGTGGCCTTCTTAACCCAACCAGAATTTTCATGGCACCCGGAGCAATGGCCATTTTCCAACCGCTCGAAAACCTTAGCAATATGATGGTAGGCATTCGGATGCACGAACCCCGCCATGCTGGATCTGTCTATTCTAAATTTTTATCTGAGGTTGATTTTTCGGGTACAAAACTGGAATACCAACTCTTCAAATCAGCGTTTAATGGCATTTTCTCGCTATTCAGTGCGGTCTTGATGATTCTTTCCATCATGATTTTTGCAATTGCCTTGTTGGTGCTGAATGGAACCCTTTCCGGCCAGATATTCGCTGATTACAAACAAATCGGTATCATGAAAGCATTGGGCTTTACTCCGGCAGGCATCCGAAATACCTATTTGCTGAAGCTTTCTTTGTTGAGTATTGTGGCGATCCCATTGGGGATTGTGGTTGCTTACTTTTCCATTTTATTGATTATAGGATATATGAATAGCAGTTCGGGGCTGAACTACCAACCCAATTCCCTATTTCTGTCTCATATTTTCCCAGGATTTATTATTGCAGGCCTAACCCTTTTGGTAACCCTCTTGACAACCTCTAAAGCTGGGAAAATTAGTGCCGTACAAGCCATCCAAAAGGGCACAATGATGGGGAGCAATACCAAAAGCCCTGTAAGCTATCGCAGGCTTTCATCCGAAATCATCATGGGCTTGCAATTTATAGTGGGAAGGCCAGTATCCTGCTTGATACTCTGTTTCAGCTTTGCGGTTTTTTCCTTCATGATATTATTTGTTTTTGGTGTAGGGACTTCCCTTGAGCAAGTGAAATCGCATAAACCCGACTGGGGTTTTGTGGATGCTGACTTACAAATCAGTTTGGACAAAGGTGTGTTTATGCCTTTGGACAAATCCGATTTCCTCAACCTTTTCTCTGCATTTGAATGGCAGGTCAACAATGTAATTCCTTACAGCTTTGCCAACCTAAAAATCATATCTGGTGTTGAAATTATGGAAGTGAGGGGAAGGATTTATGATATTGATTTGAAGGAAACAGGCTTTCAAAACCTGTCAGGTGCTCACCCAAATCAGGCTGAAGATATTGCTCTTTGTATAGGTACCGCCCGAATGGCCCATGTAGAAGTTGGGGATTCCATCATAGTTATGATAGAAGGCAGCCAACTACAAATGCATGTTTGTAGCATCTATCAGGACATCAGTGCATTTGGGCAAGGTTTCAGGTTGCATGCCTCCGCTATGGAGTCTGTAAACCCGTTGTATGAGACGGATCAGTTTGGGGTTAAGCTAATGGATGTTTCCAAAATTGAGCAGATCCAAAGGGAGATAAGCTCCTTTTTTGGGGAAAAGGTTTCGGTGGAGAAAAGTTTGGAACAACGGGGAGCCTTTCTTTCCATCATAAGCAACCTTAGAGGGGGGATTTTACTAATTGCCGTTTTCTTTATCGTGATAATCTCCATCATGGTGGCTAATGACCTCAACATTCATATCAATCGGGACAAGGGTATTATTGCCAAACTCAAAGCCATAGGGTTTACCGACTTTCAGGTCAAATATTCCTTCCTATTCAAAAATACAGTGATCATGCTCACGGGCAACCTATTGGGTGTATTGCTGGCCATTTTGGTAGGTAAATCGTTGATCAGTGGCTTAACGGGAGGGATGGGTTTGCCCAATTTCCCCTTTGAAGTTTCTTTCTTCCTAATTGCCTTCACACTAATTATCATCATACTGTTTGGCTACCTCAGTTCTTGGAATGCCATGCGGGTCATCTCAAAAATCAAATCAACACAATTCAAATCAGAATAATCATGAAAAAATCGATCATATATTTCATCATTACTTGGAGTTTCTGCCATGCCGTTAAAGCGCAAGACAACAAGCAAATTGACCAATACCTATCGTCAGTTTACCAAAACCATATCATGCCGGGTTTTTCGGTGGTCGTAACCAACAAACAAGAGATTTTCTTTTCCGCTTCTTATGGTTTTAAGGATATGGGTGGAGAGGAACGCTTCACTTCAAAAACGGTGAACCCCATTGGCTCCCTAACAAAATCGATTACTGCCCTAGCCATTTTGCAGTTGGTTGAGCAAGGCAAGATTGGACTGGATGATCATGTGAAGCAATATATTCCAGAATTCACCACGGCCAACCCAGAGAGAAGCGACAGCATTACGGTGCGTATGCTGCTCAATAATACTGCTGGGCTAACTGGAAGTATCCGTAATTCGCATGATATGTCGGAAAAATCGGTGGAAGGTTTACTGAAGAACCTTTCCAACTCATTTATCCTGACTAAACCGGGTTCGGTTTATCAATACTCCAATATTGGTTTCAGCATTGCAGGACTTTTGGTGAGCAGGGTCAGCGGGCAGCCTTATCCCGAATATGTGAGAACGAATATTTTCGAATCGTTAGAGATGCTGCATTCTTCCGTACTCCCTATCAATTATGAGCAATCAGCAAGTGGGCATTTTCCGGGAATCGGCCAGGCTGTAGCCAACCATAGTGTGGGATTAAGGAGTGGGGAATTCATTGCCGCTGGGAAGTACACTGAAAGCACCACCCATGATTTGGCTAATTACCTGATGATGTACCTCAACAAAGGTACTTTCGATGCAAATCGAATTTTGTCCGCATCGTTGATAGAAGAAATGTGGGCACCTCAAATAAGTTTCGTAGGGCTATCGAAGAAAGAAGGCGGCAGTGGCGAGCAATATCACTATGGCTTGGGTTGGATGATTTCACAAGTAGATGGCCGAAAAGTGTTCCATCACGGGGGTAGTACCGGAACGGCTTCTTCCTTTACGATGATTGATCCTGAGAATGAGCTTGCCGTCTCTCTAGTGACCAATGTGGACCTGACGCTCATGGACAGACATCAGTATGCATTTGGTTTGAATATCGTCAATAATATACTGCTCTTGGCAGCCGGAAACCCAACTACCAGTTTTGCCCAACCTACAGAAGCAGACCCAACTATCAACAGCTTTCAATTAGCCAAAGAAAAACAGCGCAACTACTTAGGAACTTACCGGTACAAAATGGGTGGAGATAACTTTGTTTACTACGACAATCCTAATTTGATCATCGGCGAGGAAGTTGATGGACTCAAAGGGGTTATTTACCGCAATGACCAAATCATCAATGAATTCATACTGGATTTCGTCAATCCGTCCTTGGCCGTTAGTAGGAATATCGCCAGCCCATCTTACATCCGTTTTAAGATCAATAGGAAAGGAAAAGTCAGCGGGGTTTATTGTTTTGGGATGGAACTCAGAAAGGTAGATCAAGAGGATAAATCATCTTTACGAAGATACCTATTTGGATCTTTTGAATTCTCAATTCCCCAAAAATGGATCCTCTCCTCCACTGAAAAAGGCTTCACGCTTAGTCACTCTGGTAAACCTAACATAAAGATCGAATACTGCCATAAAGAAAAAGTATTTGATCCAAACCAAATTGGAAGCACGACCACCCATCGTTTCAATAAAACCCAATGGGAAAAAAAGTCAAAGTTTTTAGAGGAAGGTGGTTCGAAAAAGTTAATAACTACTTTTACAACTCAGCTGGAGGGACAGCATTACACAGTTAAATTCACCTCTAATGTATCAGAGCATACTTATTTTTTGCAAAGGGAAGGGAAGCACTTTATGGAGGGAATCAAAATGTCTGGAAATGGGATGTAATGCTTGGGGGGATGTTTAAAAAGGCTTAGTACCTCGAACGGCCGCTTTTGGCCGATAGCAGACACTGATAAAATATACTTTTAGTGACCTGGGACCATTTTGTGGGCGTTAGTATTGGCCTTATTGAGCTCTTACACCAACAAATAATACGAGTAATGCGAGCCCCACACCTATTAGTGGTAAACCATAATCTTTGTATGACTCAATTTGTATTATTACCGAATATGGAACCTTAACACTATTTCCTTCCAAGTATGTATCCTCTATCGACGAAATCATA
>CAZAWQ010000227.1:0-1927 GCA_964488585.1 uncultured Roseivirgaceae bacterium
CATCTGGATGAAGGCGACTGGCGCAGCGGCATATATGGGAGTAAGTAGGGGGGTATGTTAACAGGTATTATGTATCAATATCGCTAAACAATGCCGCTAGAGTGAGCTTGTGTATGTCCAAAACCTTCAGTAGGGTTGTAAATGAGAAATTGGTACCAGTTTCCATTCGCCAGTATTGCATTCGTGAGAGATCGTGATCCCAGGAAAATTTTTCATAGCTAGTATATCCCTTCCTTTTCCTTAATTCGCGAAGCTTTTCGGCCACTACCAATATCCTTTGACCAAAAGTTTTTCCTCTTTTAAGCCCTTGAGTGCTTCCAGGCACATTCTTGTACTTATTACTAATTTGAGGCGCTTATACCAGTCAGTAATTACCCAGTAGGTTCTGTGTACAAAGTATATATATAGGGTTTGTACTTGTACACGTTTGTCATTGCAACTAAAATACCTATTTTAATGATGCTGCTAAAAAAATATTTTAAAAGAGTGCTGCAGCTGCTACCGTATTAGGAAGAAGAGCCAATGGATGGATGGAGTGGAAAAGTAAAGAGGGAAAGACATTAGATGAGCTGAAACGGAAGTAGTTTAGGAAGGAGGTTCTATATTCCTTTTTTAAGCCCTTGAACTTTAAATGGATATGTTTATACTGGATTAGATTGAAAAGGTGCCAAACCCCTCTTAAATCGCCCTACTATGGTCTTTTAATACGTGGAGCTTTTATGATCAAGATTTGAGTTTAGTATTTTAATAACCTCTGTATTTATCTGGTTTTTTACTCTTAAGTGTTTTAAAAGGACATCCAAAATAGAAATTCACAACAAAAAACTATCGGAATTGCTGCTTAATCAAGAGTTTTTGAATAAATAATGATGCCTTCCTATATAAATCTAACCTTGCCCATACTTAGCCATATCTTTTGTTGAACTATAATGAAGCGTTATAAGCACTTCATGTGTTTATACACCCATTGGCACCTCAATACTCAATGAAGCTGATATAACGCTTCAAAAGTGTCTTAGATCTTAGAATAGTTCAAAAGCAGTAAGCATTAACTTTTCCAAACCATGGAATAGCCACCGGCAGCATTCGGCCAAAAGCGGCCATTCAAATTTCTCCGGGAGTTCAACTTTATTTAGCCATTCAAAGGCCCTATTTTGAAATAATGCCTGGAATATAAAAGTATTATCCTTTAGGTTTTACAAATTCTTCATAAGGAGGGTAACCATGTAGAGGAATAAGTTCTGGGTCAAAATCATAGTAATAGCCTATATAGGGTAAGTCAGTGCCTCTAAAACCAAGCCCTTCATTAAAGGCTTGCTTCAAATATTCTACAGCCGGCATGAAATACTAGTATTATCAAAGGCACCAGTTAGAATGAAGGAAAAAAGTTGAAAAATCGAATAGAGGACATCTTTTATAGTCTGTATCTGTACTGTAATTTCCCCCTCACAATAGGATAAATTATTGTTTTAAAACGGTAAATACACCGATAATTGACTAACTCCTCTAAATCAGCGGTTTTATAGAATAGTAGTCAATGTGAAAAGCTGAAAATTCTACATTCGAAGCAGTAGTAATAGCCGTCCAACATGCAATATTAGAATTTACCAAACGGAAGATCCATACTCTCCATAATTTCAATGAAGCGTGGCTCTTTGTGATATGGTATTAAAAATGGTTCCACCCCGAGGTACGGCATTCCACCATCTTTTCTGATATATCCTTTTTCTATCCAATACAATGTCTTTTCTGTGTTATTCGCGTGCGCATACAACATGATTAATATATACGAATTTAACACGAAGTTGTCAGATCTCGCCTCCCAAACTATGGCAGTTTCATTGATTGCACTTTTAAAATCCGTTTGGGTATATTCATCAATCAAGGTGTTGACCACGGTTTCATCGGCTATTACTTCAAGCATTTT
>CAZAWQ010000228.1:0-8059 GCA_964488585.1 uncultured Roseivirgaceae bacterium
CTTTAATTGCAGTGCAATTGAATTGATATCGGCTAAGCACCCACACTCCTAACACAATTTATCCATGTCCCTGATCAGGATTTTCCGGCGATCAAAATTGATAAGGTTTCTATCTCTTAGATCGTTCAGTATGGTGGTCACAGTTTGCCTGGAAGTGCCGGTTAAATTGGCAATATCCTGATGGGTCAATTGATTTTTTACCATAGTTTCAAACCCTACTTTTTGACCATGCTCTTGGGCCATCTCCCTAATAAACTCTACAACACGGGTTCGAGCATCTTTGAACACCAATGATTCCAGCCGCCGCTCTAACTTACGGAAACGAAACCCAATCAATTTGAAAATTTTCAGGCTTAGGTTTTTATTTTTGACCATCAGGTCTTGCATTATATCAATTCCCATTGAACATATGGTAGTTTCATCGCTCATTGATTGGGCAAAATCCAATCTGTGATCCTCACCAGTCAAAGCCAGCTCTCCAAAAATCTCTCCTTTAGTCAAAATGGTTTTAGTAATCTCTTTACCCTGTGTTGAATAGCTGCCAATTTTGACCCTTCCCTGTGCGATCATATAGATATGGTCAGATGGTTGGTCCTGAAAATAAATGAATTGTCCTTTTTTGTAATGATGATATTGGTGGCTGTCCCGGTTATCACTGAGTTTATGTGGACACAACATTTCGAATAGATCTACATTCTCGAAATACCAGATTTTATTTGGTTCAGAATCCATCACTTTTAACAATTAACTGAGCAGTTCTAACTGTTAACAAAGATTTTGATCATTTTCGTTCTTTTACAGTCAAATATTTAGTCTATACGCTCTATTTTTGTCTTCTCCGTATCGATTTGCATCTTGCATATTATGTCAGTCCTCTATTTTAAAGCACTACATATCATTTTTGTGGTCACCTGGTTTGCCGGTCTTTTCTATATTGTCAGATTATTTATCTATCAAACCGAAGCAAATGACCAAGCGGAACCAGATCGAACTATACTTTTAAACGAATACCGGAGAATCTCCAGATTGCTGTGGTATATGATCACCTGGCCCTCAGCAGTGCTGACATTGTTATTTGGGCTCAGTATGCTGCAGAAATTTCCGGTTTGGCCCAACTGGTTGATAATCAAACTTTGGCTGGTAGCGGTGCTTTACCTGTACCATTTCCTGTGCCATTATATACAGGTTAAGCTACAAAAAGGACTTTTTTCCCTGACCTCCTTCCAGTTACGAATATGGAATGAAGTAGCCACACTGCTTTTAGTAAGCATCGTGTTCCTGGTAGTTTTGAAAAGTGCTTTGGATATGACCTATGGGTTATTTGGATTGATTATATTTGGCGCTATTCTAATGTCAGCCATTCATCTTTACAAAAAGTTTCGAAACAAGTGAATAAACTACTTTATCTAAAGAAGCAGGGAATCTGCTGTGTGAGCATTGTACTACTATTAACCTCAGGAGCTTGCCAACAAAAAGAAACCTTGCCGATACTAGGACGACGGACAGTAAGCGAGCAAGGAGATACCTTGTATCATACCATAGGAAATTACCAATTGGTGGACCAGGATAGTAGTGATGTTACCCCAGAAACTTTTAAGGGGAAAATATATGTAGCGGATTTTTTCTTTACTTCGTGCCCTACCATCTGTCCCACCATGAAGACCCAAATGTTGCGTGTCTATGAACGATTCCAGGATAATTCAGAGTTTGCAATATTGTCTCATACCATTGATCCCAAACACGATACGGTGGCTGTCCTCAGGGACTACGCCGAGCAGATTGGTATAGAAAAAGGCAGTCCGTGGCATTTTGTAACAGGAGATCAGAGCGAAATATATCGACTTGGGCAGTCAGATTATATGGTGACGGCCGGGGCAGACAGCGACGCACCCGGAGGTTTTATACATAGTGGCGCATTCCTTCTGGTTGATCAGCAAAAACATATCAGGGGTGTCTATAATGGTACCATGCCCGAAGATGTGGATAAACTTATGGGGGACATCGAGTTACTCCTGGCGGAGTAACTCGATCTGAGATCTCAGATTTCAGATCTGAGATTCTGCAAGCGCTTCTTCCGCAGATTTAATGGCACTATTCACTTTGCCCTGCACGGTCTCTATCTTTAGCTTCTCTTCTTCCAAATAACTTAAATTGGTAGCGGCATCTGCGGCAATATTGATCTGTTGATAATTCCGCATCCAATTCATCATCTCTTCCTGGGCCTGATCAAGATTGACAATGATCAGATTATTGAGGATCACCTGATCATATGCATTTGAATGGTCGGAGGACCTTAGCAGCTGATTCTTGGTTTCAAGCTGGTCTTTAAATAAAACCAAGGTGGCCAGCAACGGCATCACCTCATCGTGGATACCCAGTACTTTGATTTCAAGATCTTTTACTTTTTGCTGTCCCGGACTCAGCTCAATTTTATTAGAATCGTCTTCCCGGGTGGATGAAGAGCAGGAAAATAACACCATAATCAACATCATAGGACAAAATAAGATCTTATTCATCAGATGAGTTTTAATTCTCCTTAAATTTAAAAACTTAATCGTAAGTTTATGGATAATTAGTACCTACAATTCGTGGAGCCGTAGTTTGAAGGTTATTTTTAGATTTCTAAGCGGGCTGAGCCTGATTGTCTTTGCCAGTATTTTTATCTCTCCTCAGGTACTGTGGATATCAGGCCTCTTTTCTTTGATGATACCACTGGTACTAGTGGTTAATACCCTATTATTGATTTATTTGGCAGCAAAGGGATCAAGATACTTTATTCATCCCTTGGCTATTTGTATTATAGGTCTTTTGTTTCTTAATAGAACGGTTGCGCTACACAGAGTCATCAAAACCGATGACGTACTGAGAGTGCTAAGTTATAATGTCAGGGTCTTTAATGTATATAGCCACCTAAATAGCGATTTTGTCTCTTCCAGGCAGACCATCGATTGGGTCGAGCAGCGAGATGATGATATTAAATGTTTACAAGAGTTCTATGTTCAACCAGGTTCTGAAATATTCAGTACCATTAAAGCAATCCGAAAAAAGAATCCATATTATCATTTTGAACCTACCGTGACCAATAGCCAAGGGGGCCAATTTGGAATGGCAATTTTTAGTAAATACCCTATGATTCACCGAGGTTCCCTTCAAGTGAGCGAGAGTCCCCATAATAGTATTCTTTATGCAGATGTAGTTAAAGATGAAGATACAGTGAGGATTTATAATGTCCATTTGCAGTCAATGAGCATAGATGAACAACAACTTACAAACTCAAATAGCGAAACAATTTCTAAAAATCTGAAACAATTGGTATTTCAATTAAAGCATGGATTTATCCGGCGGGCAGCACAGATCGATAATCTGTGTAAGCATCTGGAACGATCACCCTATCCGGTAATACTTACCGGTGATCTTAACGATATGCCTTATAGCTACTCGTACCAAAATCTAAAAAAGTACTTGCACAGTTCCTTTGAGAATGGGGGCCGTGGATTTGGGTTTACTTTTAACGGAAAGATGTTTTTCTTAAGGATCGATAACCAGTTCTACAGTGAAGGAATTACTCTGAGTGATTTTAAAACCCATAACAGTGTAAAACATACTGATCACTTTCCCATTTCAGCTGATTATTTACTGGAATGACTAAATTGCGGATCATTATACATGAGTGAATTCAAAAACTTTGCCCTAAACGATAAGATTGTTCATAGTTTGCAGGCTATGGGATTTGATAAACCCACGCCCATTCAGGAACAGGCCATCCCAATAATTCTGGACAATCACGACCTAATAGGTTGCGCTCAAACCGGAACGGGCAAGACTGCTGCCTATCTGCTACCGGTAATCCAGCATATTGTAGACAGCGCACCGCAGCATATCAACACCCTAATCATTGCTCCTACCAGAGAGTTAGCGCTACAAATCGATCAGCACCTGGAGGGGTTTGCCTATTTCACACCGGTTAGCTCTATCGCTATATACGGAGGACGGGATGGTGCATCCTTTGTACGTGAAAAGGAAGCACTTATCAAAGGAGCAGATATCATTATTGCTACACCTGGCAAATTCATTCAGCATTTGAACCTTGGCTACGTAGACCTGTCACAATTACGCCATTTTATTTTAGATGAGGGGGATAGAATGCTGGATATGGGATTTTTCGAAGACATCTTCCGCATCGTAAGTAAGCTTCCGGAAAAACGGCAAACATTATTGTTTTCGGCTACGATGCCTCCCAAGATCAGGACTATGGCCCGAAAGATATTGAAAGACCCAAAGCATATCAACATTGCCATGTCCAAGCCCGCGGAAGGAGTTTTTCAAGCGGCCTTTTATACTTTCAATCATCAGAAAGTGCCATTAATTGAGCATTTGTTGAAATCAAAAAACATTACCAGCGCGATCGTCTTTTGCTCTACTAAGAAAAGCGTAAAAGAAATTGAACAAGCTTTGAAAGGAATAGACCTGAATGTAAGGAGTATTCATTCTGACCTGGATCAGGCAGAAAGAGAGCGAGTACTATTAAGCTTTCGCAACAAGCAAACCCAGGTGCTTGTGGCCACGGATATTGTAGCCAGGGGAATCGACATTGAAGATATTGAACTTATAATTAATTATGATGTGCCCAGAGATGCAGAAGATTATGTGCATCGAGTAGGTCGTACTGCCAGAGCCGAATCCACCGGGATCGCATTTACATTAATTAATGCCGATGACCAGTATAAGTTCAGGAATATTGAAAAATTAGTTGAGCGTACCATAAGCAAAGGTCAGCTTCCTGAACACCTGGGTCCAGGTCCGGACCCAAAAGCACCACGGAAATCAGCAGGAAATAATCATCGACATCATGGCAGCAATAGAAAACATAGGGTTTTTAAAAAAAGAGGAAAATGAAAAATTGGTCAACCAAAATATTTATAATGGCAACTATTATCCCAGCCATTGCATTAGGTCAGAGCGCTTCTAAATATCCCTTATCACAACATCCGGATTCCCACGGCTGGGCTGACCTGTTTAACCACCAGCTTTCCAATGCAATTTATCCTGAGGGCATCTGGACATTTGAGCATGGGGAATTCACTGCATCGGAAGACCAGTTTTTATGGACGAAACAAGACTACAACAATTTTGTGCTCGATTTGGAATTTAAAAATGCCGATGGCACCAACAGTGGTGTAGTAGTATACTGTTCAAACCTTGATGATTGGATCCCTAATTCTATTGAAGTGCAAATTGCCGATGATCATAACGAAAAATGGGCGAATAGTCCAAAAAGTTGGCAATGTGGCGCCATATTCGGACGTAAACCCGCTACTAAATCAGTGGTGAAGAAACCTGGCGAATGGAACAGATATACCATTACCTGCCTGGACAATATGATCTATGTCTTATTGAATGGAGAGCAAGTAAATGAAATCGATTTGTCAAAGTTCACCGATGCCAAGATTAACCCGGATGGAACCGAAGCGCCATCTTGGCTATCAAAGGCCCCAGCTACTCTGCCTACAAAAGGAAAGATTGGCTTCCAAGGGAAGCATGCAGGAGCTCCAGTTTATTTCAGAAATATCAGGATTAAGGAAATAGATTAATCATCTGATCAAATATCGTTTAACAGCTCATATGTGTTACATTGACCTGTTAAAATGGAAGGTCATCATCTGTATTATCATCGGCATTTAACCAAGCAGGTTCCTGGCCGCTTCCCGGGTCTCCTTTTTCTGGTGATGGACCTGAAACCACGGATTCGATTCTCCAGGCTTGTAAGCTGTTGAAGTACTTGACCTCGCCCTGAGGATCTGTCCATTTACGGCCTCTTAGATTAAAATGCACGTCCACCTCCTGATCAACTTTGAGGTCATCAATTAAGTCGCACTTATCCTGGATCAATTCGAATTTAATAAATTCAGGATACTGGGGATTGTCTGCGTATTCCACAATAAACTCTCTTTTCTTGAAAGTATCTGTTACCTGTACGGTGTCTTTCAATTCCAGTATTTTTCCCTTTATATTCATAATCTGTTTTTATAACGCCTATATTTAGCTCCCAAATTAGTCGATCCCTGTAACAATAAAAAATATATGTCTTTCATCCAGGTGAAAAGAACCAAAGCACAGGAAAGTAGGGCTGCAATTGAACGGTTATATATCGTGATGAAGCATTTGTTTATCCGCGGTTACTACAAACCTTATGGTGTTTCAGGCACCTCAATAAGGGAAGCCCTTTTGATCTTAAGCCCCGAAATTTATGGAAGCATTATCGACTCCGACAAAGTAGAACTAGATGGTCTGCTCTATGTAATGGAGCGTTTGCCGAAGGGGATTGAGGAGTGCCGTTTTATTAAACTAACCTCGGAGGAAGGGTATGGACGGTCCAGCTTTGAGGTGATCATTCCAGCCAAACGGCGGCGAAACTGCTATCGCATTGATGATGAGCAGATGTTCATCGAGATTACCCGTGGTCGTTCTGAAATCTATGACTTACTTACTCATCTCACCTTCCTTTTTATAGAAGCTGAAAAAATTAAAAACAGGGCTTTGGACGAAAAAGGTCGTATGACCATAGAGTGGTCCAAGATGGAAAAAATCGTTGAAGGCGGCGTGTCAATTACCAGTAAAAACCGGGAAGTAGCATTTAGTTATCTCAGTACCATACTTGGACGGACCTTTCTGGAAACGGAAAAGATCTATGAAGGCTTTGAGGGAAACAGCAGTCACAATGGACTATTTCATGTGGTCTACTGGCTGGGTAAACTTGCTCTACAAGAAGCCCGGGATGAAAAAGATCGAAGCATCAGCTTTACCGCCACTCTTAGAGAAAGGATCGGACATCATATATATGGTGACCGGTGGGCGCGGCAAATAAAAGATTATTTACTGAAAAATAATCTGACTAATCGTCCATTGCACGTGATAAGTGCCAACCTACACAGTGTACTTAACAGTATTTTTGCTTACCCAGCTTTAAAAAAAATGCCTGGCAACTGGAAGAGTATCGAACAAACTGCCCGGGAACTAAGTAAGCCAAAAAACCAGTCACTAAATAAAAAAGTAAGATCATACTCAGAATCTCATGGTGTCAAATTTCTTGAAGACCCATCGGGCACCAATATCTCTGTCCAGATAATTGACTTTTCTAAAGTCGATTTGAACAGTCTGTCAGATGAAGTAATATTTGACAAGGACTATATCACAAAACAAAAACCGGTCATCCTGGTGATGGATTACGCCTTTGGAGAGCAGGCCTATGAAATTATGGACGAATTGCTCCGACCGATAGAAGACCATGGAAAGTCAATTCCAATGCCCATTAGCTCCATTGCCATTATGGGAAAAGCAGGTATTCTGACGGGCAACAAAGGAGACATTATGATCCCCACTGCACACATATTTGAAGGCACCGCAGATAACTACCCGATTGAAAACATGCTTAAAGCCGATGATTTTCAGAGCCAGGATCAGGATGCTTTCGAAGGTCCCATGATAACCGTGCTTGGTACATCTTTGCAAAACCGGGAAATCCTTAATTATTTTAAGAACAGCAGCTGGGGTTGCATTGGTCTTGAAATGGAAGGGGCACATTTTCAGAAAGCCATACAGGCAGCCTCACAAATCCGTAAGAGTATTCAAAAAGATGTGACCCTTCGATACGCATACTATGCTTCTGATAATCCATTGATTAGCGGATCTACTCTGGCTTCCGGAAGCCTTGGACCGATGGGCGTCATGCCTACCTATCTGATCACATTAAAAATATTGGGACAGATTCTACGGGAACAAAGCTAATTGCAAGCGAGCAACGCATAAATTCTTAATAAATGGTAATTAGCAGATCGCTTGCACATGTAAGGTCTTTGAAATACTACAATATGATTACCCTGCAAATCTTATCATATTGATGCTTTAATTTTATCATTTTGGCATTTTCGGAGATAATATGTTAAAGTTGTATTTTTATACACCACTGATTTACAGTCCATTAAGACGAAAGAAGAAAGTTTGGCACATTTCCTGTTAATGCACTAGATATTTTTTTGGTAAAAGGTAACGCTAAGACGTT
>CAZAWQ010000229.1:0-2201 GCA_964488585.1 uncultured Roseivirgaceae bacterium
TCCGGTCGGTTAGGACTATCCGGAAAGTGCTGCGTTTCCAGACACAGGGCAGCTCGTTTTTGATAGGACTTCCCTTTTCCTTTAATGCTTCCATTAAGGAAATTTGCAGAATAAAACTGTACACCCGGCTCGGTAGTCTCAACCGTCATCTCCCTTCCAGTTGCGGGATCGAAGAGCACCGCAGCAGTCTTCAAGTCACCTTCAGGGCCATTTAAAACCCAACAATGATCATAACCTCCTCCTATAACCAACTGAGGATGGTCACTATTAATCCGCTCGCCTACGGTATGGGCATCCAGAAAATCGAACGGAGTACCAATTACCTTTTTAAGAGAACCTATGGGTATAAGACCCACATCAACAGGTAAGTAGTGATCTGCATTTAAAGTAAGTTCATGGTCCAGAATGGTCTCGGAATTTGGATTAAGGTTGAAATAAGTATGTTGGGTCAAATTGACAATAGTGGGTCGATCCGTGGTGGCAGTATAATCCACTTGCAGTGCATTGTCATTGCGCAACACATAGGTTACTGTAATCGATAGTTCACCAGGATACCCTTCTTCCATATGCGCACTGGTATAGGACAGTTGCAGCATGGGACCATCGGGTGTATCAGTGGCCTGCGATTCCCATATTACTTTGTCAAACCCTTTGGTTCCGCCATGCAGGTGATTTTCTCCATTATTCTGGATCAGAGCATATTCCTCACCGTCTAAATTAAACTTTCCTTTGGCAATGCGATTGCCATACCTCCCCACCAGCGCTCCAAAAAATGGATTCCCATGAAGATATGGTTGAAGACTATCGAATCCCAATACCACATCTTGTAATTTGCCCGCACGATCAGGTGCAGTCAATGAAACTATAATTCCTCCATAATTGATCACTTCCATAGTCATGCCCTGGTTGTTGGTCAGGGTATAACTGGTGACTGCGTCTCCCTCCAAAGTCTGTCCGTAATATCTTTCTTCAATTTCAATATCCATTGACTGGGGCGAATTATCTGGTTTTGTATTGTTCCCTGTTTGATTACAGGCTACTAAAGCGATAAAAATATAAATCAATTTTCTCATAACGCAAATTTTATTCCTACCGGGCAATGGTCCGACCCACGATAGTCAGCATATATACTGGTCTCTTTCACCTGATCTTGTAATCGATTACTACAAAGGAAATAATCAATGCGCCATCCGGTATTGTTTTCCCTGGCATTGAACATATAACTCCAATAGCTGTACGCCCCTATGGATTCAGGATTAAATAAACGAAAACTATCAAAAAATCCCTCTTTAAGCAACTTTGTGAATCCATCGATCTCCACCTGAGTATATCCTGCAGTTTTATCGTAATTGGGTTTTGGATTTGCCAGGTCAATACTTTGATGAGCTACATTAAAATCCCCGCAGGCGATTACCGGCTTTTTGTGGTCCAGATTGCGAAGATACCTTCGAAAGGCCTTGTCCCAGGTTTTGCGATAGTCCAGACGAACCAGTCCCCTGCCACTATTTGGAACATACACGGTTACCAGGTAAAAATCAGGGTATTCAATGGTGACCACCCGCCCTTCCTGGTCGTGTTTGGCTATCTGAATATCATAATTCACTTTAATAGGTTCATTTTTGGCCAAGATGGCGGTACCGGAATACCCTTTTCTTGCTTTCGAAGCATTCACGTAGGTCTTATACTCAGGTAATAATGACAGCGCTGCCCTCACTTCTTCTTTTTGGGCCTTGGTCTCCTGTAAACAAAGAAAGTCCGGGTCCAATATTTTCACCTGAGCAATAAAATCTTTTTTCAGGATCGCCCTGATACCATTTACATTCCAGGATATTAAATTCAATTCAGCAGCCATGGACCCTAAATATAAGTTAAAAGCACATATCTTGATTTATATTCTGCAAATTGTGGATAAACCATGTACATTTGTTACTTCCCCGGTGTTTAAATACACCTGAACATTAAAAAGACAACCAAATCAAAAAATCATGGATCGAAAAAAGTTTTTACCATTTATCGTCGTGGGCGGTATCGCATTATTTGTTATGTTAATCTTTGCCAACAGCATTTTCCTCACCATTCAACCGGGTCAAAGGGGTATCCTTTTCAAACGGTTTGGCGGAGGTCTGGATAAGGAGGTGGTTTACAACCAGGGTTTCCACGTCATTGCTCCCTGGAACAATATGTTTATTTATGATGTCCGC
>CAZAWQ010000230.1:0-7728 GCA_964488585.1 uncultured Roseivirgaceae bacterium
CTTGATATTAGGGATGGCCTCTATAGTTTCTTCTTTGGAGATCATTTCCGAAGGACCAAGACCCAGTTTACCCGCCATCATATCATACACCTTCATTCCAAGCGCATAGAAGGGTCCGCTCCACCATTCATAGTTGGGAATCACAAAGGCAAGGTTCTTCACCAGGTGAGGGGCGTTATTGCGTAGAAGCCCACGTTCATGCAGCGCTTCTAGTACTAATGAGACATCACCCTGGGCCAAATATCGAACACCGCCATGAACCAGTTTGGTACTGCGACTGGAAGTTCCCTTGGCAAAATCGTACTGCTCCAATAAAAGGGTATCATATCCTCTGGTAGTAGCGTCTACCGCCGTACCTAAACCAGTAGCGCCTCCACCGATGACAATTAGGTCCCAAACCTTATCGGGGTTCTCACTGATGGCCTTGACCATAAATTCTCGTTTCACTAGAAATTTTCTTTATTTCAAATCTATAGGGCAGCGTTTGATACAAATTGGTCCAGCGATTCAATACTCCTCATTAGGTCCGATTGCCCAAGTTTTTTTAAACTGTTTGTAGACCAGTTATAGCTTTCAGGAATATCACCAACAAAGATTGTTGAAGTGGGATATATAAGCGCCGGCATTTGATTCACATCAGTAATCTGCAGGCAGTTGAGCATTTCTATAGCTGCTCCTCGTCCATCTTTGCTGCTACCCTCGTTCTGGGTAGCAGGAGCATCTTCTACTATCACAGTTTTACATTTACCATCTAATAATGCCGCATAAAGCGCCACCACGGTCATTTCACCGCTAGCGGCAATACCAACTTGGTCGGGGTCTACTCCGGGCAGTGTACGGCTGAATTCCAGGAACCGCAACAAGTCATAAACCCTCATAGACGCAACGGTCCTTCCTGTCCACGCGGAGGCACGGCGGATGTGCCATTGTAGATCAGGGGCCCAACCAGATTCTCCAATTCCCCTCACATCCACTATGGCCACATTCCAGCCATCATTTATTTGATAGGAATACCTTTCTGAGTCGCCCTTAACCTCATTGGGGTTACGTAGTATTATCATCATCGGCCTTTTTTCAGCCTTAGGATGCCGCCAGTAGATGTCAGAGGTAAGCCGCCATCCTTGCTCAGTGGTGATGTGATATTTTTCATGTCCATGTGAGGCATAATCATTGGTTCGGAATACCCGTACAGGATTCAAATCACTGGCAGAATCAGGAAAGTTGTGAAAGGTTCTGTCAAGCAAGAATTGTTTGACAGTATTCTTATAGGAGCTTAATTCATCAATGTTGGCTATGCTTGGCGGGGCCGGCAATTCAATAAATGAATCCTGTATTATGGTAGTAATATCGTCGGTTGGAACACCTTGAGTATACGCTGTCAAATCCTCCACAGACAAAAGGGCATCAGGAGATTCATCAATGTCACCGGCTTCATGCGGATTGATCTCTATTCCTTTCAGGTGATTCAAAAAAAAGGAAAAAATCAGCTCCCTGCTGGTCTTATGATAAGAATGTCCCCCGGGAGTTTCTACATAACTGACATTGTCAGGGGCCCCCGTTAGCCTGTAAAACGATTTTACATCCTGGTAAATTTCCCGAACAGACTCCACCTTATTTAGTCCATCTCTGTCCGCTTGGCCAATCAACAGGGCACGTGGCGCAATCAAGGCCCCAACATCTGCAAAGTCCCATCCATAGGTATTGATGTAGTTTATACAATCACAATGCCCATCCATGGTCCTGGTGGTAACTTGCGCCTCCAGAGTGCTTGCTCCACATACAGGAGCCACAGCTTTAACCCTGGTGTCGATAGCGCCTAGAAACCAGCTAATTGCGCCTCCACCAGAAATCCCGGTTGCACCAAGGTTAGTTGCATCCACTTCTGGTCTTTCACTTAGTAGATCCAGGCCTCTAATGGCATTCCAGACTTCAACACCAGCAGGAGTGTATCCTTTGCTGTACCAATTGAACCACCCGTTAGCGTAACAACCCCAATGTTCTCCTCTCACTTCTCCATATTGGATGGTTTCCGGGATCAGACAAACGAATCCCAATTTTGCGAACTTTTGAGGATGAGTCTGGTAACTAACCTTTTGAGTCAGTGAATGGCCGCAGAGGTAGAGGATGGCGGCGGCGGGTTCTGTAATATTGTCCGGGATGTATAAATTGGCAGGCACGTACAAACCAGGTAAGGACTCATAATAGAGCTTCTCAATTCTGTATCCATCCATTTGAATGGTACCGGTGATTTTCACGTTGAGTGGCGGCCTGTTTTCGGACAAGGGCATATCCCCAAGGCTGATCATTTCCACAAATTCCTGGTATCTGGTTGATCGGACTTCATTCCAATCAGCAGCAGATTCGATTCCCTTGAGACTGTTTTTTGTTATATTATGAGCTGCATTTGTTAAGTAGTTACGGATGTTGTTACTCTGCAATGGTATATTGGCAACGCTGCTGTTGTTTACCGCAGTTTCATTGCTATCACAGGCCGACATTCCTAAAGCCAGAATAAGAGATAAAAGGTATCGCATGTCAGTAAAATTTACTCTAAATTGGATTTTTGCCCACACATTATGGACCTAATGTTATTTCTTACAATGTAGATGGACACAAGTAAATATAGAAATATTCTAACCAAATTTAAGGACCTTTTTGCCAACACCCCACGAATAATACGGTCCCCCGGTCGTATCAATCTAATCGGAGAACATACTGACTACAATGAGGGTTTTGTTTTACCAGCGGCAATTGACAAGGAATTATTAGTGGCCTTGGCCCCCAATAAAACAGGTATCTGCAACTTGTTTTCTTGGGACCTGCAGGAGCAATTTTCATTTAGATTAAGCGACTTGGTGAAATCTTCTAGTAACTGGGCCAATTACATTATAGGTGTAGTTCAGCAACTTAACAAGCATGGATATCCTGTAAAGGGGTTTGACTGTGTGTTTGGAGGAGATATACCAATAGGGGCCGGGTTGTCTTCCTCCGCTGCATTGGAGTGCGGTGTGGCCTATGGCCTAAGTAAATTGTGGGGGTTTGATATTCCTAAGCTTGAAATTGCTAAACTGGCTCAAAGTGCGGAAAGAGAATTCGTGGGCGTACAGTGCGGTTTAATGGACCAATATGCCAACATGTTTGGAAAAAAAGACCATTTGATCCGGTTGGACTGCAGGGACCTCACCCATGAAGAAATAAAAGTGGACTTCAGCAACCATTGCCTGTTATTGTTTAACAGCAATGTAAAGCATGAGTTGGGAAATACGGCATACAATACCAGAAGACTGGAATGTGAGGAAGGGGTACGAATGATGAAGCAGGATTTTCCGGAAGTGCAGAGTTTGAGGGACTGCCAAAGCTCGATGCTCTCAGCAATTGATCCTATGCACAAAAAGATACGTAACAGATGCGAATATGTGATTGAAGAAAATGACAGAGTACTTGGCGGTGGGGTTGACCTGGTAAAGGGTCGTCTGGAAGCATTTGGCCAGAAAATGTACCAAACCCATGATGGATTAAGTGAGAAATACCAAGTGAGTTGCCCGGAATTGGATATATTGGTATCGCTTACCAGGGACGAAGATACTGTGCTGGGTGCCAGGATGATGGGGGGTGGATTTGGCGGATGTACCATTAATTTGATAATTGATAATGAGGTCGATGATCTTATCAAGCGTGTTGCTGATCAATATGGTAAAGCTACCGGCAAGGAGATGTTGGACTACCGAGTCGGAATTGCAGAAGGGACTTCTTGCTTGAAGCTCTAACTATCACTAGCAATACTTGAAATGAATTAACCGAGAAGACTATGCCTGAACTCCTGACGAAAACCCGTTTAGTTTCGTTGGATGCTTATCGTGGGCTTACTATGTTTCTCTTAATAGCCGAGTCTGCTTTAGTGTACGAAGCTTTAACACATTTCTTTGTAGAAGGCACTGTGGGGGCGGTTATTATTCAACAGTTTCATCACCATCCCTGGAATGGTTTGCGATTTTGGGACTTGATCCAACCCTATTTCATGTTCATTGTAGGCGTGGCAATGCCCTTTTCATTGAAAAGCCGTATGTCTAAAGGGGCCTCCTGGAACGATGCTTTCAAGCATATTTTGACCCGTTGTGCATTGCTTTTTCTATTTGGTGTGGGCTTACACTGGGTGTATAGCCAGAAGCTGGTTTGGGAATTGTGGAATGTGCTCACCCAGTTGTCATTCACTATTCTGGTTACTTTTTTATTGATGAGGTTTCCGCTTAAAACTCAATTGCTGGTTTCTTTTTTACTTTTGGCCCTGACTGAAATTTTGTATCGATGGTATGATCCGGTTACACCTTTCGTAAAAGATCAAAACTTCGGCAGTTGGATGGACATGATACTCATGGGTAAACTCAATCCTGGAGGAGGGTGGGTCACCATCAACTGCCTCCCGACGGCGGCACATACCATTTGGGGGGCTGTCTGTGGGTCGGTGCTATTATCACAGCGCTGGGAGCCTATTGGTATAGTCAAAAAATTTATCATTGCCGGAGTAGTTTGCTTGGTACTAGGGTATGGGTTGGACTTATTAAATATCACTCCAATTATAAAGCGTATTTCAACTACTTCTTTTGTATTTGCTTCCGGAGGCTGGTGCTTGGTTACCCTGGCACTCTTTTATTGGTTTGTGGATATCCAAAAGAATCAGCAGTGGACAAAAATGTTTGTGATAGTTGGGATGAACTCCATATTCATTTACCTATTTGCTGGAGTGTTAGGAGGTTGGCTGTCGGATTTTGTTCATATATTCAATGATGGATTTTTAGGAGTACTGGGCTTGTCACCAGAGGCTCTGGCAGTGACCAATGCAATATTCGCCCTGGCCATCATGTGGTATCTCTGTTATTTTCTGTATCGCAAAAAGATATTCTTTAAAATCTAGTTCTTCAGCGTCACTTTTTAGCAATGGAAGCAGAGCGAACTTCACTCACCTTCGTAACATCAATATGTATGCCGTTGATACCTCCAAATCTATTTCGAATATAGGTTACAATTGAAGCGATAGCAAGATCATCCAGATATTGGTGATTTGGCATCAGATCATTATAGGTTATTCCATTTACTTTAATTTCCCCCTGCATACCATTAAGAACGATGTTAATCAGTCTGTTTTCATCCCCGGTTACCCATTCGGAGTCTGTGAGAGGAGGAAAACGATTATTATCTCCCCGGCCATTCCGTTGATGACAGGAGGCGCAATAGGTATTATATAATATCCCACCACTTAAATTATCACCTTGTTGCATATTGTCCAGTATCTCATCCGGTGTTTTTATGTAATTTCTGGATTTTCTTTTTTCCATTGATGCCAATTCAACTTGTCCGAAGTTATCTCTGTCCCCTTTGTACATCACCCGCCATATTTTCCCTTTATTTGATTCGCTAATATATAAAGAGCCATCAGGGCCGTTGGCCAAGCCCATTGGTCTGTAGATGGCGTCACTGGTATTTATCACAGTATCAATCCCGGTAAATCCGTCAGCAAAAACCTCCCAATCTCCGGTAGATTTCCCGTTTTCAAATGGAACAAAACAAACAATATATCCGGCCTGCGGATACGGTGGGCGATCTGTTGAGCCATGAAATGCTACGAAAGCACCATGACGATACCGTTCGGGAAATTGATTTCCCTGGTAAAATACCACATCCATAGGGGCCCAATGTCCTGGGAATGCAATGGCGGGGACATCAAACTCAATGGCTATTCCAACTATAATTCCGTCACCACCATAACCAGGTTGGAGGACATTTCTGTGCTGTATCTGATCATAATAAGCATAAGGCCATCCAAAGTTTGATCCTTCAGTCACTTTCATAAGCGTCTCCGCAGGAAGTAGCGCCGCTTGCCAAGAAGTATAGAGGTCGGGATATAAAGTGTGAAAATTGTCTATACCGTTCCCTACGGCATATAAACTTTCGTCTAATGGGTTCCAATCCATTCCTACTACGCTTCTGATACCTGTTGCAAATTTATCTCCATCCATTTGGGTTAGCCCAATTTTGTCAGCATCAAACCGCCATATCCCCGCTTGGGTTTCAAGTTCGGGACAAGGCTCCAACCCCTTGCCTCCAGGAATGCCAGCCGGACCGTATTTTTCCATATCCTGGCAAGCATCGGAAGGAGAGCCAAAAGGAACATACATGTTTCCATTGTTATCAAAGGACACTGGTTTTGTGGCGTGCCAATTCTTTCCAATATTTTCTTCCATATCTGTAAGCACAACTTCGGTCTCACTGGTGGGAACCATTTCTCCAGCGGTTAATTTATTTCTATATATCATTCTTTTAGTGCTGGTATAGAGATATCCTTGGTGGATACTTACACCTGTGGCAGAACGACCTTTATCAATATAATCACCAAAGTATACTATGCTGTCAGCTTTGCCATCCTTATTGATATCACGAAGAACAACCGTCCCTTTTCCGTCCTTGGAGTTATTCAGTTGCGCATAAATATCTCCATTATCATTGACGGCAATATGCCTGGTGCGCCCGATACTGTCGGTAACCACCAGTGCCTCAAAATTGTCAGGAAGGAAAAGCCCACCATTATTTGGGTCACTCGGGGGTAATTTGATGTGCTTGCTACATTGTATCAAACTTATTACGGTTAACCCGTATAAAATTGTTTTTAGGAAAGTATGCATGTCATGTGGGTCATTATCAAGGACTATATATTTGATCCAGTATCCTGGTTTCACCTTTTGAGTCTGTTACGGTGATCCGTTCAATTTTTTGCGTGATATTCAAGAACCTGGAAGATTGTGACAGGTAGGTAGAACCATATTGAAACTCTTCTTTGTAGGTTTTGCCATTTTTTAAGGTAATGGTCGCATGAACATCACCAGGGCCAATTCGGTAGTTTTTTTGTCCTGGTTCTGATTGTCTAAATACTTTTAAACGGCCAGAGTTAGTGGTTGCAATAACCAGGATATTTCCGATCCATCCAATCCTCATAATTCAGGTGTAATAGTTCGACTATTTCCCAAATAATCGTAGATCACCACTGATTCAACTTCTTTTGATAGCACTAAAGACCGGCTGCTGTGTGACAGGTAAGTTGACCCATAGTAAAATTCTTGCTTATAGGTCTTTCCATTTTTTTGCCTAATCAAGGCGTGGGTTTCCTGATTTTGTGCATGAATGACTTGGCCGGGTAACTTGACTTCATAACTCCCCATCTGGCCAGCATTATTGGCTACCAATACCAGGGTGGATCCACCTTCAATTCGAATTTGGGCAAGGCCTTTTGCATCCCCGTCTGCAAAAAAACCACTTTCGGTGACCCTTGTTGGTTCGAAATTGCCTTTACCGTCTCCCCTCAAATACAATCCAATTGAAGCATCGTATCGTCCAGTTGATACTTCAGAAGCATAGAAATTGCCAACCGTCAGTACATCCAAATTCCCGTCCTGATCGTAATCACCAGTTATCATTCCGAAAATAGGGGAGAGTTGGGCTTCGATGGGCAGCTGTTTAATTGAGAACTTCCCATGCCCCAAATTTTCCAGATAACTACTTGCGAAACGTTCACTCTTTACAACATAGGCGGCTGCTAATTCCTGCGGTAAAAAAGATTCGTCAAAAGTTGCTTCGGCATAATCCGTATAAGTGGTAAATCTGGCACGCATTGCATTGATCTGCTTGAAGATATCAGTACGAGAATGGGCTATGTACTTCTTACCCTGGACATAGTAA
>CAZAWQ010000231.1:0-1998 GCA_964488585.1 uncultured Roseivirgaceae bacterium
CCAACATCCATATTTGTTCGATATACAAACTGTCCCAACCATCTTGACATGGCCCGGTTCCTTGTCGAATCTGTGATCCTGTCAGTTATATCTGTGATTATTGCCTTGGGGCTTGTGGAGCTTTTTATGATGTATTTTGCGTCCGAACTGGGATTTAAGTTTGAGTATAGTATTCTTCAAAACTGGCCCATAACGTTATTAGTTGCAATGCTGGCCGTTGTGATTGGATTACTTGCAGGTGCTTACCCAGCGTTCTACCTTACGTCTGTTTCTCCTTCCTCAGCGCTTAAAGGTACCAATATGGAGAAATTGGGCTCCCTTAAATTTCGGAATGCGTTGATTATATTTCAGTTTTTTATCTCTGGGGGGCTCATCATCACAACAGGAATTGTCAATAAACAGCTGGACTTTATTTTCAGTCAAAGCCTTGGGTTTGAAAAGGAAAATGTGATTGTTATCCAAAATGATCTGGAAATCGACGAACGCCGATATGAATTCTCAGATGCTTTGCAGACACTACCTGCGGTTGATGTGGCAGGATTTGCAACGGGTATTCCAGCACTTTTGGATTTCAAAGTCCGGGATATTTCTCTGGAAAACGATGAATTCAGAGACGGGATGCGATGGTATCAAACGGATGATTCATTTCCACTGGCACTAGGAATGGAACTTGTTGAAGGGAAATGGTTTAACAGGAATATCAAATCCGATACTGCAACTGTAATCATCAATGAAGCAGCTGTGGAGACTATGGGGATCGAAGATCCGGTTGGTACCAGGATGACTATCAATGAGGGTGAAAATGATGAGCAGAAAGTGATCATTATTGGTGTGGTAAAGGATTTTAACTCAGAGTCGTTTTATCATCCCGTAAAGCCCCTTGTACTGGGCTATCTTAATGATTTCACATTTAAGGATTACATAGCCATAAAGATTTACCCAGGTGATTATAGTGAGGCCATATCCCAAATAAAAGGCAAGTGGGAAGAGTTTGAGCCCGATGTTCCGTTTAATTACAGCTTTTTAGACGAAAACTTTGATGCCATGTACAAATCCGAAGAACGTATGACCCTTGTGTTTAATATATTCTCATCTTTCGCCGTAATCGTTGCGTGCATGGGGTTGTTCGGGCTGGCATCCTACACCACATCATTACGCAAAAAGGAAATCGGGATCCGCAAAGTATTGGGGGGATCGGTGGGATCGATAATTTATCTTTTGTCTCGCAATTTTTCATTATTGGCGATCATCGGATTCATAATAGCTACACCTGTAACCTATATGGCCATGTCAAGATGGTTGGGACAGTTTGTATATCGAACAAATATGGATGTTGGGATTTTTGTATTCTCTGGAATTGGACTTTTATTGGTGTGCCTGTTGACGGTTAGTTTTCAATCTTACAAAGCTGCTGTTGCCAATCCTGTTGATTCATTGAAGGAGGAATGACAAATAATTGTGCATGTTACTAATACATGGCATGACTACGTCAAGGTTCTCTATGAGTAACCTTAAATCCTTCCATGACAGGGAAGAATTTGTGGTCATTTCGAATTTTTAAATAATATAATTATTCCTGATTCCACATTAATATAAAATAAAACTTCCGTTTACATATTTTACGCCTTAACCCTTTACCTTTAGGAATATCCTTTCACAATGTCCTCCAGAAGTTCCTGTTTCTGCTGTAAATCGATCAGCAGTTTAAGATGGGTCTTGGCCCGATTCAGATTTTGCTCAGGATAACTTACTTTGTAATACATGTCACCATCCAGGTAATCGGTCAAGAATCGTATGAATTGCGTGTAAATGATAATACGCACTCCAAAAACCAGGTTTTCTTTCTCTTCAATGGTGAGTACAGTTTTAAGCCCGGTTATGTAACCTTTGGCAATGGCTTTAAAAAGATGTTCGTCAAACCGGACATTGTTTGCATTTTCTTCATCCTCCTCTGCGGTGTTGCAAATAGAGCGAACGAGGTCGCCAAAGTCATGGATA
>CAZAWQ010000232.1:0-3415 GCA_964488585.1 uncultured Roseivirgaceae bacterium
CCTTTGTAAAAGATATTATGTGGAGAAGCGCGTTGGGGATGCCCATGGGAATCATAACCTCCGATGAATCAAGATCTGAGGCTTTTCCTCATGCTTCCAGGGAATACATTATGATCCCAGGCGATGCCATGAAAACCAAAGAAGGCCACTACCAAATCAAAATTACCGGAGAACTTTGGGAAACCATTTATCTGGATGAACTGGTATTATATGCCGTGGACCATCCAGCTGAGGTGGACTTTCGATTGGATGAAAAGTTTGTGCCGCCACCATTTCCCGAGCTGAAGTTTTACCCCACCAAACACAAATATCTGCCTGTTTCTGTAACAGACGAGGGAAGAGACTTGTTAAGTGTGGTCTCCGCGGAGGACCGCCAGTATATGGCGGATTTTAAAAAATCAAAATTTCAAGGCATTGTTGAATCAAGGGATCTGATCATTGATCTGGGTAGGGGAATAGCCACTGAAGGTTTGCACTTGTTTATGAATGGCTGGATATTTCCATCAGACGCCAGTATCAATCTGGCGGTCTCTCAGTCTAATGAAATTACCGCCACTGCGCCTTATTTACAGGTGATTAATGAAAAAGGTCATTGGGAAACGGCCATTCAAAATCTCGGGTTTCCTCTGGGTAAGAACAAGACCATTATCTCTGACCTAAGTCAAGTATTTAAAACTGACGATCGAAGAATTCGTATTCGCACTTCTATGCAGATTTACTGGGACCATATATTCTATGATCATGTGCTTGAACCATTCATAAACTCAGTAACGCCCATGAAACTGGGCAAGGCAGACTTACAATATCGGGGATTCTCGGCTGAATATAGGCTTGGAGGTCCAAACGGACCGCACTGGTTTAATTACACCACTATCACCACAGAGCCACGGTGGATGGACCTTGAAGGGTTCTATACCCGTTATGGGGATGTTTCACCATTATTGGACAGTGCGGATAATCAATACATTATTTATAATGCAGGGGATGAAGTGTCCATAAGCTATGCAGCAGACCAATTGCCGGAGTTGCCTGATGGCTGGAAAAGAGACTTTGTGATCTATAGCGTAGGTTGGGTCAAAGACGGCGACCTGAATACTGCCTTTGGACAAACAGTAGGTCCGCTTCCTTTTCATGGTATGCCTTCTTATCCTTACCCTGAAAACTACCGGTATCCCTTTGAAGAAAATAAAGAGTATTACAAAAAGTATAACACCCGGTTTGTAACGCCTTTTAAGTTCCGGGACCAGCTGAAGATGCTGAAACCATAAGTTTGTCTTGACAGTCACAGATGATCTTAGGTAATATAATTTGGTGAAGGTTCATATGTGTTAGTCTGTCTTTTCGTTGGTTTAAGCAATTTGAGCATTTGGCAAACAACTCAATATCCCATAAATCGGCAAATACATTGCCTGTACCCAGGCCGATACCGTATTCCAAAACCTTTTCAAGGGAATCGATCTGTGGTGGTGAAAAATAACCCATTTCCCCCAATTGATTAAGCGCTCCATTTCCAAATCGAGTGGGAATGACCACACAGCTTTGTACACCTGCCTTGAAGGCAAAGTCTATAGAGCGCTTGGCCCAAATTATTCCTTCCAATTCACTCAAGAAAGGAGGTCGCAGGAGAATAAAAGTCCTGGTGGGGATGTCATGTTTCTTTAATTTGTAAACTGCCGCTTCAAAATCCTCTAGGGTCATTTTCTTGTTCAGTCGTTTTAGGACTTCAGGATGCACTGTTTCCAGTCCCATGGCAATCTCTAAATTAGGTGTAAGCAATTCCTGAAACTTAAAGGTTAAATCATTTATAAGCTTAGGGTGATTCTCCACAATGACGGTATCAAATTCCTGTACGAGTGAGGCTATTGCCGGGTAGTCCAGGGGAAGTATGGCCTTGTTATCAAAAAAATTGCCGCTATTGTACAGCTTGACTTGGTTGGCTTTGGGAAGCCTATTGAGCGCCCATTCTATTTGAGTAGGTATGTCCCCGGCTTTTACGGATTCCGGGGTGGTGTTCTTCCAAAGATCGCACATAAGACATTGAAACGGACATTCTTTGTTGATCAGAAAGATGGTGGCAATGGTGTTGATCTCGCCATTAACTGCTCTTTCCTTTTCAACATAAAATGCACTGGGCTTGCGAAAATCGACCTTGTTCCTGGGTCCCCTCAAAGACCTGATCCAATGGTCGTTAATTTTCAGTTCAGCCGGCGTTTTCATAAATAGCCTGAAAAGCTTGTCTGTAAATAATGTCCTGGTCAGGGAATAAGTGTGAAAATGTTTTTGAATCTGTTACTCCGTGCTGAAATCGTCTTTTGGTATAAGTAGGCATATCCAGTCCAGTGATGGCTTTGACTCCTGCGGATACGATCTCGCCTTTTAGCCGGTACAACTGCTGATGATCCCAACCGGTCATCTCAATAAATGGAATGCCTTCTGCCACTTCAATTACATTTGGCAGGGTATATGGACTAAATCCTTTAAAACCCAGTTGGTCTGCAGGGGCATAAGAGCGCATATATCCTCTGCTTAATCCACCACTATAGGTCAGGGAGTGCTTCATTGAATCAACACCCCAGCCTTCCTGATAAAGCATTAGATTGTTGAGTACACTTTTGATGGTCAGTTCGGGGTTTTCTTCAATGGGATAATCTTTCAAGTTCTCATCTCCGCCGTCACCGTCTATCATGTATTTCCAATCAGGGTACTTAATTCTAATGGCATTAAGCAGCGCTAAATTCATGGTAGCCGATTGAATATCCAGGGGTTTATAGTCTTCAACTATCTGTAGTGTTTTTTTCCAGTCCAAATCGGAGGGAGTTATTTCAATGGGTTCCAGAAACAACCCAAGCCCTAGTGAACCCAGGAATTCCCGGGCCTGATGCAGATCGGCCCCATGCTTATCGACACTTAGAGTGAATGCCTTTAGCCTGGAAGGGCTTTCTCCCAATTCCCGTAAGGCATGATAGGTTAGTAGGAACACTGAACCACTGTCAATTCCCGCAGAAAAGCTGACCCCGATCGGCCCCTTAGTAGCTACATTCTTGAGCCATTTTTTAATTTCATCATATAAACGATCCATGTATAATTTGCCGATTTCTTGTTTGCTATGGGTATCATGTTGGTTACGTTTGGGTGTAAAAAACCGGGTGTAGATTGGATTTGGGTCAGGGCATCCCAAAAGTTCGATTTTTGTAACGTAATGAGCCGGGGCCATACGGGTGTAGGACGGGTGGAATTGATCATCCAATCCTTCTTGCTTAAGGTATTTATAAATAGTATCAATACGCTCAGCCAGCACCAAACAAGGGCCTGCGGTTAGTTTGGCAATAAAATACCGGATGGGCCGTCCAATTGAACGGGCTATTCTTACGGTTTTATTTTCAACGACCGCCAGGGCAAACTGACCGTCAATCTT
>CAZAWQ010000233.1:0-4368 GCA_964488585.1 uncultured Roseivirgaceae bacterium
AAAATACATTTTTCGCTCCTGACGGTAGTCAGAGTCAGATTAGTATGGGACCAGCTCATGACCAACAAGTTATTTGGCAACTGTTCTCGGACTTTCTTTTTGCTTCAAATGAATTAAATATTAAAAATGAATTTACTTACCAGGTTAAAGAAGCCAAAAGTAAATTGAAGGGTCCGAAAATTGGATCGGATGGACGCTTGATGGAATGGGCAGAGGAATTTCCCGAGCAGGAACCAGGCCATCGGCACATATCACATCTTTTTGCCTTGCACCCCGGATCTCAAATCACCATGGAACAGACTCCTGAATTGGCTTTAGCCGCTAAAAAATCATTGGATTATCGGATTGCAAATGGCGGTGGTCATACAGGTTGGAGTGCTGCCTGGTTGGTAAGTCAGTATGCCCGACTATATGAAGCGGAAAAGGCCAGGGAAAGTTTAAACGTTGTTTTATCGAAAAGTACCTCTCCAAACCTGTTTGGTCAACATCCCCAATTCCAGATGGATGCTAATTTTGGTGTAACAGCCGGTATTGCTGAAATGCTATTACAGAGCCATGCCGGTGTTATTCATCTGCTTCCTGCTTTGCCCAAAGCTTGGCCTAACGGTGAAGTGAAGGGACTACTGACCCGTGGTGGATATAAAGTTGATATTGAATGGGAAAATGGTACACTTAAAAGTGCAAATGTAACATCTCGTTTAGGAAAAAGCGTAAAAATAAAATATAACAACAGATTTTTTGATTTCGATTCTTCAAAAGGAGAAGCAATAAAGCTGAATGGTAAATTGGACAAGATATTTTAATAGTGATATCGTACCTAATCCTCATAAAAATACTCAAGTAGAGGAAGGTAGTCATCTTCTTTTTGAGCAGGAATATACTGAAGGTTAATGTTAATATTAGTAGCTAAATATATGAATTGTTTATAGAATGAATGAAAAATAAACCACAAAGCCTTTACATTTTGGCTATTTCGCTAATCTCAGCTTTGGGTGGTTTCCTTTTTGGATACGATTGGGTAGTAATTGGTGGTGCAAAGCCATTTTATGAACAGTTTTTTCAAATAGCGCAACTTCCACATCTACAAGGATGGGCGGTGAGTTGCGCACTTATTGGGTGTATTTTAGGTACGTTGGTTTCCGGGGCTTTGAGCGACCGTTACGGACGAAAAAGACTGCTAATATTTTCCGCCGTGTTATTTCTAACCTCTGCAATTGGCACTGGTGCAGCCGATGCGTTTACCACTTTTATATTATATAGAATTCTCGGAGGTATAGGTATTGGCTTGGCGTCCAATTTATCACCCATGTACATAGCTGAAATAAGCCCTGCAGCTGTCCGGGGCAAGTTTGTTTCCATTAATCAACTAACAATCGTTATTGGAATATTAGTGGCTCAGATTGCTAACTGGCTCATTGCAGATTCAATGACAAACGATATTACTGGAGATGAGATATTGAATTCATGGAATGGACAAGCCGGTTGGAGATGGATGTTTTGGGCCGAAGCGATACCGGCAGTACTATTTTTTGGCATGATGTGGCTGGTACCGGAAAGCCCCCGATGGCTAGCTAAAAAGCAAGAACATGATAAATTAAACCATATCCTGAAAAGGATTGGAGGAAAAGAATATGCTGCTCATGCAATAGTAGAAATCGAAGACTCCATGAAAAATGAAAAAGAAAGGGTAAATCTTTCGGCATTGTTCAAGCCCCGTGTGGTTGGAATTGTCATCCTTGGCATAACATTGGCAGCTTTTCAGCAATGGTGTGGTATCAATGTGATTTTTATGTATTCAGATGAAATATTTTCCGCTGCAGGATACAACGTTTCAGATTTGCTTTTCAATATAATCATCATAGGAAGCGTGAACCTTGTGTTCACTTTGCTTGCCATGTTTACTGTTGATAAAATTGGAAGAAAGAAATTGATGCTAGCAGGTTCAGCCGGATTAGCAATTATTTATTCTATTCTGGGAACATTTTACTATTTTGGTTTTCAGGGGTGGCCGTTGTTGGCACTGGTTGTTTTGGCGATCGCCTGTTATGCATCAACACTGGCACCAATTACCTGGGTTGTGCTATCTGAAATATTTCCAAACAAAATCCGAGGGGTAGCTATGGCAGTGTCCACTTTTTCTCTTTGGACAGCCAGTACCTTGCTTACTTATTTGTTTCCTATTGTTAACAATATAGTCAACGCTTCGGGCAGTTTCTGGCTGTTCGCAGTAATCTGTTCTGCCGGTTTCCTTTTCATAACAAAAAAACTAGTGGAAACCAAGGGCAAATCATTGGAAGAAATCGAGAGAGAATTGGTGAGTAAACTATAACAAATTAACGCTTCAATAGATATAAAATGGAAGTAAAAGCCTGGAAAGAAATAGTAACAATTCCTACCTACGAAATTGGAAAAGCAGAGAAAAGCCCTATTTTTTTAGAGAAAAGGGTATATCAGGGAAGTAGTGGATCTGTTTATCCTCATCCGGTGATTGAGAAGATATCTGATGAAAAAGTAGACAAAGAATGGAGAGCCATATATCTGGAGAATAAGTATTTGAAAATAATGGTCCTGCCTGAGTTGGGTGGACGGGTACAAATGGCCTACGACAAAATGAAGCAACGTCATTTTGTCTATTACAATCAGGTAATCAAACCTGCATTGGTCGGCTTGACTGGTCCATGGATTTCAGGGGGTATAGAATTCAACTGGCCGCAACATCACCGGCCTAGTACATACAATCCGGTGGATTATCAGATTGAAGATAATGATGATGGGAGTAAAACAGTTTGGTGCAGTGAGGTAGAGCGCATGTTTAGAACCAAAGGAATGGCAGGATTTACACTCCATCCGGATAAGGCTTATTTGGAGATTAAGGTCAAGCTTTACAACAGAACTCCCCAGCCTCAGACATTTTTGTGGTGGGCAAACCCTGCTGTGAAGGTGAATGATCATTACCAATCCGTCTTTCCACCTGACGTGAATGCTGTATTTGATCACGGGAAAAGGGATGTTTCCGAATTCCCAATTGCAAGGGGAGAATATTATAAAGTGGATTATTCAGCCGGAGTGGATATTTCAAGATACAAAAACATTCCTGTTCCGACTTCTTATATGGCGATCCACTCCAAATATGATTTTGTTGGTGGGTATGAATATGACAGTAAAGGAGGAATGCTGCATGTGGCCAATCATCACGTGTCGCCAGGTAAGAAGCAATGGACCTGGGGCAATGGGGAATTTGGTAAAGCTTGGGATAGAAATCTCACGGACGAAGACGGTCCTTACATAGAGTTGATGTGTGGCGTTTATACAGACAATCAACCTGATTTTTCCTGGATTATGCCGTATGAGGAGAAAACATTTTCTCAATATTTTATGCCTTATCGCGACTTGGGAGCGGTGAAAAACGCTACAAAAGAAGCGATGCTCAATTTTGAGTTGGAAAATGGATTAGGCATGCTTAAAATATATACCACGGCTGAATATCCTGGCGCAACAATTAAAGTTGAAAGCGGAGGAGAATTGCTTTTAAGCGATGTGTTTGATTTTCATCCGGGTTTGAGTTACGAAAAGCAGTTTGAACTTGATCCGGATATTGCATTGCATGAAATCCTGGTAAAAATTTCGAAAAATAGCGGGAAATTGTTGGTGGACTGGCAAGCAGACAAGCCCGATGTACGACCTGTTCCTGATGCGGCAAAGTCGGCAATGCAACCTGATGAAATTCAGAATAATGAACAGCTCTATCTGACGGGTCAGCATCTAGAACAATATCGTCATGCCACTTTCGACCCAACAACATATTATGAGCAGGCATTGAACCGTGATTCTGGTGATATCAGGACTAATAATGCATTGGGATTGTGGTTGATGCGAAAAGGGAAATTTGCTAAAGCCCAAACTCATTTTGAAGCCGCCATCTCAACAATGACTGAACGGAATCCAAACCCATACGATGGAGAGGCTTATTTCAACCTGGGTCAAACACTGACCTATCAGGAAAAAGAAAATGAGGCCTATGATGCATTTTACAAATCTGTTTGGAATGACGCCTGGATGGCTTCAGGTTATTTCCACGTGGCGCGGTTGGATTGTCTGCACGGTGATTGGGAGCTGGCTTTGGAAAACATTGACAGAGCGCTGATTCGCAACTGGCACAATCACAAAGCCCGTCACCTTAAGGCACTGATTTTTAGGATATCTGGTTTGCATAAAAAAGCCAAAAAACTCATCGATGAATCTCTGGAGCTGGACGGCTTTAATTTTGGTATTTTGTGGGTTTGTTAGTTTAGGCCGCACCCCGGGAGGCATTGTGGGCGAGCTGCCTTCGGCTCTTGCTAAAATTAAATAAACAATGGTTTCCTGGGC
>CAZAWQ010000234.1:0-1830 GCA_964488585.1 uncultured Roseivirgaceae bacterium
CCTACAAATTTTTTATTGAGAAAGCGTTTTCACTAAAAATTTATCGCAAAGCCTTGTTTTTAAAAGATTTAATTGGTGGGTCGTACAGGGATCGAACCTGTGGCCCGCTGATTAAGAGTCGGATTACGGGGATTGCTCAAAAGCCAGTAAAAATGGGCAATCCCCGCCTTATTCCTACCTATTGAACTCTATGACCAATTGTGGTGATCTGTTGCATAAATCCCTCCTGTTTATAAAGTGCGGTTCCGGCGAGTATACCGCCGCAGCGCTCAAACAGGAGCGTCCATACCATTAGGTTAAGTGAATTTGACCAAAAATTAGGCCATACACGCATTCATCACTCCTTGATTGTTCAGCATTCAGGTTACGGGCCCGAGGGAGAAAATCAGCCCGATTTGACTTAAGTTGACAATACCGTATTGACTTATTATCCATTTCCGTCTACTAAGCTTTTTCCATTCTGAGAAAGAAATGGCTCGTTATGAAATACGACATGAGCTTATTTCCCAAAAACAGCTTTCCCGGGGACCGTAATACATTAAAAGACATCCATCTTATCTTGGGATTACAAAAGCCAGCTTCAGATAATAATGCAGCCCACAGTTTTGGTGATTGATGTTTGTGCCACTCCATATTAGGAGCAAAGGGATTCTTTACTTTAAGAAGGGGGAAGATATTATATCTCGAGCAATCAAAAATAATTATCTTTGCTCCAATATTTGATATGGAGCTGATCTTCGAAAATATAGCTCGATAAATTCTTCTAGAATTCTCATCATGTAGCAAATTTATGCAAGCATTCTCATCTAAATGATTTACAGATCCGTGGAGCAGTATGACATCAAACATCCTTCCACAGGATTCAAAAGATTGAATCGTAGTGTGTTCAAGTCTGACCTGATCTAGAAATGGTAGATGAGAAAGGACTTTCTTAAATTCGATGCTCCCAACTAAACTGCTTCCTTCAGCTTCGGGCTCTAAGCATATTACCTCCTTGGCTCCCATACAGGCAGCATAGAAACTGAAAATGCCATTTCCCCCACCAATATCCAGGAATCTCTTATTCTCAAAACTCATATCTTCGAAAAGCCTCCTGAGGTAAAATTGCAACCTGCCCTTGAATGAATATAATCCCGCTTGTATCATGACGGAGAAATATCTATCGATTAGTTTTGCCTTTGTCATCCTATGTACTCCTTGTCAAGTTTACGAGATGTGCAGCAATTCTAATTTTGACCTCAGCCTGGTTACACCTGGACACGCTCTCCACGATCCGAGAGAATAGGGAAGGGTATTTTTCCTTCTCACTCCTCTGATGAATGAGTTACCAACCCGACGCTTGGTCAGAAAGACTATGGCATTTTCAAAAAAGCGTAAGCAATTGGAGAAGCAACGGTATTGTCAATTTAACTGCTGAAGGGCGCAATGAAACCGCTTAGCACAATCCCTTATGCACAGACCGCTTCCTGCCAAACCTGAAACGCCTGCGCTTGTAATATTCGATGATTGACCGCCTGCATGAGGTGACGGCCGACACGAAAAAGATTTTGAGTGAGTCCATGGAGTGTCAAGAAACGATGAGCCTGAATCGAGGAAGAAAAGCCGCGCATGTGATATTCTCGTTGCCCATATGGTCAAACAACTCATCCCGCCTTACGTTATCGGAATAGCGTGAAGAGCTAACCCTCACCAACTAATTCCAAGCATCTCTCTACAAGAGCCTGACTCCTCACGGGGTTGGGCTTTGTTGTGTTTAAGGACGATTCCGGATTGGTCTATAAGGCTTTGGTGTATCGACAAAACTCCATGAAGTTCTAAAAATTATTATAA
>CAZAWQ010000235.1:0-12121 GCA_964488585.1 uncultured Roseivirgaceae bacterium
GATCTGGATAAGCATTTATCCGGAACACTTTTAAAGTATTTGCAAAGATATGGGTTCTTGGCTCTTGCATTTGAAGGAGGTTTAATAGGTTCCGTCGAAGCTATTAACCTGCATGTGGCAGGTATATGGGAGATTCTAAAAGCCAGCGGTGGCATAGACCCCGCCTCAAGCAACGGATTTATAAGCTCCAGCAAAAAATTACCAGCGTATTCAAAGTCATTGCCTGGTTTTGTTAAAGTGAAGTATCACCACCGCATTTCAGATAAGGACCAATTCGTCATGGAGCCAGGATTCGAAAACTTTCAACCAATAACCAGAGGACAGGTGGTAGCACATGACACCACTGGCCCCATCAAAGCTCCTGTAAGCGGGCTTATGTTCCTGCCATTATACCAAAGCGCGGGGGATGATGGATTTTTTATTGTTGAGGAGATTACCAGGATGGAAGCTAGCTGATTATGATCAGACAACCCAGTCAGATAATAGGTGAGCTGCGTCAGGGCAAATATCATCCGGTCTATTTTCTTCAGGGCGAAGAGCCATACTATATTGACTTTATAGCTGGATACATTGAAAATCACGCACTTGAAGAAGCGGAAAAAGGCTTTAATCAGATAATCATGTATGGAAAGGACAGCACAATGGAGGTCGTTCTAACCAATGCGCGCCGTTTCCCAATGATGGCTGCCAGGCAGCTGGTGATAATCAAAGAAGCACAGGAGATCGTAAATTTTGGCCATAAAGAAGCACAAAAACTATTACAAACGTATATTGAAAACCCGTTGCCATCAACCGTGTTGGTTTTTTGCTATAAATACAAAACCCTTGATGGAAGGAACGCACTTACCAAAGCGATAACCAAAAATTCAATATTGATTGATTGTAAGAAAATTTATGATAATAAGTTGCCGGTTTGGGTAATGGATTATGTACGGTCAAAGAATGCCACGATCGATCAAAGAACCGCTCAGTTATTATCAGACTATATTGGGAATAATCTAGAAAGGTTGACCGGTGAAATTGATAAAGTATTAATCAATTTAAAACATCCGGCAAAAATTGACACTGATGTGGTGCAAAAATATGTAGGGATAAGCAAGGACTACAATGTATTTGAATTACAAAAAGCGCTCACTTTCAAAGACAATCTTAAAGCACAACGAATTGTACAATACTTTGCAGCCAATCCCAAAGTCAACCCTATAATTCCTATAATTGCAGTGTTATTTAGCTTTTTCTCAAAACTGCTGATCATACAACATTCCAAGTCAAATTCAGAAGAAGCATTGGCCAGGGAATTAAAAGTAAGGCCGTTTTTTATCAAAGAATATATTCAGGCATCCGGAAACTATCACCGGGATCAGGTTATTAACAATATAGGTCATTTGCGAACGGCGGATATGATGGTTAAGGGTGTTGGCAGTCAACAGACTCCAGCAGGTGAAATTTTGAAAGAATTGATTTTTAAACTGATGCATTAATGTGGCAAATACAATAAATTTCTATAGCAATTGTTATCATTACATATTTTAAAGTGTTATGCTTAGAATCCAATTAGTTGTGCTACTGCTCTGGGGAGGGGTTTTATTGCAAGCACAAAACACACTTTACGACAGCGAGGAAGACCAACACTTTAGAACCGCGGTTGAACTGATTCAAAAAGAGAAGTTCGGAGCCGCCAGGCAATTGTTTGATAGTTATATAAACCAATACCCGGAGAGCATAAATAGTGAAGAGGCTCAGTATTTCCGGGCACTTTGTGCTTTGAATTTGTTCCACCTGGACGCGGAAAATCTCTACCACGACTTTGTTAATAATTACCCCTATCATCCCAAGGCGGCTTTAGCATATTACGAGCTAGGCGATTTTTATTTCAAGAAGGAAGATTACCAAAAATCAATCGAGTATTTCGAGCAGGTGCCTATGGCCAAGTTGGATCAGTCACACCAACTCGAGGCCCGGTTTAAACTTGCTTACGGGTACTTTGGCAAGAAACAATTTGACTTGGCTTTAGAGAAATTCAATCAAATCAAAACGCCTATCAGCAAGTATTCTGCAGCCTCCAGTTACTATGCAGGGTATATTGAGTATCGGAACGGCCAGTATGATCAAGCGTTAGTTGATTTTTCCAGGGCTGAGAAAAATGAAGCCTACGCCCCATTGGTGCCTTCTATGGTTGCTACTGTTTATTATAAACAGGGTAAGTTCGATGAACTTTTGGAGTATACCACTCAAATTCTGCAGGACAAATCATCAAAAAATGTTAATGAACTGTATTTGCTGGCTGGTGAAGCGTACTATTTCAAGGAAGATTATGATAATGCTGCTATAAGCTACCATACTTATTCTGAAAGAAGTAAAAGAAAGCTATCGCCGGACATTCAGTACAAATTGGCATATGCTATGTACCTGGCAGGAGATTATGAATCCGCTCTGGACAAATTTAAATCCTTAGCATCCAGAGACCAGGAAATCGGTCAATTTGCTTCCTATTATCAGGGAGATATCTATCTGCATCAGGGAAATTTAAACTATGCTGTATCTTCATTTAACAAAGCCAGCCAGGATAGTTTCAACCAGGAAATTAAGGAAATTGCCAGCTTTAAGTATTCGAAGGCACAATATGACTTAGGAAAATATTCGGAAGCCATTGCTGGATTAGAGCAATTTCTGGTTGCTTATCCAACCAGCAAGTTTAGAGATGAGGCTGGAGATCTATTGAGTGAGGCCTATTTAAATAACAATAACTACACACAAGCCATTGAGTATTTAGAACAAATAGATAATAAGAGCCTCAGGGCCCAACAAGCCTATCAAAAGGTCACTTATTTTAGGGGGACAGAATTATTTAATAACAGCAAATACTTCGACGCTGTACAAATGTTTGAAAAGTCTATTCAATATCCTGTAGACAAGGAAGTAGCGTTATTGGCAAATTATTGGACTGCTGAAGCATATTCCATTGGAAAGAAATACCAGGAGGCCATTAATTCTTACCAGGCAGTCATCGATGACCTTTCTCAACAACAGCATGAAAAATATATAAAAGCCAAATATGGGTTGGGATATGCCTATTACAACACCAAGAAATACCAGCTGGCACTAAAGCAATTTTCATGGTTCCTTCCGGAATTTCAAACCGGCAATAAACGGTTTTATGATGATGCTCTTATTCGTGCCGCTGATTGCTATTATGTTTTAAAAGATTATGACGCTGCCATTGACAACTATGACCTGGCAATTGACAGGAAAAGTCATGATCAGGACTATGCACTATTACAAAAAGGCACAGTACTGAGTATTCAAGGGAATAAGGAAAAAGCAAGAACCAATTTCACAGCGGTAATTACTCAATTTCCTAAATCACGTTTTGCTGATAATGCGGAATACCAAAGGGCACAACTTGATCTGGAAACAGGAAATTATCCGGAGGCCATAGATGGGTTTACGCGTTTGATAAAGAATTATCAAAAAAGTAATTTGATACCAATAGCCTATACCAAAAGAGCACTGGCCTATTATAATATTCAAAAGTATGAACAAACTTTGGCCGACTATAGAACTGTTTTGGACCAGTACTCAAATCATGAGAGCGCTCACGATGCTTTGATTGGTTTGCAAGAGACACTTAACCTGCTAGGTAGAAGCACTGAATTTGACCCCTATTTTGCCAGTTATAAAAACGCGAATCCAGGTAGTAGTTCTTTGGCTAATATTGAATATGAATCAGCGGTCAATTTATTTTTGAATGAGGACTATCAGCATGCAATAAGCAAGTTTCAGACATTCATCCAGTCATATCCGGACGATAACCATGTTTATGAGGCAAGATTTTATATTGCCGAGTGCCACTATAGGTCTAATAGCCACCTCGATGCCATACAATTCTACCAACTGGTAATCCAGGAAAATCGAATCAATCAGGTAAACAGGGCTATGAGAAGGTTAGGTGACCTATTATTTGATCAGGGAAACTACCAAGAAGCCATTAACAGCTACCTGGAACTGGAATCAGCGGCTCGAACGAAAAAAGAAAGTTATTATGCCTGGTCCGGTCTCATGGAAAGTTATTTTTTGGAGCAAAATTATGCCCAATCTGATCACTACGCACAGTTGACCCTGGAACAAGGAGGAGTGAATACCAACGCCATGAACAGATCAATGTTGATCCGGGGAAAGTCAGCTTATATGCAAAATGATTCACAATTGGCCACTGATTACTTCCTAAGTACTTTAAACTCCGCTCAAGATGAGAATGGAGCAGAAGCACAATACTTGTTGGCTAAAATTCAGTCTGAACAGGGTCAATTTAAACAGTCCAACGAAACGCTTTACGACCTCAATAACAGGTTTGGTTCTTATGACTATTGGTTAGGCCAGTCATTCTTGTTAATTACTGATAACTATATAGAAATGGACGAGATATTTCAAGCCCGGGCAACCCTGAAATCAATAATTGAGAATGCTCCGGAAGAAGAAATCGTAGAAGCTGCCAAAAGGAAGCTAGCCGCATTAGATAGGGAAGAGCAGCTGGAATTAGCACCTGAGGAAGCTGACCTGTTTGAAGTAATAGACGATCAAGAACCATGAGTATTAGAGTCAAAAGTATTTTTTTATCAGTCATGATAGCCCTTACCTCAACCATGTTCCTGATGGCTCAAAACGAGAATTGGGATGAGGATGGTGCCATACAAGATGCTGAAGTGATAATCGAAAAGGAACGACATATAACACTTGAGAACGCCAATAGAGGATATGAAAAAGTATCACCATTGCCGTTGCAGGTGAATCAAGGACCGCAAACATATACTTTTGACCGTATTAACTACACCGCTACCCCATTTACACCCATTATCCGAATTAACCGCATCAAAGAGCAGCCATTGCCAAAACTGTACGGGAATTATGTTAAAGGAGGAGTTGGTAACTATGGAACAACCTATCTGGAAGGGTATTTCAACAATAAGCGCAGCGAAACACACATGATTGGGGGTTACCTAAAATCACTTAGTTCGAGTCGTGGGCCAGTAGATAAGGGAAATTCTGCTTCCAGCCAGTTATCAGTAGGTCTTGATGGAAGTTACTTTACGGAATATTTGAGGTTTACAGGAGCTGCAAGTTATCAACGGCAAAAATTGTTCTATTACGGATATACCCCAGGCACCGAGGTAGATCGTGACACTATAAAGCAAATCTACAATGGAATTGACATTGCCCTGGGAATGTCTGATCGAAATACCAATGAAGGAGTTGATTTTACTCTGATTGGAAAATTTACATCATTCGGAGATAACTATGATACCAATGAAAATCAAGGAGCATTTAACTTTTTGGGTAGTTATGCAGTGAATGATCTCTTAAAGTTCCTACTACAAAGTGATCTCTATTTAACCAAAAGGAGCATCAAAGGAAATAGCCAAAATCGCAATTTCTTTAGGATAAGGCCTTCCGTTTACACGCAGATATCTCGTTTTAGTATTGAACTAGGGGTAAATATTGTAACTGAGAATGACACCATTCAAAATGCTAATAAAGTACATGTTGCGCCAGTAATCAAAGCGTCTGTTAACCTATCGAATCAGGTGTTGCTGTACGCTGGCATTTCTGGTGATGTGGATTACAGATCATTGAAAAGCTATATTGAAGAAAACCCTTTTCTGGGTTCGGAACAAACTTTGTCACATAATATCAAGACTTTTGAGGTGATTGGTGGATTAAAGGGCAACTTGTGGGAAGACTTAAACTTTCATACTGGGCTGTCGATAGGAACTTATGACAATCTTGCATTTTATGCCACCAGTAGCACGGATTCGACAAGGTTTGATATCCTGTATGACCTTGATAATCCTTCGATTGTTCATTTCTTCGGAGAACTTGGGTATAGTAGTTCAAAAAACCTGGTATTAAACTTTCGGGGAGATCTCTACGGGTATGATACAAAATCATTGCAGGAGCCCTGGGGCAGGCCAACCTATTCAATAAAAGCTTCAGGAAGCTACAACTTATATGGAAAGCTCAGATTGGGAAGTAGCATAACCGCCATGGGTGGCGTTAAGGCACTAAATCAACAAAGTGGCAGTACCCATAAACTGGATGCAATATTCGATTTAAACCTTAGTGTAGACTATTTGTTCTCACCAAGATTTTCGGCCTTTGTAATCGGAAAGAACCTGATTTCAAAGAAATATCAACAGTATCTGAACTATCCCTCAAGAGGTATTACAGCAATTGGAGGAATTACTTATTCGTTTTAGTAGATTTCCTGAGGTAACCTTTGTGAGCACTAAATAATTGATTTACATTTACCTTTGTATTTACCATATTCAAAGTTCCAGTTTTAGCAGCTATGGCTGAAGATATTTCTGAAAAAAATAAAGATTACGGCCTTCCAAAAGTTGAACCTCATCCAATTGATCGCGATCAACCCGGAATCGCCAAAGAGGTAATAGAGCCAAAACGCCCTCACCAGAAAAAAGACAACCGGCCCATGGTTATTGTATTGTCAGTGGTTGGGCTATTAATCCTGGCATCCTTGCTGTATATAATATTTTGGGACAGTGATTCATCTGAGACATCTCCACAAACCCCGATTTCTGCTGTTGAAGACCGCGCGGTATTGGATGAGGAGACCACGGATGATAGCGGGGACATAGACATTACCAATGGTTCTGATGAAAACCTGGAAAGCGAGGCAATAATATTCGAAGAACCCGGCTCTATCATTACAATTTCACAGCGCACTAATCGTTATTACATTTTCTTGGGTAGCTATAAATTTAAAGCCTATGCCAAGAGACATGCCGAAAAGTTGGCTGCCGATGGATTTGCCGTAAAGTTGATTGCTCCCGACAATTGGATGGGAATGCGGGTAGCTGTGGGCAACTATGCAAAAAAAGAAGAAGCAAGAGTTGATGCCCAACAGATCAGGAGTAAATATGGTAATGAAGTTGTCATTTCAAAATACTAATATTTAAATAAAACATGATATTAACACAGATTACTACCACTCCGGTAGACAGCGTTGCATTAGAACAGGGAGTTGAAAGTATAAGGGTAATAGATCTTCTTTTTAAAGGCGGCTTTATGGTGATACCCTTGGTGCTGTTGTCTATAGTAGCGGTTTATATTTTCATCGAGCGGGTGCTCACCATTAAAAAGGCATCACAAACACCTGGTAATTTTACTGACAAAATTCGTCAATTGGTTGGTGAAGGAGATACTGGTGGTGCAAAATTGCTATGTACTGAAACCGATACCCCCATTGCCAGAATGATTGAAAAAGGGATCAGCAGGATTGGAAGCCCGTTAAAAAATATTGAAGTAGCCATTGAAAATGTGGGAAAAATAGAAATATTCAAACTTGAACGACGCTTGAGCACTCTGGCCACCATATCGGGGGCTGCGCCTATGTTGGGCTTTTTAGGCACAGTAATTGGAATGATAAAGGCATTTATCGCCATTGCTCAGGAAGAGGGTTCTGTCAGCCCCAAATTACTTTCCTCAGGGATATATGAGGCCATGATCACTACTGCGATTGGTTTGTTTGTGGGTATCCTGGCCTATCTGGGTTATAATTACCTGGTATCTCAGGTATCGAAGGTGATTCATAAAATGGAATACAATTCAATTGATTTTATCGATTTGCTACAGGAGCCAAGGTAAATATGGATCTGAGGTCAAAACATAAAGTGAGTGCAGCATTTAGTATGTCATCAATGACAGATATAATATTTCTGCTATTGATATTTTTCATGCTCACCAGCAATTTCATCACACCATCTGGTCTGCCGGTAACACTACCAAGCAGCAAAACCTCAAACATAGTCATGCAGAAGGTTACAGTAACCATCACTTCGGACCTTCAATATTTTGTCAATTCCCAACGTACCACGCTCAGTGGAATAGAAGGATTGTTAAGGAACGAGTTAACTAAACAGGATGGAGTAGTAGTGTTACATATTGACAAGCAGGTACCGGTTGAGTACCTGGTTCGGGTAGCAGGCATTGCTACTTCGTTGAATGCCAAAGTAACCATCGCCACCAGTCGTGAAATAACGCCATGACTTCTCAAGAGAAGAAAAATGATCGTTGGGGCATGGGGATCTCGTTGGGGATCCATGCAGCATTGCTATTATTGTTTATATTTTTACTGGCCTGGAAGGAACCATTTCCTCCTTTACCCGAATATGGGATAGAGATTAATTTTGGGTTGGAGGAAGCTGGTTCGGGTGATATACAACCTACTGTTCCTGCGAATAACAATCCAGACCCTGTTGAGCAACCTGCTCCGGAAGAACCCGCATCCACAGAGGATATTGCCTCCGAACCCAAAACAGAAACTGACACGGAGGAAAGCCCAGAGCCTCCAGTAGAAGAGGTTGAGGAAATTACCACACCGGTAGAAGAAACTGAAGTTACCCAACCCATTCCTGATATCGTTCCTGCAAAAGAGGAACCAAAAGAAGAAAAGATCAAAGAAAAACCTGTTGAAAAAGAAACCCCAAAACTTGATCCTGCTGCCGCATATCCTACCAAAAATACTAATACTGACGGTGCCAATGCTGCTGAGGGAACCTCCAAAAATCCTGCCAACGCCAACCAGGGAGATCAACCGGCAAATACCGGAGATCAAGGTAACCCGGAAGGAAAAATTGATTCCCGGGCACTTTACGGAAAACCGGGAGGTGGGGGTGGAGCAGCACTTGATATGACAGGATGGAACTGGGACTTTCTACCGAAACCAAACGACCTAAGCAATGAGACTGGTCACATCGTTTTCGAGATTAAAATCGATGAAGAGGGAGAAATTTTATCAGTGCGGACCATTGAAAAATCCGTCAGCGATCCACTGGTAAAAATGTATCGATTAGAAGTGGCTAAATTGACATTCTCCCCAACCTCAGTTAATTCCAAGCCTGCTCCCACATCGACCGGGAGGATTACCTTTATTATTAAATCCAGGTAACAGGCATAGTAACAAGTGCAAGCACGATTTCAATTACAAGACAAGCGCTAATGCAGACTCAACTGCATGAAGAACTCTAATCTTCAAGTAAATTGTGAATCAATTGGTGGTGTAGTATCTACAATCTATGCCCTCTGCTCCCTGCCATTTTTACCAGTAGCTTCCAAATCCAGACACGATTCCAGTATATTAGAGAAATCGTAATTCGTAATTAAAAATGACCTATAAACAGTGTATTGAATATTTCTACAGCCAACTGCCCATGTTTCATAGGTCTGGGGCGCCAGCTATTAAATTCGATCTTGGCAATATTCGACTGTTGATTGCGGAGCTTGACCATCCTGAGACCAAATTTCCCGCCATACATGTAGCAGGAACCAATGGTAAAGGCAGTAGTTCTCATTTATTGGCGGCAGTTTTACAAACCGCGGGCTACAACACTGGACTGTACACCTCACCCCATTTAAAGGATTTTAGAGAGCGGATAAGGATCAATGGCCAGCCCATAACAGAGGATGAGGTGGTGGCTTTTGTCACCAAAAACCAGCTAATCTTGGACCAAGTCGAACCTTCATTTTTCGAGCTAACCGTGGCCATGGCTTTAGATTATTTTGCTCAAAAACAAGTTGATATTGCCATAATAGAGGTGGGGCTGGGAGGGAGACTGGACAGTACTAACATTATTAACCCACTGATCTCACTTATTACCAACATTGGATTCGATCACAGTGACTTGTTGGGCAATTCATTAGCATCCATAGCCAAAGAAAAAGCCGGGATAATAAAACCGGGAGTTCCTGTGATCATTGGAGAGCGTGGTCCGGAAACAGACCAGGTATTTATCCATCGTGCCCAAGACTGCAAATCTGCCATTTGTTTTGCACAAGACCGCTTTACTTTAAATTTTACCACTCAGCTATCGCATATGGTAATGGAAATTTATGAAGATGGTGCGTTGAGATGGAAAGAATTGAAGTCTCAACTTAGAGGGCCGTACCAATCCCAAAATGTTCCCGGTGTGCTTGAGGTTGTTCGACAACTAAAAGGATTAGGGTATGCAATTACTGATAATCACCTAACCATTGGATTTAGCAGAGTGGTGGACATTACCGGGATCAAGGGAAGGTGGCAAACTCTGGCAAAAAATCCTCAAATAATCTGCGATACCGGACACAACCAGGCTGCCATGGAATATATATTGCGGGAGCTTCAAGAGATTAAACAGGGGCGGCTTCATATGGTTTTAGGATTTGTTAATGACAAGGACATCAGTAGTATGCTTGAGCTATTTCCCCAAGACGCATTGTATTATTTTTGTTCAGCTAAAGTTCCACGATCAGTGACTGCCGAAAACTTGTTTGAACTTGCTGTCAAATTTCATCTACAAGGTAAAGTGATATCGGATCCCAATGATGCTTTGGCCTCAGCACGTGCAGCGGCACACCAGCAAGACTTGATATTCGTAGGAGGAAGTACCTTTGTGGTAGCCGAATTAAGTGAATTGAACTAATGGGTAGGAGGAAACTTCAAAAATTCAGTGAAAATGCCTCACGGACCAATGTGATCCAATCCGGAAAGGATCTGTTCCATAATATAAAGGGACACTGGAGGAATCAGTATTTTAACAATGATCATCCGATTGTACTTGAGTTGGGATGTGGACGAGGGGAGTATACTTTAGGTTTGGCCCGGTCAATCCCTGAAAATAATTTTATTGGGGTGGACATAAAGGGTGACAGAATATGGATGGGAAGTAAAGCTGCAGACCATGAAAAGCTGGATAATGTTGGATTTCTGCGCACCCAGATACAGTCATTGGATGATTTTTTTGAACCCGATGAGGTGGATGAGATCTGGCTTACATTTCCTGACCCCCGACCCAAGAAAAGCGATGCCAAAAGGCGCTTTACACATCCCAGATTTATGGAAATATACCGGCGATTGCTCAAACCGGGTGGCAGAGTGCATCTCAAAACCGATAATGAGGGTCTATACCAGTATTCGCTTGAAATAGTAAGTGGCTTGCCTGGAATAAATCAATTACAGTATGTGGAGGATCTTTACCGGTCAGAACTGATTAATCCGGTATTAGAAATCAGAACTCACTACGAAAATGTGTTTTCCGATCAAGGGTTCAGCATTAAATATCTGACTTTTGTATTTATGTAGGGATGAATGATTAATCAATCCTTCGGTCCCTCAGTCCTTCAAACTTTCAGTCCATCTCCAACGCCTCCAATACATCTGCCAGTTGATCAAAATTTCCATAACCTGGCTTTATCTCGTGGCCACCTGTAAGTGCAATTCCTTTAAATCCCGAATCAATTATTCCGGAAACATTGGCGGCATCAACATTGGCACCCAAAATAATGGGATAATCTTTCGATTGTTTTGTACACCAATTCAACAACTCATCATTCAGGGGTTGGTTTGGTTCTATCAAGAACCAGGTGGCTTTGCTGGTAAATTCCTGTAAAATTTCAGCAATATAAGCCATGTCTGGTTGATCAATTTTGACAATTAATGGGAGTGGCCAATGTTGCATATTTGAGGCAGTTGGATTAGCAATTTGTAAATAATCCAATTGATAATCAGCTAACAACTCTGAGATGGTTTCCTGATTATGTAGTTGGATTTCACCTACAAACTTCACTCCTGAAACCCAGCTGGTAATTGCCGAAAATGCCTCTGGTGAAACATAGCTTGCTGAGGATTTTTCAAGATCGAACCCCATTAGTTCTACGCCCATGCCAGCAGCATAGCGAGCATCGCTGAGATTGTTTACTGAACTAATTTTCACCAGAGACCGTAATGCCATAGGTATTTAATTAACAGTTTATTGTTTGACCAGTAAACTTATGAGTTTAATCTTTCAGGATTTATCTTTGTAACAAGATTTTATAAAAGGGATCATAGAAGATGAGTAGGAATGGGAGGGTATTAGTTGCCATGAGTGGAGGTATTGATAGTTCGCTGGCTGCAGTGATGCTTCACGAACAAGGTTATGAAGTCATTGGCATGACCATGAAAACCTGGGATTATGCCAGTTCTGGTGCCTCGAAGAAGGAAACTGGCTGTTGCAGTCTGGATTCAATAAATGATGCCCGCAATATCGCAGTGAATCTAGGCTTTCCACACTATATTCTGGACATCAGG
>CAZAWQ010000236.1:0-2237 GCA_964488585.1 uncultured Roseivirgaceae bacterium
GGGTAGTTCAACCCTATTGCTGACTGAAAGCGCTCCCTCGGCACAATCCGTCAAATTGACTTTTCCAAAAAGAAAAAAAGTCGGTAAAGTAAATATGCCCGAAGTAGATGTATACTGGTTTGATGGAGGGATCAAGCCCACTATGCCTAATAACTGGCCTGAAGGGAAAAATATGAACAACTCCGGAGGAGGTTCAATATTCTATGGAACTAAAGATATTCTGCACGTAGGATGTTATGGTAAAGATCCGTGGTTGTTATCCGGAAGGAAACCTAAAGTCTCCAAGACTGAAAGAAGAGTTGAGTTGACTCATGAAATGGACTGGGTTCGAGCATGTAAAGAAAGTCCTGAAAACAGGATACCCGGTACCTCTGATTTTGCAGAAGCAGGTCCGTTCAATGAATTAGTGCTTATGGGTGTGTTGGCTGTCCGACTTCAAGCATTGAATAAAGAACTTGAATGGGATGGTGAAAACATGAAGTTCACCAACATTTCTGATAACGAAACCATAAAAACCGTAATTAAGGATGGTTTTTCTATTCATGACGGCCATCCAACATTTAAGAAAGACTGGACCGAACCAGAATCGGCAGTGGCTTTCTCTCAAGAACTTATTAAACATACATATAGAGATGGCTGGTCATTGCCTGATATGCCAGCTTAATTTGTTCTATTTGTAATGAATGAATCAAATATTATCCGTTGACCGATGTAATGGATGTAGTTTTTAAAAATGATTTTAATCGAATACAAATGAAATCACTAATCAACTTAATTACGAAACAGGCCATGAGCGTTGCATTAATGATCATGGCCATGATATTCACCGCTGGCTTGATGTTTTCATGCGGAGGATCTTCACAGACTGGAGATGCTGCTGAAGAGGCGAAAGAAGGATCAGAGTTTACAGCCACCATGGCCAATAATATCTTGACAGAAGCTGAAATCGCAGATGGATGGGTGTTGATGTTTGATGGTAAAACCAGCAATGGTTGGAGAGGATATGGCAAGGAAAATTTCCCGGAAGCCTGGGAAGTTGTAGATGGTACGATCCATATGATAGGCTCCGGAAGAGGTGAAGCCGGGTCTGTGGAAGGTGGAGATATCATCTATGAGAAGGAGTTCCAGAATTTCCACTTCAATCTTGAATGGAAAATTTCAGAAGGCGGCAACTCGGGTATTTTTTACCTGGGACAAGAAACTTCTGATTATGATTTTATCTGGGAAGCCGCTCCTGAAATGCAGATTCTTGATAATGAGAAACACCCTGATGCCATGCTGGGCAAAGATGGAAACAGACAGGCAGGATCCTTATATGATCTGATTCCTGCCAATCCTCAAAATGCAAATCCCGTAAATGAATGGAACCAGGTTGAAATCATAGTTTATAAAGGTACCGTAGTTCATAAGCAAAATGGTGAAACGGTTCTTGAGTATCATCTCTGGACCCCAGAGTGGGAAGAACTTGTTGCCGTAAGTAAATTCCCAGGATTGAATGAAAATTGGGCCAATATAGCAACCAAGGGATATCTTGGTCTGCAGGATCATGGCGATGATGTATGGTTTAGAAATCTAAAAGTCAAGGAGCTTTAATCTTATAATTGGTTGAATGGTTGATGGGCTAACGAGTTAAATGGTGACGCTCATGGATGCACTGCGTCGTATGACCATTGAGCCTGCAAGACGTCTGGAAACCTATGTTCCATCCATAAAAACAAAGGGCCGGCTAACTATTGGTGCTGATGCCGACATTACCATATTTGACGCCGGCACTGTTATTGATCGCGCAAATTATACTGAACAATCCTCTCTCATGAGTGTATTCCATATGTGATCGTCAACGGTGGCTTGGTCGTTGAAAATAGTAAACTGGTACCCAATGTAAAGCTAGGGCAACCAATCAGGGCCAACGGCATTAAATAATTGGTTGTGACCCTCCGAAACGTGGACTTCGATGTCTGATTATGAACGGCCGCTATTGGCCGAGGCCGTGTGAAAACTCGGCTTTAAAATGCTCTTAGTTCGCAGGTAAATCAAATTAGATTAATACTAGCGGATCTTTCGGGCATTTGTGTTCTATTCTATAAGAAAATATAATTCCACCATCAGGCTTGAATCACCCTTATAAGCCCCAATGTACCATGAATGGCAAACATTCTTTTCATATTGTAAGCGAGCACATGTAAACTCATCTCTGTACTGACTTTTTCCAGGGTTTTCGTCAAAAAATGTGTGGA
>CAZAWQ010000237.1:0-1626 GCA_964488585.1 uncultured Roseivirgaceae bacterium
GTATTACCTTCACTGGACCGGGGTTCGAATCCCCGCGGCTCCACATAATCAAAAGCCATACCGCTTAGCGGGTGGCTTTTATTTTGTTCCGCCGGGGTGGCTCACCCTGCAAGCTGGCTCCACTATAAATATTGTACATTATAAGGTGTTTTTTGTTTTTACGTACGTATTTACGGAAAGAAAGGCACTTGCGGTCTTGGGAAATCTTGTTAGACCGAATGACCGCTTTCGAACCAAAGCGGCCGGTCAAGATTTTTTAAATAATGCACCATAATGGTATTTTTCGTAATTTGAAATACCATGTCTCAATCCCGTCAGCTAGCCGCCATTATGTTTACCGATATTGTTGGGTATACTGCATTAATGGATGAAGACGAGCAGAAGGCATTTGAGCTACTAAAAAAGAACCGACAGGTCCAGAGACCCATTATCGAAAAATACAATGGTAGGTGGTTAAAAGAAATGGGTGACGGTGTGCTAGCCAGTTTTACTACTGTTACCGATGCGGTGTATTGTGCTGCTACAATTCAGAAAACTTGTGAAGATGAGCCTGACCTAAATCTGAGAATAGGTATTCATCAGGGCGAGGTTGTTTTTGAGGGAGAAGATGTATTTGGAAGTGGAGTGAACATAGCATCTCGAATTGAAGCCTTGGCTTCCCCTGGTGAGATTTGGGTTTCGGAGTCAGTTCATCAAAATATAAAGAATAAAGTAGGTATCCATTCTAAGTTCGTTAAAGAAGAAAAATTAAAGAATGTACAAGAATCGGTTAGTTTATATAAACTAGAAATATCGAGTTCCAAAATTGAAGAATTAATTGATCACCTCGAGCCTAGGGCTAATGGTTCTAAAGTCATTGACACTTGGTTGAAACATCGAGTCATTTTTTTCACACTTATGCTTCTACTTATAGTAATCGGTGTTTGGTACATTCAAAGTATTTTCTTTAGTGGCAGTACTGGTCAAATTGGTGAGGTTAATAAGTCCATTGCTGTACTCCCGTTTAAGAATTTGATTAGTGAAGAGGAAAACCAATACTTTGCTGATGGGGTGATGCAGGCTATATACAGCAATTTATCTAAAGTCGGTGAATTGAATGTGGTCTCACAGTTATCAGTTGAGCAATTCAAAGGATCTACCAAACCCGCTACTGAGATAGCTAAGGAATTAGGGGTTGTCTATTTACTTACCGGAAGTGCCCAGAAATACGGTGATCAGGTTAGAGTGACTGTACAGCTCATTAATGCATCAAAAGACAAGCACCTATGGTCTGAAACTTATGACCGGGAATTAACTGATTTGTTTAAGCTACAAAGTGAAATAGCAATGGAAGTTTTAGGTCATTTAGAATCAAGATTGACTACAGCAGAGAAAAGACTAATTGATAATAAACCCACTACAAACCTGGAATCTTATCTTATTTATTTGAAAGGAACAGAAAACCACAAGCTTTATGATCAAAGTCTGAGTGATACATATCTAGATGAAGCTTTAAAGTATTACAATCAAGCTATTAAAAAGGATTCTCTATTTGCATTGGCTTATACGGCTGCTGCGAGGGCAATCTGGGATAGGGATTATGATGATAATTTCTATTCGGAAAATGTGGTTGATACCGTTAAAGGA
>CAZAWQ010000238.1:0-3595 GCA_964488585.1 uncultured Roseivirgaceae bacterium
CTTACCTTGTGCCTTGAGTAACTCAAAAGCTTCAATGGTTTCGTCGATAGGATCGCCAATGGTGCCCCCATGCAACTGGTAAAGATCGATATAGTCCGTTTGCAGGCGTTTCAAACTGCCCTCTACCGACTGAAGAATGTACTCTTTTCTAGGGTTCCAGTCCCAACCTGAGCCATCAGCACGCCACTGGTTACCGACTTTAGTAGCGAGGAAAAGCGCCCGGCGCTTAGCGCTAAGCGCCTTACCCACAGTTTTTTCATTTTCCCCCTTATCATACAGATCTGCGGTATCGAAGAAGTTTATGCCCAGGTCAACTGCCTTATGGAGCAATCGCTCATTTGCCCTATGCTCTAGGCCCAGTGACATGCAGCCATAGCTGATCTCACTGATTTTCCAACCGGTCCTGGGGAGTACTCTATAACGCATCTACCATCCGATCCCGTAGTCCTCACCGTGGTTGCTGGAACCGCCCCACATGGTCCCGTGGTCCCGGTCAAAATAGATAGCGTTGAGGGGCCCGGAAGTCCTGGAACGAAAGTCGAGCTCATAACCCATATCGCTCAACTTGCCCCGTACCCATGGGGGTATACTTTCATTGAGGGTCAATCTGCCTGGTTTGATTTCATGGTTCCCAAAACTATTGCGCATCTGATAACTAAGAAAATTCGCAGCCTCCACTGCTTGTTGTACACTCATGTCGAATTCTACCATATTAAGGAAGAACTGAATGCTGTTCTGGTCCTGCGCATCACCTCCTTGTACTGCAAAAGAAACATAGGGCTTACCATCTTTGAGCACCATACTTGGAGTCAGCGTCGCTCGCGGTCTTTTGCCTGGTTCCAACACATTAAACGGGTTTTGGCTGGGATCCAGTACAAAGCTTTGCATTCGCTGGCTCATCCCAACTCCGGTATTTCCTGCAATCGCAGCGGGTAGCCAACCACCACTGGGGGTCACACTTACTACCCATCCTTCAGCATCCGATGCCTGTATGGATGTGGTACCTGCAAAAAAGCCATCGGTATAAGAAAGATCATGATTGGCTTTGGGCTCTAGTGCACTGACTTTGTTTGACCACTCATTGATATAATGCAGGTAAGGGTTTTTTTCATCCCCCTGAAATGGATAGGGATCACCAGGTTTGACCAAAGTGTCATTTTTCTCCCAGTTGATTCTTTTTAATCGCTGCTTGGCATACTCTTTGGAAAGTAACCCTTCAATCGGTTCCTCGGGTGGGAAATAGGGATCTCCATAATAAAAGTCACGATCAGCAAATGCCAGGTTCATAACCTGATACAAAGCATGGATATACGAGGCGGTATTGTATCCCATACTCCCTACATTCAATGGTTCCAGCATATTCAATGCCTGCAACATTACCGGGCTTTGCACCCAGTGGGTTAGTTTATAAACTTCGTAGCCCTTATAGGAGGTTTTTACAGGTTCTTCAATATGTACTTTCCAGTTTGCTAGATCCTCCTTGGTTATTAATCCTCCCTGCTCCTGACATCCACGGGCGAACTCTTCGGCAATATCTCCTTTATAGAACCGGTCATATGCGGCATAGATAGCCTCTTTTCTGGATTTTCCAGCCTTCAAGGCTTTTTCCTCTGCTTCTACCAATTTATTCAGCGTATGCCAAAGATCTTGCTGTACAAAAATTTCTCCGGCTCGAGGGGCCTCCCGTTCACCTTCATGGACTAAAAATACCGCCTTTGAGTAAGGCCAGTCCCGGATTTGATCTTTTCCCCTCTCCATTCCTTCCGCTGCTTGTGCTTCAATTGGATATCCGGCGGCCAATTGGATGGATGGTTCCAATATTTCTCTCAAACTCATAGTACCATATTCTGCTAACATGGTCATCAACCCTCCCGGCGTCCCTGGAGTAACCGCCGCCAATGGACCGGAAGCAGGAGGATATTTCATTCCCTGATCAGTAAAAAATTCTGGGGTGGCACCGGTAGGAGCAACGCCAAGGGCGTTGATTCCAATTACCGCTCCGGTATGCGGATTAAATATCAACGCCTGGGTTTCGCCGCCCCAACTTAAAGCATCCCACATGGTTGAAGTAGCACCAAGCATGGCACATGCGGCATCAACTGCGTTGCCACCTTTTTGAAATATCATGGCGCCGGCGGTGGCACCCAACGGTTTACCGGTTATTGCCAACCAGTTCTTTGCGTGTAAAACCGGTTTTTGTGTCCGTTGTCCAAAAACCATCAAGCAAAAGGACCAGGCAAGTATAACAGATATTAATTTTTTCATCGTTTGTGTGTTTATTCCGGATTATGCATTAGACTTCGGAATAGATTTCTAGTGCATAATCCGGGTTTATGGTTTCAGAAAATAATTGACATCAGAAATGGTCACGTGGTCTTGGTAATGCGAAGTATCATACTTTCCAAAGTGAGACCGGGACCAAAAGCAAAACAAAGGACCTTTTTTCCATGATCACTGCTATTCAAGTTATTCCAAATTTCTTTTAATACAAAGAGTATGGTAGCCGAAGACATATTGCCATAGTCCCGAAGTATTTTTAGGGGAAACCTGCTGTCATAGGCGGTAGTACCCAATGCTTGCTGAATAGATGTGATGATGCCTTTACCCCCGGGATGGATGGCAAAATAGTCGATGTCAGAAAGTTGCCAGTGGTGCCTGGTAAGCAACTCATTAGACAGTTGGGAAATATGCCTGTTTATAAGGTCAGGGACATTTTGAGAAAGAACCATTTCAAAACCTGAATCTCCTATTTGCCAACTCATTTCTGAATTACTTTCAGGAACCACCGTACAATGATCGCCGACTAGCTCAAAACCGCAAACCTCTCTGGAATTTTCTACCAGCACCGCGGCTGCCCCGTCACCAAACAGGGCATTACTGAGTATGAAATCCGGTGTTGAAGCCTTTTGGAAATGGAGACTACAAAGTTCTACACAAACGATCAGCACTTTGGCATCGGTAGCGCTTTCACAAATTGCTTTGGCCATTTTCAAAGCATTAAATGCCGCATAGCACCCCATATAATTAATGCCCGTTCTTCGGGTGTCAGAAGGCAATCCAAGTGCCTCCACCAGCTCAATGTCAAGCCCCGGAGCGTAGAGCCCGGTGCAGCTCACGGTAATTAAGTGAGTTAATAACTGTTTGTTTAAATTAGCAGGAAGGCAATCTTTTATGGCTGCCACTACCAGGGGTAGAGCTTCCTTTCGGTATATCTCATTTCTCTTGGCAGTGCCAGGAAAAGGTGTAAAATTAGGCTCATAGAACTGGAAGTCAGCCGGTGGAGATCCATAATCTTTCAAAACTGAATAACGGTATTTAATCCCTGTGGCTCGGTACAAGGCCATTAATCGGTTCTTTGACTTACCTTTCAGTTGATGTGCCCCGGCCATAAATTCAGCTATCTTATCCTGAGTAGTACGATATGCCGGATTAGCGGTCCCGATGGCAGTAATGCAGGGCTTCATTTTATAATACTACTGTAAAAAACCTTAACTTGTTTTTACCGGAAGATATATTCAAACTAAATGACGAGATCTACCTGGCTTCACCTGAGGGTTCCCTTCTCTTTTTTCCTTCTGCCAGTGTTTTTGTTTGC
>CAZAWQ010000239.1:0-9814 GCA_964488585.1 uncultured Roseivirgaceae bacterium
TATCAATACAGTCTTTGGCATAATCACAAGTTAATGATTTGTGGTGGTTGTGTAAACGAGAAGGCCATAATTCCGTAGAAGTATTATACAACGACCAACCCTTCACTTGAGGGAACCAGCAACCAGCAACCCGGTTATTGATTAATAGGCACTTTATTCAAGATCTCATTTAAGATCTCCTGTGTGGTGACACTATCTGCTTCAGCTTCATAATTTAGCAACAAACGATGATTCATAACATCTAGCGCCACATCCTTAATGTCCTCGGGGAGAACATACTCCCGTTTGTCAAAGAAGGCTACAGCTTTTGCGGCAAGGTTTAAGTTGATACTGGCTCTGGGAGAAGCCCCAAATTGAATGTAATTACTGAGTTGTGGCATTCCATAAGCCTCAGGGTCCCGGGTGGCAAATACCAATTCTACTATATATTGGGCTAATGAATTGCTAAGGTTTACCTTATTGATCTCATTACGGATGGCCACTATGTCCTCTTTGGTTAGAATAGGACTTACTTCACTGTTGAAATTCATATCTGACATGCGTAGCATAATTTCCAACTCCTGTTCTTTGGTTGGATAGTCCACATTCACCTTCATCATGAATCGATCCACCTGCGCTTCTGGTAACGGGTAAGTGCCCTCCTGATCTACCGGATTCTGAGTAGCCAAAACCAAAAATGGTCTATCCAATTTAAAGGTGGTCTCACCAATGGTAACAGTTTTTTCCTGCATTGACTCCAGCAAAGCAGATTGAACTTTGGCCGGTGACCTGTTTACCTCATCCGCCAGGATAATATTCGCGAATATTGGGCCTTTCTTTACTTCAAAATCTCCCTTTTGTTGATTATAGATCATGGTTCCAATCAGGTCCGAGGGTAAAAGATCAGGTGTGAATTGAATACGCTGAAAATCTAAATGAAGCACACGAGAAAGTGTATTTACAGTTAATGTTTTAGCCAAGCCGGGTACACCCTCCAATAGGATGTGACCTTGGGTAAACAAGCCAATTAACAATCTATTGATCATATAGCTCTGCCCCACCACTACTTTTCCTACTTCAAGAAACACCTTTTTGATTTTATCCTGGTGTTCTAGTTTTAATTCACTGGGCACAGTTTCTTCCACCATGTTTTTGATTTTTGAAGAATATTAAAAACGTAAAAATACTAAAAAAACCTAACTGCTATAAATGATAGTCGTTTTCGATTTTTGGTGTTACCAATAAGGACACTTATTTTTAATTCCATGGTTGTAATTTTTCCGGGTAGGCAGAGGAGGAATTGCTATTTAATTTTAAATTAGAGTTTTTCGGAATATATTATACCGAATGGTATATTTTTAGTAAACTTAAGTAAGACTTATTAAAATGACTAAGTCAAAACTTAAGAAATCAGCCAGAACCAGACAGTTCATAATAGAAAAAGCCGCCCCAATATTTAATAAAAAGGGTTATTCTGGAACTTCAATACATGATCTCACAGAAGCCACTGGCCTCACTAAGGGGGGAATCTATGGAAACTTTGAGAACAAAGATGAAATAGCCGCCGCAGCATTTGAGTACAACAGTCAACATATACTAGAACAGATTAAGGTTAGGGTTTTTTCCCAGAAAGCAGCTAAAGACAAACTTTTGGCAATTTCCGGATTTTACCGCCAATATTTGTTCGAAAGGAAATTAAGTGGAGGTTGCCCGTTGTTGAACACCGCGGTAGAAGCCGATGACATGTATCCAAACCTTCGAGAAATGGTCCTCAGATCTTTGGACTACATCCGAAGGTCATTCATTTACATTATAAATGAGGGGATCAAACAAGGAGAATTTCGAGAAACCATTGATCCAGATTATTATGCAACAGTATTCCTGGGCCTAATTGAAGGAGGAATTATGCAAATGAAGATATATAATAAATCCAGATTCCTTACGGACTGTTTGTTGCAAATAGAGCGACTGGTGGAAGATTTCACCTGATGGTCAAGAAATAATATACCGATCGGTATATTAAAGTGATACAAACTCTACTCGACGATTGGCGGCCTTTCCTTCCGGACTATTGTTCTCTGCAACCGGCTTCGTTTCACCTTTTCCATCCACGGATAAGCGGTTAGCGGCTATTCCAAAGTCATCAACTAAAGCCGTTTTGACAGATTCAGCCCGACGTTGTGAGAGATCTTTGTTATTGTCCTCTGAACCATCACTATCGGTGTGTCCAATGATGTTCAAATTCATTTCGCTCTCTTCCATGGCCAGGGCAATCTGTCGGATGACTCCATAAGATTCCGGTTTAATGTTGGCTGAATTGACATCAAAGAGTATCCCATTGGTGGATACCATACCTTCTTTTAATAACTGGTTTCTTAGGTCAAGGCCACCCTCGGCAATTTTAAGATTGCGGATGTATATGTCCTCCTTACCGTCCTTAAAGTTATACGGTCGGAATTTCAAGTACTTAATTGTACCCGGTGGGATCAATCTAGGGATATCCACATATTTCTTCTCATTTATCCAAAGACGTAAACGGGTCTTATTTACAGCAATTGACACATGTGGTTGATTAAGTACCTGCTGCCGTATGTCTCCTTGTACAGTATTGCTAATTACAGTCCTGCGATTCACAATATTTCTAATCTGAAACCCAATTGGATGATACTGACAAAACGGTATCCTAACCCAAGCAAAATTCGGCCCTGGTCTAAACTGATTATTATCATCCAGAATGATCTCAATTAATGCGGCCGAACTGGTTTTCTTGTCAATACCTCTGGCGGCCAAATCAAATTCAATGGTATACTCCTCAGGTAATTCCCTGGGTAAATCCGGCACATAGTCAGAACCGCTTTTTAATTGAAACCACTTATCACCTGAACCACCAAAAGTAACCACTTCCCCGGTACCATCGGTATTCCAACGGGCCGGAAAATCACCCACAGCATCCTCTTCAAAGTCTTCAAACACCATCAGTACTTCACCGGGGACATAATCAAATTTTGTATTGACCTGAAATTCGGCGGTAGTAGCGGCAACGGTGGTAGCACCGGCATTGGGGTTTTCAGTGGCAGTATTCACACCGCCGTTTGAAGTCTGGGTTGCCGGATTCTGACTGTCCTTCGAATCTTCTCCATTTCCTGCAACCGCATCATCAACGCCACCCTCTACCGTATCTAATCCCTTATCGACGCCCCGATCAAATTTTCTATCAATCCTTTGATTTATTTTTTGCTTGATCCTCTTTCCCAAGTTTTTCAATTGGGCATTAGAGTTGATTGAAACCAGCGAAATAGTCAGAATTAGCAGATATGGGAGTAAAGATTTCATGATCGAATATGTTTAGTAGTTCCTGCATTTAAGCAAGGAAGTTTAATTTAATTAAAATTTGTCTAAAATGTTCCGGAATAAAGGCCTCCCTATTGGTAATATGTTCAATTAATACGTATATTTTTCAACCCTGATATCAATCTAAAAACACCATCATCATGTCATTCCGATCAATATTAATGGCAATAGTTGGTCTTATCTCATCAACTCAAGTACAATCTCAGTCATGTAGTTCCTACTACTCGATGGAAGAGGGCACCAGATGGGTAATGGAATCCTACAATAATCTGGACGAGTTGGTCAGTAAATCAATCAAAACGGTAAAAGAGTCTACTACCTCTGCGGATGGTGGATTATCGGGAAAAATGCAAGGCGAAGTGACTGATAGCAAAGGCCAGGTCATTGGCGTTATTGAATACCAGGTAAAATGCCAGGACGGCAATTACTTTGTTTCAATGAATTCATTGTTGAACCCGGGGCAAATGAACGCTTATGAAAATATGGAAGTTGAGATTGATGGGGACTTTCTTGAACTTCCTTCTGACCTTCAGCCCGGGATGACCTTGCCAGATGCTTCTGTTGAAATAAAAATGCAGAAATCTGGTATTGAAATGATGAGTCTAACCATTCAGATCTTCGATCGGCAGGTAGAAAAATTTGAAACCATTACCACACCTGCCGGAACCTTTAAATGCGCAAAAATTGTGTACAGAACACAATCCCAAATGGGACAAGACATACCAATTAATGTTAAAACATCCGGTGCAGAATGGTTATCAAAAGGCACCGGTATGATAAAATCCGAGCAGTACGATGAAAACCAGAACTTAATGTCGTATAGTTTGTTGACGGAGTTTAACCAGTAATCATTTCAAAAAGATATTGCCCAGCAAAGTCAATATAACAAAGTAACTCGATTTGTCGCAGACTGCATATGAGAAGAACCAAACATTTCAAGAAGTACGTTATTACTTTTTTGGCGCTGGTGAATTTAACAACGGCGCAATCACAAAATGCTATTTCTTACAATACGGCAAGAAATGGTAAAGTATTTAAAATATTCCAGTTCCCAAGAAATCTAATGCCCCGGATTGATGGACAGGTCGAAGATTGGAAAATTGTACCGGAATCTTACGTATATGGAACGGATCTTTTGAAAGATACGGAAGACGGACTTGGAAATATTGACACCGATGACCTGGATGTAAAAGTAACTGTGGGTTGGGTAAAGGGGATAAACCGACTATACTTTTTGTATGAGGCCTATGATGATTTTTGGGATTTTGGCCGATTTAGCAATAAGGGATACCTCAATGATATATTTGAGGTAGTGGTTGATGGGAACCTTTCCGGAGGCCCTTTTATTTTTAACCCAGTTTATAAAAAGGAGGATTTGAAATGGGACAGCAATACCGCCTCATACCTGGAGAATCATTTTTCTTTTAGCGGGGTGCACGCCCAAAACTATCACATTTATACACCCCCGGTGAACAACGCGTGGGTACTGATCTGGGGCAACCAACATTGGATAGCTGAGTTCCCTCACTCGAATTATGCTTATAATTATGAATTGGATCCTGGAACCAGTGGAAAATTGATTTTGGAGTTTTGGATTACGCTCTATGATTTTGCACCCTATGAAGGACCTGATAAAGCTATCGAATCTCAACTCGAAGAAGGAAATGCAATAGGCCTTTCCTGGTCAATATTGGATTTTGACGGGTTGGGAAGGGAGGGTCACATCAATTTATCTCATGATGCCCGAATGGTAAAGGACGCTTCCTATCTTTGTGCATTTGAACTAATGCCGCTGGAAAATCAATTCCTCGAACCAATCCAAGCGGAATGGTCATTCGAAGTGATTGATATGAATAGCAGAACAGTAGCATTTCATGACCAATCACTAGGTGAAATCAACAAATGGGAATGGGACTTTGGAGATGGCAATTTTTCGAATGACCAACATCCTATTTACCAGTTTGAAGAAAAAGGCGTACATAAGGTGGTGACCTTGACAGTGGAGGGCCCTGATGGCAAATCCAAAAGAACACGATACTGGGAAGTTATGATAAGGTGACGCTTATGTCATCCTGCTGATCCAATTATTCCTCTGAAAGACCAATCTTATCAAACGGGATTCTTCAAATCTTTCTAATTTCTGATAGACTATAGCGTCCTTTATAAGCCTAAAATCGAGCGCTTCGATATCAACAAACCCGGGATTGTCTTCAGGGTGCAGCAACAAATTATTCTCAATAGTACTTACTTCTTTAACAATTTCAGCCAACATAAACCGTTGGGTGCGATATAATAGGTTGTTTTCTATGATACTACCGCTTGGATAACCTGGGTTTTGCTCAAGAATAACCGCCAATTTTGGGTATCGCGTTTTCCAGACCTCGCTTTGATAAGGAACCTTTCGTAGTTGAAGGAACAATGTGCCCTTATCCGGGTCTACTGCACCGGCAAACCAGGAATCGAGGCGGTATTCCCGATCATTGTATTGCATTGATTCTCTACAATCTACCATCACATTATTGCGGATTTTGTGGTCTCTGCCACCTCCTATGTGAAATGCACGGGCTACTTTGTAGAATATATTACAATATGCCTCTACGCTGCTCATGGCATCATCAAGATATATTCCAAACACACCAACCCGGCCATGCCAATCCTTCAATATGATGGAAGAAATTATAGCGAATTACATTACCTCGATAAGTCCAGTCCCGGCCAGAATAAACTGACCCGGCATCATCAACCTCCAATCCTTCAAGGTCCCCGTCCCAATTTGAGGTTAGGGAGATTATTTGATCTTTGCCAAGCAATAGGTCCTGAGCAAAAAGGAACATTGGGCTGGCAAATGCTGCAAATGTAAAAACAACTATTAAAGATTTGATTTCATAACTTTATATTTGATAGATACGGTCTGCATTTCCATTATATATTTGAAGTAATTCATTATTTGAAAGACCCTTGGTCAACTCTTCAAATGCCAATGACCAGCTAAGGTAGGATCCAGCAAGCAAAACTACCGGCCAGTCACCGCCGTACATCAATCTTCCAATTCCAAAAGATTCCGCGACCTGCATAAAATAGGGCTCCAATAAACTTGCTGTCCAGTCCTTTCCAGATTTAGTGATGATCCCGGAAACTTTGCAAAAAACGTTGGGCAATTCTGAAATTTCCATTATTCCGGCTTCCCATATTTCCATTTCTCCAGTTTTAATATCTGGATTGCCCATGTGGTCCAGAACAAAGGTATTGTTGGGGCACTGCCTTATCAATTTAGCAGCATTTGACAGTCGATGAGATGGAACATTTATATCATAGGAAAGGTTGTTCGCTGCCAACAAATCTAACCCTTCAATAAACTTTCCCGATTCATGAGCATTTTTGGGAAATCCACATCTGATCCCCTTTACTAATTTTAGTTTAGTCAACCTTTTAAGATCAGATGAAACCCTCTTCCCCTGACTGATATCAAGGTTCGCAATGATTCCTTTTATTCTTGGATCCTTTTCAGGCAATGTAGATACCCAGCCAGCCTCCTCAATCCCCGATCCACTTGCAGCACCGCTCTCGACAAAGAGGATTTTTCCGATGTTCGACTTTTTGGAGGCTTCTTGAAAATCCTCGATGGAGAATGACCTGTTGATTTCCGGAGCGTTATTTAACCAATGGTAATCAAACTGGTCAAGATCAAAAAAGTGAACGTGGGTATCCGTCTTTGATATTTTCCCGGAGCCATCCTTTACTTTATTGGTTCCTTGGGCATAACAATCAGTCATCAGGAGACCGGCGGCCCCTAAAATGCTCTTTTGAGTAAATTTTCGTCGGTTTATCGCTAACATTTTCCGGTTGTGCTAAATCTCATCTATAATATCAGTTATCGTTAACTACATGCCATGGAAAACGACACGAAGGCTGATTAGTAAATCGATCCATTCCAATTTCCAATAGAATACAAGTAGAAGGTGGAAGTATAATTTCCTGGGAATAACCTTGATCCTGAATGATCTTTAGGTATATATAAATTAATAATATTGCTGGAAATTTGGGGAAAAAATTCAAAATAATGTTATTTATCCTGGTAAACCTGATTTCCAAAACAAATTCAAAGCTATGAGCAATATTGTCAAGAGTATCTTGATAACATCCAATTCTTTGGCTATTATATGCCTCATATTTTGCCTTTTCCACACCAGCCCGGTAGCTGGACAATCAACACTGCCCCTGCCCTACACGCTGAGCGCAACCCAGATGTTGAAATACACCCAACTCTATTCGGGAAAGCGGTTTCCAGACAATCGTCCCAATGTCTCTGACCGGTTGTTGGAGCGCTTTAAATTGGTCACAATTGAGGAAGCATGGGCGGTGCTAAGAACTAAAGGATACACAAATCAATTTCAGGGGAAATGGGAGGTCACTCATGAAAATCCCGTGTTGGTTGGCAGGGCGGTAACCTGTAATTTCATTCCCCATCGACCGGATATTGGGGCGATTGTGGAAGCAGAAGGTCAGGAAATGGGACTTGAAGGAAGGGACAAACACTGGATAATGGATCAACTTCAAGGAGGCGACGTTTTAGTGGTAGATTTATTGGACAAACAGATCGGCGGAGCATTTATAGGAGACAATCTAGCCAATATGATTTCACAGAAAACTGGTACCGGATGTGTTATTTGGGGTGGAGCACGGGACCTTGCCGGCATATTGGAACTCAAAGATTTTATTGTATTTAACAGAAACTGGGATCCTTCTAACTCCATTACCTATGACAAGACGATGATCATCGGTTACAATACCCCAATCGTAATCGGCCGTGCTGCGGTCATGCCCGGTGATGTAGTACTTGGACTTAGAGAGGGCGTTATATTTGTTCCTGCTCATCTTGCTCTGGAGGTAGTAGAAACATCAGAATGGACCCGACTCCAGGATGAATTTGGTCACGCCAGGCTTAGAGAAGGAATCTATACAGGTGGTGAAATCGACAGTGGTTGGTCTGATGCTATTACCCAAGATTTTCATTCCTGGTTACGAGCTAAATTGAATGATCTGCCAATTGAACAACAGCAAATGATTAAGGGAAAAGATTGGTATTGAGTCTATCGACCCTTTTCACATCCATCTCTGACGCCCAAATAGGAAAGCCGGGACCCCATGGATGCCCGTTTCAACCACGAACAAACTGCCACTATCTGAATACATTTCTAGTTCTTTTTTGGTCAGGCCCTCCCTGGCCGTAGTTATAAATAATTGGTTTAAATTTTCTCCGCCAAATGCGCAGGATGTGACATTTGGCGCTGGCAACCTTATTAGGTCTAACAAATCTCCGGTCTTAGGGTCCCAACATCCCACGGCCCCTCCTCCCCATAGAGCAATCCACAGCATTCCCCTTCTATCTATGGTCATACCATCTGGAAACCCAAGCTGCTCTTCGACATTTATGATCACTTCAGGGTTGGAAATATTTCCTGAGGCCCTGTCAAAATCATAGGCCTTAACATGTCTGGTTGGAGTATCAATATAGTACATGGTAAGACCATCCAAAGACCAGCTTATGCCATTGGATATGGTAACTTCAGATATCATTTTTTGTACGAGAAAATCATGATCAATCCTATAAACTGAGCCAGCACCAGTTGTCGCATCCAAAGACATGCTCCCCACCCATAAGCGGCCTTGTGGGTCACATTTTCCATCGTTGAACCTGTTGCCAGGAATATTATTCTCCGGGTCAAGCCTGTACTGAATTTTACCATCTAATAGATCAATCTGGGCAATTCCATTTTGCAAAGCCACTACTGCACCACCACTTCTCGCCGGGACCACCATTCCAATTCTTTCAAAAGTATTGTAGGTGCTATTTAATCCGGTAGCAGGATTAAATACATGCAATGATTTGCCTTCAATATCCACCCAGTACAGTTTTTTTTCTAAGGAGTGCCATATTGCGCCTTCCCCCAGTTGGGCTTTAACATCTAAGATTACTTTTGGTTGCACAGGGCTATTGTTTATAGTGAATTGTTCAGGTTATAGAGTCAGGCCAGGGATAAAGGATAGCTGTAACTAATCATCTTGCATTAGGGCTGATCATCCACCATCTCCTTCAACCAACCAGACTTTTACTTTGGCAATTTTCATCTTAATGCTTCAAATTCAAGATTCATATGACTGAGTAATTAATTACCTCATCTTATTATACTAATAATGATACTAATTTTGCCTAGAATAAAATTGGTGATGATTATCCCATTTTGATTTCTTTTATATTAAAATAATTGATTACTACTCAATATAAACCTGACCAGTGTCATTACAGGCAAATTAATCACGTGATTAATAACGTGATTAATAACGTGATTCTCTAAATTGCCTAACCCCGTAGTAAGTGTGAGGATCAGTAGTAATGGGGAAACAGGATGCTCGCTTTTCGCGCTCGCGTTGTTTTTGTGGGACATACTGGATTCGAACCAGTGACCTCTTGCTTGTCGAGCAA
>CAZAWQ010000240.1:0-3271 GCA_964488585.1 uncultured Roseivirgaceae bacterium
TTCTCAACTCCAATGCTCGATAGTAACTCCTGCTGCTCTATATTAGATAATTCAAGAATCGCAGACTTGATCTGTTCGATATCCATGCTCTATGATATATTGTTTATTAAATATAAGTTATTTATATTAGAACACAGCCTAATTAACTCTATAGTAAACTATATAGTTTATTTTGCGCCTGTTGATATATGCCATGTATTATTTTTCGGGTACATAAGGATCGGTCGTGCCTGGTTTAATAGGAGGGTTTTGTTGTAGAGATGCCATATGTTCTGAAAGTTGACCGAGTGCAGCTTTAGGTACCCAGGTATGTGGGAAAAGGACACTCTCCCGTTCCTGTGGATCACTTAACAAGTTATAAACACGAGGAGTACCAAAACTCTGTGTTTCACTAAAAACAGAGTTTTGCTCTTTGAAAGTCACTTTCCAGTTTCTCCATTTTACACCATAAATATTATTACCCATATAAACTACGAATCCTTCTCTTCCAGATCCAGGTTCCTTTCTTAAAAAGAACTTAGACATATCTATTCCATCTATGGTTCTGTCCTCAGGAACCTTCCCTCCGGCAAAAGCTGCAAGCGTTGGAAAGAGGTCCATTTCGTGAACTATCTCGTTGCTTTCAGAGCCTGCAGGAATTTGATCTGGCCATCTAATAGCAAATGGGACTCTTAATGCGCCTTCGAATCCTGTAAAAAGAGTTCCCCTCCAAGGTCCCGCTGATCCATGAGAGGCAGTCTCGACTGTAATGTTGTCGTTTCCATGATCAGATGCTTCCGGACCATTGTCTGCGGTAAAAATTATAATCGTATTTTCCCTTAATCCTAGTTCATCTATTTTATCAATTATCTGCCCAGTATAGGAGTCGATTTGAGTCAGTAAATCGGCCCAGGCTCCATTGCCTGAAATACCTTCAAAATCAGGGTGAACTCTGGTTGGATAATGAGTTGCTGTGTACGGTAAGTAGACAAAGAATGGATTTTTTTGTTTTGCCTGCCGCTCCATGAATCCCATGGCCTTATCGGTCAAATCTTTGTCGATTAGAGGACGATAATCTAGCCGATACGGTTTTATACGTTTGGGCTCTTTTCCTTTTACGGCTTCCATAACATACGTTTCTTTCACACCACTTTCTTTAAAGCCTTCTAGTTCAGAATAGGCAGATTCATCAGTAGAGTTCGGTATTCCATACCATTCATCAAATCCTTGATCCGTTGGAAATCTTCCTTCAGTTCTCCCTAAATGCCATTTGCCATACATGGCAGTTTTATAACCTGCATCCGATAGCATTTCAGCCAATGTAACTTCCCATTGTACAAGTCCATAAACTCCTTCTCCTAAAGGAGCCACGCCATTTCCACTGCGAATTGCATAACGTCCAGTCATTATTGCAGACCTTGAAGGTGTACACTGGACTTCAACATTGAAGTTAGTCAAACGCATTCCTTCATCCGCTAATTGATCCATTCGAGGAGTAGGAGCCCCTCTTACTATTCCTCCTCCGTTAAAACCGGGTTCTCCATAACCGAAATTATCAAGGAATATTAGCACTATATTGGGCTGTTCCTGAGCTGAGAGATTTGTCATTAATAAAAGATTTAATACGACAGCGAGAGTTGAAAATTTTGTTCTCATTTAATTTAAGTTAATAGTATACAACAAACGGCAAAATGCAATACCCTTTTAACCGTTCAGTATTCGTATAAATCTACATGATTTTGAATGTTATAAAAACTTACTGTGGTGGGCGCTATAAGACCCCGTGACATTGACCGGGGATACTGTGAAATTGAAGGCTGATTACTACGTGAGTGTCAATCGCGCACTGTAAATTCACCAACTCACTAATCAAGTTGACTTATCCTCAAAATTCATCACCAACCCGGGTATTAAGGTCTTTCCATTCCGTTTAAAATCTGGCAATCTTCAGGGATAACAACATTTGACCCAACCTTCAAAATTCTATCCCCTTCGATCAAAACAGTTTGACTGGTTTTGACTGGTCCACCGGTTCCATCAATGAGGGTAATATCCTGAAAGGCGAATTGCCTTTAGGGTGGGGTATGAATTCCTGAACCTTTACATCGAAGCTTTGACTATGTGCTGTCCAATGGACAATTGCAAGAACCAGAACCGCTAAGCAGGACCTCTTTCTCATTACGAAATTAACTATGTTCATATCAACTTTTATATACATTTAGTGACAATAATTATTACTATATTGCCAACTGTCTAAAATTAGGGAGAACGTTTCTAATATCCCCTCTATTCTAACTTTCAACTACCACTTAATCCTTTAAAATATGAACTTTAAATCAATAATCCCGTTTTTGTTGATCGGTCTTATACAGGGATGCGTAAGTCCAACGGAGGATACAACGACATCTGTTCAAAGTGACGGTCTGGATCGTACTGTATTACCCATCACTCCACCCAATTACGAACCTATAACTGAACTGGACGCACGTAATGCTCAGGCTCCAGAACCATTTTCGATCAAACCACCGGAGGGAGCACCCAATGTGGTCATTGTGCTAATTGATGATATCGGATTTGGGGCAACCAGTACATTTGGTGGCTCCATTTCTACCCCTACCTTTGATCGATTGGCCAACAACGGGTTACGTTTTAACCAGTTTCATACTACCGCCTTGTGCTCTCCCACCAGAGCGGCCTTGTTGTCAGGAAGAAACCACCATGCGATCAATGTGGGCTCCGTGATGGAAGTTGCCACTGGATTCCCTGGTAACCAGGGGCGTAGACCCGAAAACGCATTGTATGTGGCTGAGACCTTGAGACAAAATGGCTACAGCACTGCAGCATTTGGAAAATGGCATGAAACTGCACCATGGGAAGTTTCCGTTTCAGGACCGTATATGCGCTGGCCCACCAATTCAGGCTTCGATAAATTTTATGGTTTTATAGGTGGAGAGACCAACCAATGGGATCCGCTGATCATCGATGGGGTTACCAAAGTAGAAAAGAAAGACAATGAAGATTATCACTTTACAACTGACATGACCAATGAAGCCATCGAATGGATCAAATTCCAACAGGCCATGACCCCTGATAAGCCATTCCTGGTCTACTACGCCACAGGTGCAGTACACGCGCCACATCATGCACCAAAAGAGTGGATCGACAAATATAAAGGCAAGTTTGATGGTGGCTGGGACCAATTGCGTGAAGCCACTTTTGCTCGGCAAAAGGAACAGGGAGTGATCCCGGGAAATACCGTGTTAGCTCCAAAACCAGAAAGCATTAATGACTG
>CAZAWQ010000241.1:0-10223 GCA_964488585.1 uncultured Roseivirgaceae bacterium
GGATGGCGTCCAACAGTATGGGAGTATCTAAATACCAGTGAATTATCCTGATGAAGCGCCCCAATTAAATTGTCCGGAAGGCCATGTTTCTTGGTAAAAACCTGAAACTCCTTACCATTAAATCGGCAAAGACCGCCTCCATGTGTGCCAACCCACAGGTTGCCCTGTTGATCCTGAATTAAGGCCTGCACTTGAGATTGGGGTAATCCTTCTTCCAGAGAGTAGCTACGAAAGTTGTATTGCTGACCGTAGGACAGCGGAAGTAAAGAGCATAATAAAAATACAACCAGTGAGATTCTGGTTAAAATAGATGCAGTAACCTGGAGCACAACTCTAATATTCTTAGTTATATCAATAAACTACCCAATTAGCAACGATATTGCCTGAAAATGGTTGAGTTTTTTATTATAGCGGCAGCTTGATCGGATAAATGGCATAATTATTTCCATACTACTAATCTAAAATCTTTTATTCAGGGTAACGCCCAGAAGAGAAATAGGGCCTTCTCCTACTTCCTCCCCACTGGTTTGAACGTTTATTTCAAATCCCAGGCTCACTTTAGCGGTCAGAGACCAACCTCCTGCACCTAGCAAAAATGTGTAACCCCCTTCAACCATAGGCTGTACCACCGTAATATTTGATGTACCCTGTTCGGGTTCAGCATTGGGGATTTCATCCTGCCAATCAATTTCCATTAGCCACAGGTCCAAACGAGCACCTAGAAATAGGCCCTGGTATTTTTTCCCGAAATAGTAACGTGTTCCCAAAGATATTCCAGGACCTCCTCCATTTTCGTCATCATGTTCTCCCAAGTCCCCTCTTCGGGCAAAGTTATAGCCGGCACGTATATTGCCAGACCAGTGGGAAGAAAAAATGAAATCTCCCCTGATACCAGTAATAAATCCTGCGGGGTAACCTTGGAGTTCTATACCAACACTCATTGGCTTGAATGATTGTGCAATAGAAGTTAGGCTTCCTCCAAACAACCCTACCAATACCAGTAATATTAGGGTTCTATTTTCCAAAAGGCAATTCCTCCAGCTTGCTTACCAACTTCTGCGGTGGCTACCAAGATCAGTTCGTCAAGGTCAATCACATCCACCGCTCCAGGTTCACCTCCAATACCTTCAACCGAGACAAAAGCAAATTTGCTATCAGGGGCAATAGCAATACCATGTGATACCTTCCTGCTATTAGAAATTTTCGCTAATTCCATTCCGGTTTTTAAATCCCACACACCAGTAGCACCTTCAGATTTATAGGTCACTACCAACTTCGATCCGTCAGGGCTTATTTCTAAATTATATGGCCCCTTTCCTGTAGAAAACTTATTGGTTACTGCCCAGCTATTTAAGTCGACCTCCAGCACTTGATCAACACCATTACCAGCTATATAGACCTTATCCCATTGTGGATGAGGGATCACCCAGGTGGGTTTTACTTTGCTGTGCTTCATACCCGTTGCCTGATCCATTGCAGATGACCCACGAGCACCCTGATCGTGATGCTGCATATGTTGTGTTTCCGAAGTGTCGTCCAGGGAAAGCACTCTTATTACCTCGAGTCGAAGGGCATCGATTTCAAATAATTCCCCAGACATCATCGCTACCGAATAGTGTTTTGTGCCATCAGGGCTAATACGAGAACCATGGGGCATTACCCCGGTGGTGATCCGCTTCAATTCGGTCATAGTCTCAGGATCAACTACCGACACCGTACTAGGAACCATGTCTCCATGCAGATTAAAATTCACACAGTATAGTAGTCCCGTGGCCTTAGAAATTTGCATGCTAGCTGGAAACAGACCCAAAGTGGTTTGCCCTAGTAATTCATTAGTCTCAGTCCTGTATTTATAAAGCGTACCAAAAGGAATCCCATGGGCCAGAGTAAGATACCAATTCATCCCATCCGGACTAATAGTGATTCCGTGTGGTCCTTCAATCTCCGTAGGCCAAACACCCACCTGAATGGTTTGGATAGATTTCGCTTGTTCACCATCGAATTTTACTACTGCCACTTCGTCCTCGGATTCAGCAGTAACATACACATAATAGTCCTGTGCTATCGATGACCATCCAACCAATACGCCAATAACCAACATGAAAGTTTTCTTTTTCATAAACCTGGATTAATCCGTTTCTACTGTGGTTTCTTTCGGTGCTTCCGGGGTTAACTTTGCGGCCCATAAACCACTATTGAAATCCGAATAAAATATATGGCCTTTATGGAGTTGTGCGCCCCAGGTGAAGGGTGAGTTGGGAACATAACCATTAGGATCACTCGGCAGAATAAAAGCCATTTCCCGGCCCTGTTTATACAGGTCCCCCATAAGCTCCCCACTTATATCTACCACCCGAACGCCACCGTTATAGTAGGCCAGGTATAGCGTTTCCCCATCAATCCAAAAGTTGTGCGTACCCGCCCCTGGTACTTCAAATCGGGCTACCTCTTCAGGGTTATCCAGATCAGTAAAATCAATAAAATGCAAGAATCCTCCGGCTATATTGGGGCCATCCAAATTTAGTCCGTAAGGGAATATCTCATCCCCAAGTACCGCGTAGAACTTGCCAGTTGAGGGGCTGGTGAAAGGGAATGTTGCATGATGAGCCCCACTGGGATAATTGTAGGAGGCAAATTGTACCGGATTTGAAGGAGATCCTCCGGCAATTCCATTGCCCACATCAACCATTTGGATCCCATCCTGCCAGTTGGAAGAATAGGCTATGCCGTCCTCAACCCAAACATCGTGTATGGCATGACCGCGAGTTTCCAACTCGAATTTACCTACAGTTACGGGGTTCTTTGGGTCTTCTATATTGATGATATAATACTTTTGTCCATCACTCAACGCGTAAACATGTTTAGCATAAATAAATATATTGTGCACACCACCGGTGAGATTTTCAGTAAAAGTACTAATGATCTCAACCTCACTTGGATTGGTTACATCCAGAATTAAGATACCGTTCTTTCGGTTACTGGCACCTTCTCTACTAATAACACAAATCCTACCATCCTCAGATACTTTGACGTCATTAACTGTACGGGCATCAACCTGGATGCTGTCAATACGAATTATATTTGATGGATTTGTAACATCCCAGAAATATGCCGTACCATCGGCTCCCCATGTTCCGGTTACCGCGTAATCCCTGCCATCAACTCCTTCCCATATCCATAAATCTGATGTGTGTTTATCAGATACCAGACCTGAGCCCACCAATTCAATCTTTCTGTCAACACCTCGCGGAAGAATGTTAACACTTAACCTAGCTACGTGAGACCCAGAGGTGACCGCTATGCTATATAGCCCGGCCTCATCAGCCACAAATCGCCCATCTTGTTTGATCAATCCACTGGCATCGGAACTAATATCGTATGAGCGGCCTTCGTACGAATAATGGATTGGAACATCGTTTATACTGTTTCCATTATTATCAAAGGCGCTTGCTTTAATATGTATCACATCTCCTGTTCTCGCCTCTTGTCTGTCAGCGCTTATTTCCAGTTTGACCACAGGGTTGTTGACTACGGTAACTTCCATGGCACTTTCAATTCCCCTAACCACCGCCCGGACCTGGCTAATACCGGGCTTTTTGGCAGTAAGATTATGGAAATTATCAAAACTGACCACATCCGGATTCGACGAAGTAAGTATAACATTGACATCATCCCGCCTGGAATTTTTTTCGTCGTACACCTCAATAACCACAGCAAAAGAAGTGCCGGCATATATCTTCTGAGGTATTTCCTTAATTTCAATTTTAGCCAAGGGTGGAAAAGCCACTTGAACTTCATATTCAATTCTTAATAAATCACCACTACTGTCCGGTGAAATGATGATTACTTGGTGGTCCCCGGGTTCATGGGCCATAATGTTTCCCAGTGAATCTACTGACAAACTCTCGCCACTATAGTAAAGTACTGTTCTGTCTTCAATTAAATTCCCATCCGCATCAACCACAACGGCCTTGATTTTTTGTTCTTCATCAACTTCCATGGTTAGCGTAGCAGGTTCTACTCTTATGGTTGCTGATTCCTGAGCCCATGACAGGCAAAAGGGCAGTAGTAAAATGATTGTTATATAGTATCTCACAAATGTATTTTTAGGGAAATGAAGATAGTAAAAAAAGTTAAACTCTTTCAATAGTTGAATTAGCCCTGGAAAGTTTAAAGAGCAGCAATATATCAATGGTAATATGCGCCACTATGGCCACTACCAGACCTAGATGAATGGCAGCCAGTCCCAGTAATGCAATAGCCAAAACCATGAATATTCCGTAAACCGTCAAAGGTCCATTAAAGGGACTAATATAACCGTGCAATACCACAAACAACAAAGAGGTCCAGCCAATTCCCAGAAAAGGCTGAATACCACCCCTGAATAATATTTCCTCACCAATTCCGGCACAACAGGAAACCAATACAATCTCCAGCCAGCTCAGCTTCCAGGGGCTAATAATATCCACAAAAAACTCTTTGATCTTAGTTAGAAACCAGTGGTTAACTAATAACCAGGCGGTGGTCCCTATAGACAGCCCTAAAATCAGACCCCATATAATCTGCGATACTATTGACCCCCCATGTTGTAAGGCGGTTAAAAGAGCAACCGGACCAAAATATTCCATAATGGCCCATCCAATAGCACTGAACAATACAAAACTGCCAAACGCCAATAAAAAAAGGGTATTCCTAGACATTAATGTTCATTTTTTATCCGGTAAGTTTCCTTTCAGCTGTACTGTTTGAGTCCAAACTTACTTTTATTCACCATCAATACCGATATTTTTGTATTCCAGCTATGATAGTTTTTTAATGATACCGTTCCGATTATGAGAATTTTAAAAGGATATATGCTCTGCTTGGCCGCATTGTTCATCCTGGGATACGTAAATAGCTGCGATTCAGGGGCCGAGGGCAGTGTTGCCAAATTTCAAGAATCCACTGAGGCCCGCATCATTCGATAAACTTGGCGCGAGGCGCAGGGCGCGGGGGCTTTGAAGCTTTGGTCATTGAAGCCTGTTGCTTAGTTGGGATTTGGGATTTGAGATTTTACGCTTTGAGATTTGAGATTTGAGATTTGCTTGGAGCTTTGCGTAGGGCGTCATAAATTCACCCCGTGACTACTTCAGATCCGGTTAAGGCGTTTTGTTACTTGGAACATTCCAACGACGAAAAAAACAAAATTTCGCTTACCGGAAACCATTTGGTAATAAATTATCGAAACAAGACCGAGGACTATGAGCTGCCTCAGGTGAAAGATATAACATTCGGCCATCGTAAAATCATGCTCTATCTTTTAAGCGGTGGAATATGTGTCCCGTTTACTGCAGTAGCCTATTACCGCTATTTTTTAGACCCCTGGCCTACCCTGTTCCTGTTGTTTGGAGGAATTTTTGCAATTTATCTGGGCTGGAGAGGCTATCAGGTTTTGACCATTCATCTGTTTGGCTTTAGTCGCGATTATCGATTAAATGGAGTGAGTATCAATATCCAGGCTTTTGTAGATTTTGCTCTAAAGATGCTGCCGATGAATCTCCCCTTAGCTTCAGCTTCAGAACGGATGATATATCATATTACGGATATCACTACCTGGAAAAGGAAAAAATCAAAGACCCACTATACAGGACTCCAAAAGGACGGATTTATTCATGCCAGTACTTTTGATCAGTTGGACGATACCCGCCGTAATTATTTTAAAGGCCGAACTCAGTTACTTCTGCTCACCATCGATCCGCTTAAAGTAGATCCGGAGATCAGATATGAGGACTTACATGGAGAAGGCAAGCTTTTTCCACATATCTACGGTGATTTAAATTTGGGTGCAGTGGTGAAGATTGAGGAGCTTTCCTGAGTTGTTAGTTTTTAATTTTTAGTGATAAGTTTCCTTTTGATATGGCGCATCAAAGCGTCCGGAGAGACTAAAAACTAAAAACCGAGAACTAAAAACTACAATTTCCTATCTTTAGGTTACTCTTGAAAGTCTCCATGAGCTCTGGAACCCCAAAACACCTGCCAAAATCCTATTCTCCGATATTACCCGGTCATAAAGAATGGCCAGTGGTTCGGCTGAGCAAGAATAGAAAGGCGTTTATTGAAGTAGTGGTAGATGAGACCTTACTTAAGTTATTAAATAATGGACAAAACCATCAAAACCTGATCGAGGAACTTGAATCAACATTGTTTCTTGAACGCAACAGAATACGGCGAAACCCCTGGAAGGTAGATCCAGAGGATGAAGAGGAGTTTTGGAATAAAATAAAAGCCCAGCTGGTAAATCTAAACCAGACGCCACCGGAACTCATTGAAAAAAGTACAGCAAATATGGTGGAGCGTATTGTGTCACGTTATGCCGAAGAAATTGCTGGCAACTTCAAGCAATCAAGTTATCGACTGGCACGAACATTTATCACTTTTGGGTTTGCACGATTGCTGAATGCCGCTAGAATCAAAGGGCCCAGAGCGCTATGGAGCGGACAACTGGACCTGCCTGATAAGATCCATGTAACAGGAGAAATTGAACAACTGCGTTCCCTGGCTAAAATTGGTACCGTGGTGATGGTACCCACGCATTTCAGCAACCTTGACTCTGCTTTGATTGGTTGGGTCATTCAACATTTAGGGCTACCTGCTTTCATTTACGGTGCCGGCCTTAATCTATTCAACATTGGAATTTTTGCCTATTTTATGAATAGCCTTGGTGCATACAAGGTCGACCGTCGAAAGAAGAACTTACTGTATCTAGAAACGCTAAAATCTTATAGCACAGAGGCTCTTAAATATGGCTGCCACAGTTTGTTTTTTCCTGGCGGTACTCGTTCGCGCTCAGGCCGAATTGAAGGTAAATTAAAGATGGGACTGCTAAATACCGCTGTCGAGGCCCAGCGATGCAACTTCCTGGAAAATTCACAGGGCAAAGCGACCAAAGTTTTCATTATTCCTGTAGTATTAAATTATCATTTTGTTTTGGAAGCGCCCATCCTTATTCATCAGTTTTTGGAACAACAGGGACAAGAACGATACTATGTGGAAAATGATGAATTCACAACTTCCTACAAGATCCTCAAGTTCCTGATTAAGTTTTTTACCAAAGGATCTGCCATTAGTGTGTCCATTGGAAAAGCCATGGATCCCATTGGGAACTATGTTAACGTTGAAGGTAATTCAATTGATGTAAAGGGGCACCCAATAGATACCGCCGACTATTTCAAGTCCTTCGGAAACATTACCAAAGATTCTCAAAGGGATATGGAATATACCAACATGTTGGGTAACCGGTTAGTTGAGGAATTTCACAAAATCAACAGGGTTTTTTCCAGTCACCTGGTGGCTTTTGTAGCTTTTCAAATGCTTAAAAATAAACACCCTAAACTAGATCTCTTTAATTTCTTAAGAATACCGCCCGATGAAATGTCAATCGAATTTAGCAGTTTTCTAGAACAGTTTATTAAAGTTCGAAACCGAATTTTTGAATTAAGAGATCATGGCAAATTACAAACTGCCTATCACCTGGAAGGCGCTGCAGAAGAAGTTATATACCATGGTTTGAATAATGTAGGACTTTACCATTCCAAAAGGCCCTTACTGATGAATAAAAATAAAGAAGTTGTTTCCAAGGACCTTTATACCTTGTACTACTATCAAAACCGGATCCACGGATATGGACTCGAACAATATATATAATAAGCCTGTGGGCGTAGTGGGGGCAGGTAGCTTTGGCTGCGCTGTAGCCAATATACTGGCTGAAAACCTACCAGTATTAATATATACCAGAAATCCGGAAGTGGTTGAACAAATCCAAAAGCACAAAATGGCCAGAACCATAGGCTTACATCAAAATGTATCCGGCACTGGTGATTTGGAGATGCTGGCAAACACCTGTGAGGTTATCTTTCCGGTAGTGCCCTCTGCCAGCTTTAGGAGCATGATCATAGATCTCTCTCCCTTTCTAAAGCCATACCACATATTAATTCATGGCACCAAGGGATTTGAGGTCCAATTGAATGGTAAAACCCTTGACCAGGTGAAGACACTTAGTCGTGATCAGGTATATACCATGAGTGAACTCATTCGCCATGAAAGCCTGGCGGTGAGAGTGGGGTGTTTGGCTGGCCCAAATCTGGCTAGTGAAATAAATGAACATCAGCCCGCAGCTACTGTGGTGGCCAGTCATTTCGATGAAGTGATCAACCTTGGACAAAAACTTCTAAAAAGTGATCGTTTTGGTGTATTTGGAAACAATGACCTAATCGGGGTGGAACTATGTGGTGTATTGAAAAACATCATTGCTATTGCAGCAGGGGCTATTAGCGGACTAGGATATGGAGAAAATACCAAAGGATTGTTGGTAAGTCGTGGATTGGTGGAAATGATTTATTTGGGTAAAGCCCTGGGTGGAAATGTTGAGGCATTTTTAGGTCTGGCCGGTGTGGGAGATTTGGTGGCTACTTGCTCCAGTAGACTCAGCCGTAATTTCACCCTGGGATACCGTCTGGCCCAGGGTGAATCCCTTCAAAATATACTTACATCCATGGAAGAAGTGGCAGAGGGGGTAAATACCATAAAGATTGCCAAAAAACTGGCTGATCATTACCGGGTGAGAACGCCCATAACCAATACTCTATACAGAGTATTATTCGAGGACCTGTCGTTGGAAGATGGAGTACAACTTCTTATGAAGTACCCATTTATTCAGGACATTGATTTTCTTTAATCCGGAATTGTCATTGACTATTGAGGGCCCGCAGCCGTTCAACCAGTGGAGGGTGGGAATAGTGAAAAAATACGAACCAATGGTGTGGCCATAGATTTGATAAGTTGTCTATTGAAAGTTTTTTAAGGGCTGACACTAATGCCGACGGATCGGCAGTTTTTGCAGCAAAAGAGTCCGCCTGATATTCATTTTTGCGGCTAAAAACGTTAAATAATATACCCAACAGCTTGCTGACTGGGGTATATAACATTCCAAAAGCCAGTAGATTTAGGTGAATTGACATTTGTTTGCCGCCCAGAGCGAAAGACAAAGCTTCATTATTAATCATTAATGAAAGTATAAAGAGCATTAGCGCACTTTGCAAAATTGATAGCACAAAACTCTGAATGACATGCTTTTTCTTGTAGTGACCAACCTCATGGGCTAAGATGGAGACTAATTCTTTGGTGCTGTGATTTTGAATCAGGGTATCATACAGTACAATCTTCTTCTTTTTGCCCAGCCCTGAAAAAAAGGCGTTTGATTTGCTTGACCTCTTTGATCCGTCAATGACAAAAATATTTGTAACTGGAAAAGCCACGGTTTTTGAATAGCTTTGGATGGCGTCCCTTAATTCTCCATCTGGCAGCGGAGTTAATTTATTGAATAAAGGAAGTATTAAACTGGTATAAAATATATTGATGAGCATTGAGAATCCTGAAATGACTATTAGAAAATAAAGCCAAAATCCCGGTCCAAGTTGATCAATCAGATACAACAGCAGCCAAATTAAGGGGCCTCCCAAAACCAGCGCTACCAGGTACCCCTTCAACTTATCCAGCCAAAATGTTCGAACTGTAGTTTTGTTAAACCCGAATCTTTCTTCCAATACAAAGGTGTTATACCACTGCAAGGGAATGCTTAGGATATCAGCTATCAAATAGAGTCCCAAAAAAAACACCAATGCAAGAAGAATTTCATGGTGGATATACTGCCTCAACCACTGATCCAACTCACCTAATGATCCTGTGATCAAGAGGCCAATAACCACCAGAAACCCCGCAGCTGCAGAGAGGAACCCAAAATTAGTTTTGGCCCGTTGGTAGGACAAGGTTTTTTGGTAGGTTGCCTGATCACAAATGTCTTGTAGTTCTTGGGGTGCATGTTCCTTTTGATGGCGTAGATTGAGATAGTCCAGCAATTGTTCCCACAGGTAATTGAATAGAATAATCCCTATTATTATATATAGAACTAAATCAGAGTCCACAGTTTGAATTTACATTGGAATAAGGCTGGCAAAAATACCAATAAAATATCGAACACCGAATATGAAATATCGAATTCATTTGGCGCTGGGCGCTTGGTGCTGGGGGTTAGGTACTGGGCGCTTGGGCACTTGGCGTTGGGCGCTTGACATTCGATACCCAATATCTAGAATTTTGGACAGGGTATCTGTCGGATGTTTTTGGGCGGTCGCCTGGGATCCGGTGGAAACCGGTAGGATATTGATATTTCGTGGGCCCCGCCGCTG
>CAZAWQ010000242.1:0-7902 GCA_964488585.1 uncultured Roseivirgaceae bacterium
GACGCATAGTTTTTTAGTCTCATGTACTGGAGAAGGTTCAAAAACAGAAAAAACAGCTGAAATTCAAACGTCTAAATCCGGTCAAATCTATCAATGGTCAGAAACTGAGGGCAAAGATTTTCTCCTAAAAACACGTCAACATATTACTACTCCTATGGCCTGGGAGCAGCGGGCTAAACAAATTCGTTTTCAAATTTTACACGCCACTGGCCTGGATCCATTTCCTAAAAAATGCCCGCTAAATCCAATCTTTGGTGAGAAACGTACATTTGATGGATATCAGGTTGAGAACGTGGCATTTGAAAGCCTCCCTGGCGTTTATGTGACAGGTAGTTTATATAGTCCTACTGAGGTGAAAATCACCCCTCCGGGAATTTTGAGCCCACATGGACATTGGCCCAAAATAGAAGATTATGGACGATATCGCCCTGATGTGCAAAAACGGTGTGCTGCCATGGCCCGTATGGGAGCCGTTGTTTTCTCGTACGATATGGTTGGCTATGGACAACTGGCTGAATTGGGATGGCAGCATAAACATCCAGAAACCATGAAATTGCAAATCTGGAATGGTATTCGTGCGGTTGATTTTCTGCTTTCAATTGGCGCTGATCCAAAGCAAATTGCCTGTACCGGTGCATCGGGTGGAGGAACACAAACTTTCCATATTGCCGCGGTCGATCCCCGGATTTATGCTTCTGTCCCCGTGGTAATGGTGTCATATCGACACTTTGGAGGGTGTATTTGTGAACTCGGCATGCCCATTCACGAAAATAATAACTTCAAAACCAATAATGTTGAGATTGCTGCTTGTATAGCGCCTAATCCTTTGCTTTTGGTTTCTGTTGGCACGGACGCCACAGAAAGTACACCTAAAGTTGAATATCCGTTTATCCAGTACATTTATGAATTATTTGGTAAATCAGGAATGGTAGAAAATGCACATCTTCCCAACGATCAACATGGTTATGACTACAATAAAAGGGCTGCAGTTTATCCGTTTCTAGCCAAACATTTAAATCTTGATCTCTCCAAAGCAATGGATCGGGATGGAACGCTTATTGAAGAGGGAATCATCATAGAGGAAATTGAAGCCCTATACGTATTTGATGAAAATAATCCAGCTCCAGCTAACCTTATCAGGAATAATAATGATATCACTTGGGATTGAATTCTCACAACCATAATTGATATGAAAAATATAATCAATTCCATGCTCATCACTGCTATTTTAACTGGGTGCCAACTGCCTTCCAATCAATTTACGGAGGTACTGTTATTCGATGATTTCAGTTCAATCCGGCGTGGCCCTTATTCCGTTGAAGTAGGCGCTCATACAGAATATCATTATATACATGAGGCGGCTCCCCCATCTCAATGGGCTGTTTCAACTTTCACTTGGGATTCGGATTTTCAGCGTGCCTGGCATGTTCGGCAGGAAGGGGACGATCGGCAAATGGTCCAGGTATTGAAAAACCAGCCGAACAAACATACACATCCCATGTTAGTCGCCGGTGAACAGGATTGGGAAGATTATACTGTGAAAGTGCAGTTTACCTCTGAGTCAAAAGACTTGCAGAGTGGAATTGTATTTCGGTATCGCAATGACCGATGTTATTATTTTGCGGGGGTCCAGGGAGACTCCATGATGGTGAAAATGGTTAAACATGCCACCGCATTCCATAAACCATACCAAGAGATATTGGCATCAACATATTTAAAATGGGACGAAAATGAATTACTGACTATACAGATTGAGGTACAAGACTCCCAAATATCATGCAGTATCAAAGGTGTAACGGTTCTGGCCGAGGACAGCACCTACCCAGATGGCAAAATTGGCTTGATGGCAGATGTTCCTACCAAATACCATCTTGTAGAAGTCAAAACATCTACCGATGAACTTGAAAGGATCAAATTATCCAGAGAGCAATATACCCAGGTTCTGGATGAAATACAGGCGTCGGTACCGGAGATGAAACCCTGGAAAAAGATCAACACAGCTACCTTTGGGGTAGGCCGAAACCTTCGTTTTGGCGATTTGAATAATGATGGACAGATAGACCTTCTGATCGGACAGGTTATGCACTATGGGCCACAAGACCGAAATAGTGAATTAAGCTGCCTGACTGCCATGACCTTTGATGGTGAAATACTATGGCAAACAGGAACTCCAGACAAATGGAAAAACCACTTAACCAATGATGTTGCCTTCCAAATCCATGATTTGGATAATGATGGAAAGACTGAAGTTATTTATTGTATGAATAAGGAAATAATTGTGGCAGACGGGGCAACCGGTCAAATTAAATATAAAAGATCTACCCCAGTAGTTAATGACCAGGAGCTTATCAGCCCTGCTACACATAACAGATTCGGCAATATATTAGGAGATTGCCTTTATTTCTGTGACTTACGCGGAACAGGATATGATCAGGATATAATTATTAAAGACAGGTATCGCAGGGTTTGGGCCATGGACGACCAATTAAATATTCTTTGGTACAGAAATCTGAATACAGGTCACTATCCTTTCGCCTTTGACGTAGACCATGATGGGAAAGATGAACTGCTGATTGGTTATTCCCTGTTAGATGATGACGGCAGTACCATTTGGACACTTGAAAATGAATTAGAAGATCATGCCGATGGAGTTGCTATGGTAAAATACTTTGAGGATGCAGACCCGGTTTTCATGTGTGCTGCCAGTGATGAAGGAGTATTTTTTGCAAATATAAAGGGTGAAATTATTAAACATCACTACATAGGTCATGGCCAGAATCCTGCAGTAGCCAATTTCAGGGATGATTTACCCGGACTTGAAACTATTTCAATAAACTTTTGGGGTAACCAGGGCATCATACACTATTATGACGCCAAGGGGGATATTTATCACGATTTTGAACCCAACCAATACGGGAGTATGTGCCTGCCATTAAACTGGACGGGAAAATCTGAAGAGTATTTTGTTCATAATCCCAATGTTGATGAAGGAGGGGTATTTGACGGCTGGGGTAGAAAAGTATTGGAATTTCCGGATGATGGGCACCCGGATATGTGTAATGCCGTTCTGGACATTACCGGTGACAGCCGGGATGAAATTGTAGTATGGGATCCCAATTCGATATGGGTCTACACACAGGCAAACAATCCTCAACCAGGAAGACTTTATAAGCCCGTTCGAAATAAACTTTATAACTATTCTAACTACCAGGCCACTGTTTCATTACCAGGATGGAATGAATAACTAATAATGTTCAGTTAAACAAAAATAAAAAATGAGAAAGAAATTAATTTTTATACTACTCTGTGGATTTATGTCCACCAGTATCTGTGCATCGGATATATACATTGGTGCCTTTACAGTAGACATTACCCCACGCCTTCCCGTTGCCCTTATGGGTCAATTCCATCTAAGAATCGCTAAAGAGACCAATACCCCACTTTCAGCCAATGTAATTGTGATTGAGTCAAAAGAACGGATGGGAATTGATACCGTTGTTTTCGTTTCATGCGACCTGGTTTATATTCCCTCACAAATATTGGCACTGGTTCGTGAGAAAGTAAGTAAGCTGTTACCGGGTTTCAGTGTGGATAAAATTATTCTCAGTGCTACCCATACTCATACTTCGCCGGTATTGGTAGATTCTACTGATCGGGCTGCCTTTTTGTATAAAATACCTAAACAAGGAGTAACACAGGTAAATGAATACAGGGATTTTTTGACCACCCAAATTGCCAGTGGGATTGTAAGCGCTTGGGAGATAAGGACCAAAGGTAGCGTTACCTGGGGGCTGGGACGTGCATCGATTCCATACAATAGAAGAGTGGTGTATGCTGATGGTGAAGCAAAAATGTACGGCAATGCCAACGATCCAAGTTTTATGAAAATTGAAGGGTACGAGGACCACGACATTCACTCCTTGTTTTTCTGGAATAATACGGGAGATTTAATTGCCATGAGTATTGATGTTGCATGCCCGGCACAGGAAGTAGAAGGTGATATTAGAGTAGATGCTGATTATTGGCATCCAGTAAGAGAAAAATTGAAAGAAAAATTTGGAGCACAATTGGTGGTAGCTGGTTGGATAGGAGCGGCTGGAGATCAGTCACCACATCCCATATATCGAAAAAAGGCTTTGATAAGAATGGAAGAATTGAGTGGTGTTAATCGAATGCAAGATATATCACGACGTATAGTGGCCGCCGTAGAAGAAACATATGCCATTGTTAAAGACGATCAACATCAGGATCTTGTTATGATGCATAGATCACAGGTGATAGAATTACCAAAGAGAGTTGTTACTGTTGAGGAATACTTAGAATCAAAGAGAATTTCACAAGCTGCTGCTGCAGAAATAGCAAGAAACCCAGAAAAAGCCGATCAATTGCATGCCAGGATGACATGGTTCGGGGATATCGTAAATAGATATCAAGAACAAAAAGTGAACCCTAATCCTCAATATAAAACGGAGATACATATAATACGCCTGGGGGATGTAGCCATTTGTACCAACCAATTTGAATTGTTTACCGACTATGGAATACGAATTCAGGCACAGAGTAAGGCTTTGCAAACATTCGTAATCCAATTGGCAGGTCCGGGCACCTATTTGCCCACAAGAGATGCGGTTCGCGGGGGTGGATATAGCGCGGTATGTCAGAGTAATACAGTGGGCCCTGATGGAGGGGAGATCTTAGTGGATGCAACCCTGGAACTAATTAATTCAATGTGGGATGGCGAAGAATGAAAGAAGTCTCATCACTGGACTGATAATATTAATTCTCACCGGGTCCCTGTTTACCTGCAGTGACCAGAACACTATTAGATATGAGAACGGAGCGGTTTTGCCAGAGGATGGGGTAAATACCTATGAAGTAGCTGCGGGATATCAAATAGAATTGATAGCAAGTGAGCCATTGATTGCTGATCCGGTGGATATGGAAATAGATGAATACGGTAATATGTATGTGGTAGAAATGTCGGGGTATCCATTAGACAAAAGTCATACCGGCAAAATAAAATTGCTGAAAGACAAAGATGGAGATGGTGTCATGGATGAGGCTGTTTTATTTGCGGATAATTTGATGTTTCCCAATGGCATTCTGAGGTGGAAAAAAGGTGTTTTGATTACGGATGCTCCTTATGTGCTGTACCTGGAAGATAGTGATGGAGATGGTCAATCGGATGTAAGGGACACTTTGTTAACAGGTTTTTCATTATCAAATCCTCATGTTAACGTGAATAATCCCCTGTACGGATTGGATAATTGGGTGTACCTATCTCATTTTGGACGAATTGGCACCAGAAAGTATGAAGAAGCATTTGGAGATTTGGGAGAGGAAATCAGGTTTTGGGAACGGCCTGGTTTACCTAAATTGCCAAAAAATGCAGGAAGCAAGAGTGTTCGGTTCAAACCTGAAAAGAACCAACTAGAAATGATGTCTAGTAAAAGTCAGTTTGGTCATGCTTTTGATAGCTGGGGACATCACTTTTTGACGCACAATCAAAATCACCTGTACCATGAAGTATTGGCAGCGCAATATTTGAACCGCAAACCGGATCTATTGATTACCAGTACCATAGAATCCATTTCAGATCATGGGCAAGCCACAGAAGTTTATCAGATCACCACCAATCCGGATCGTCAATTGTTTACACCAACAGGAGTGTCAACATCTTCCAGTGGCATCACCTACTATGCTGCTGATTTATTTATACCACCATATAGTGAAAATGTGATTTTTGTGGCGGAATCAGTTAGCAACCTGGTACATGTAGATGCATTAGAACCTAAGGGGGCGACTTTTAAAGCCAGCAGAGTGGAAGAACGAAAGGAGTTCTTGGCTTCAAAAGATTTTTGGGCACGGCCGGTCAATATGTATGTTGGACCTGACGGAGCTTTATATGTGCTGGATTATTATCGACGAATAATTGAACATCCTGAATGGATGTCGGATGAGGCGGTAGAGACCGGGGGGTTATACGATGGACACAATATGGGACGAATTTATCGGATCAGTCCATTGGGAACGCCCAGTGCAAGCTGGACCAAGGGACTAAAGCTAGGGGAGTCAACTTCGGAAGAGCTAGTGAAGATGCTTGCACACCACAACAGATGGTGGCGAATAAATGCTCAAAGACTATTGGTAGATCAAATGGATAACGCAAGCATACCAATATTAGAAAAAATGGCGGCCTCAGATAAATCTGCATTGGGACGATTACATGCATTGTGGACCCTGGAGGGCTTGAATGCATTGCAAATGACCACTATTGAAGGAGCATTACGGGATATAGATGCGGGAATTCGTGAGCAGGCAATCCGGTTGGCAGAGCCACACCTGGAGAAATCATCTAAGTTGGTAGAAGCTTTACTTGCTATGGGTGATGACCCTGAGGGTAAGGTAAGGTTTCAATTATTGAATACACTTGGATATGTTAATAGTGAAGCAGCCTGGGAGGTATGTGAAAAAATATTATTCAGTGATATGGAAGATGGTTGGGTTCAGCTTTCTGCTTTGACGGCTGTTTCATTGAATCCCGGAATATTATTATCTACACTCTTGAATCATCCAAGTAAAGATAATTTAGGTTATTTATCAATGGTTCGACATTTAACAGAGATCGTAGGATCAGGTCCTGATGTAAATAAGATAAGAGACCTGGTCCAAACTGCTACTGCGGTAAATGGACCAGCAAGCATTGAACTTAATTCTGCGGTATTGGCTGGGTTAACTCAGGGTCTGAAGAGGAATGAGCATAATGATGAGATTATAGGGTCGGAGGAAGTCTTGCTGGTAAATACATTTTTCAACCACCCATTCCAGACAATTAGACAACATGTTTTTGAAATGTTAAATATCATAGAAGTACATGATGATGAGCAGATCAAAAGTGGAATAGCAAAGGCCTTAAATATGGCCAGGGACACTAATTCAAATGGAGATATGCGGGCACAGATGCTGGGATTCTTGCTATTATCTGATCCCACTCCTTATAAAATGTCGTTGGAAGAATTCATTAAGCCTTCTGAAGAGCCCGAGGTGCAAACAATGGCTTTGCGAATATACGGGAAAGTGCCAGGGACTGAGGTTGCTGAATATATCCTGGATAACTGGCAGTTCATGACTCCTAGGGTACGTGAAGTGGCTTTGGATGCTTTTATGAGTGAACCGGATCGTATTGAATTATTATTGGCTGCTATAGAAAAAAATGAGATACTAAAATCGAGTTTGGGTTGGCAAAGGACCGTACAACTGAATTCTAATGGAGATGAGAAATTAAGAGAAAAGGCACGAAAATTATTAACTCAAGATGCCGGCAGAGAAATAACTGAACAATACCAGGAATCTTTAAAGTTGTCAGGAGATGTCTTGAATGGATTTGAAGTTTTCAAGACAAATTGTTCCACATGTCATCAAGTGAGGGGAAGGAATGGTGTATCATTTGGACCGGATTTGGGGACCGTTCATAACTGGCTGCCAAAAGACTTATTGGCTGGAATACTGGAGCCGGGCTCTGCCATAGCTCCTGGGTTTGATTTATGGGAAATCGAATTAAATAGCGGAGAGAAATTACAAGGAATGATAATAAGTGAAACATCCAGTGCAATTAGCTTAAAAATTAGTCCTGAGTTTGAAAAGACCGTTAATCGGCAAGATATTAATGAAATAAAATCAATGAACGGAATGTCCCCAATGCCAGGATTTGGGGGTCAATTAGATAAACAAGAAGTAGCAGATTTGATGTCATTTTTGAGGGACAGTCAAGCTACATCCACACCCGAACTATAAGGGATTACTCATCTTTCAGCTGCTGATGATGTTCGAATGAGAAGTGTTCCGTTTTAATCATTTCCAAAGTCTCTTCAATGGTGGGGCGGTCTCCCCAGAAGGTTCCGT
>CAZAWQ010000243.1:0-1943 GCA_964488585.1 uncultured Roseivirgaceae bacterium
TGGACCGGATGTATTACCCTTTCTTGAGTGGAGGGCGTCCATGACTGATGAGGAATGGGTGAACTGGCATTCGGCTGATGACGATACCTGGTACGAAGCTCTGGCGCGCGACGTGGGAATGGATGCACGATCAAAGGTGTAGCGTAATGGAACCCACACCTTACATTTTAAAGCAAAAGACTCAAAAAATAATATCTATCGAGGTTTTGCCATTTTTAATATTCAATAAAGGAGCCCTCGGATTCTAGAACTTCCCAAATTTAAGTGACAGCCCTCCACTGAATCCACTGAGGTCGTCATTACTCACTGTAGTAAGATCACTTTCCCGTACCAGACGGTAGCTGGCACCTATTCCAATCTTGAAAAATCGAGTGATATTGACTTCCACTTCCAAGCCCGGCTCAACCACGAAGAAAGCCGTAGTTTCTCCAAATGTCCCAAAGCCATAGGGGCGATTGAAATTATTTAGGAAGTTTCTATCAGTCACTTCAATTCCTCCTGCTCCGATTAAAACCGGTGTGTAAATATGGACCACCTCCTTTGGCGAAAAAATACCTCCCAGTATCAATCCCCCGTAACCTCCATATATATATAGCTCATCAAAGTTCTCGCTGCCATCAATTACAAAATTTGAAGCTAAGCCATAGCCCCCCAGCCCGATTACAAAGTGGTTGTTGAGAATAATGCCTCCATGTGCACCCATTACTAATCCCAGGTCATCTTTAAATTCGGTCATGCGCATATCCAGAGATCCAAATCCCCTGACTTTGGTACCATTGCCCAACAGTGTCTTTGTCTCTTTCACTGGGATCTCATGTTCATATTGTGCCAAGACTGCTTGACTAAAGCAGGATAGGATAAGTAGCGTAATTACAAGATTTTTCATGTTTAGATGTTTAAGGTTTTTCAATATTTATTTTTTATTTAGTTGTTTGAGCGTTAAAAGGGGCGAAACTAACCCGAACCTTTCCACCCTGAGCATCGATGTTGACTTCCCCCGGACCGCTTTTATAGACCCCCAAATGCCCGGTTGAGCGGATGAATCTTTCAGTGCCATCAGTATAAACCTGTTTGAGACCATGGTCATCAGGTAAATCAAATTTTCCCTCCTTGGCTACAATTCTGGTATTGAAGTAGGCCAGTTGATCGAACCTAAGATTGATATCAGTAGATTTTCCATGTACAAGGACCTTTGAGAACCCGCCGTCTATATTATCCAGGGTCAGGTTTCCATAGTTGGTTTCCAGATCCAGTCTACCCAATACATTTTTCAATCGAATTTTAGAAAAACTGCTTCGACCTTCCAGGGTCTGAATTTCATTAATGGATATTTTATCTGTTCGGGATTCCAAGCGGATTTGGTTAATTGAACCTAAAAAAATATCGGATGAGCTGCTTTGTACGGTCAATTTGTGGGCATTGCCCAGGTTAAGCTCTGATGATTTCAAGGTTATGTCAGATTGCCTTATAGAATTAATGTCGGCCTCGCAGAACTTGAGATTCAAGTACACTTCGCCAGTTAAATCTTCAGCTTTTAAATTTCCATTACTGATGTTAATTCGTGTAGTTGCTGATCGCTCAGCAACATAAACATCACCAAATTTATTGGATAGCTCCAGTTGTACGAATTCAGGTAAAGAGATGTCATAATCGACCGTTAGTTGGTCCTTGCTGATGATAGTTTGAGAGTATCCGCTTAGCTCATTCCAAAAATTCCTTAACCATCCGTCAGATTTATCCAATTGGGTTGAAACAACCAATCCGCTGGCAGTTGATGAAAAATCAATGTCAGTCCGCTCCATTAATTTTGCTGCGGCCTCGTCGTTTTTTCCGAATGAAGTAATGGTTATGGCAATAGCAATGGAATCATAGCTCCAGGTATTAATGATTATGTCACCGTACTTATTATTAAGCTCAAGCTTTGATCCAACATTGGCATGATA
>CAZAWQ010000244.1:0-2345 GCA_964488585.1 uncultured Roseivirgaceae bacterium
GATATACGAAAACACCTTTTTAAATGCACTTAGGGAGGTTGAGGATGCCATGATAGCTGTGAACACTTATAAAAAAGAATTTGAATCCAGGATGTTGCAGGTTAATGCTGCCTCCGAAGCCCTGGAGATGGCCTGGGTACGCTATGAAAACGGGGTCACCAGTTACCTCGAAATACTTGACTTGCAGCGATCAGAGTTCAGTTCCTATCTGAACGCATCTGAAACCCTGCAATTGCAACTCACATCTTCCGTGCAACTATACCAGGCATTGGGTGGCGGGTGGAAAATACCCGTTGATTCTTTGGCTACTAATTAACCCCGGAATTATCAAATCTTCTTGATAATCGGATTGAAAGCCTTTGAGGCTACTAATACTCTGTCTCCAACCGCCAAGTCAGAGGCGGTATTTCCATCCACAATTATCTTTACTAAGTGATTGTCAATCAGCACAGTTACTACAAATATCACATCTTCGGCAACCAGTTCAATTATCTCTCCTACAAACTGAAACTTTCCACTTAGGTGCCTGGATGTGAAAAAGTCACTGGGTGTTGTGGTGCTTCGAACCTGGCCGTCATCCAGGTGAATTACCAAGTCGGACAACTTAAGTATTTCTCCGACATCGTGACTCACCAAAAATGTTGTCAGCTCAAATCTCCTATGGACCTCTAGAATATAGTCCTGAAGTTTACTGCGCATAGCCTGGTCCAATGCTGAAAGGGGCTCATCAAGCAGTAAGATCCTAGGCCTCGAGACCATGGCCCTGGCCAAAGCGACCCGCTGTTGTTGTCCCCCCGATAAGGTAGCAGGCTTCCTGTTACTTAAACTGCTCAATTCTACTACCTCTAAAAGTTCCTCAACAAGATCGCTTTCTGAGTCATCCTTCAGGCCATATATAAGGTTTTCACGCACACTCATATTCGGGAAAAGTGCAAAATCCTGGAAAACTATTCCTATACTGCGTTTGCCGGGCGTTTTATTTATGCCCCGTTTATGATCGAACCACACCTCATCATTCACCTGGATCAAACCGGACTCCGGGGTCATCAATCCTGCCAGTACTCGGAGAAGGGAGGTTTTGCCGGCACCGGATTTACCATATAGAGTAACTAAACGGCCAGGTTCAATTTGCTGGTCCATCTGAAGTTGCATAGTACCATTTGGTCCATCGAGCTGTTTGGATATTTGGATATCAATCATTTCCAGAATCTCTTAAGATAGCCCCCATTTACCAGGTAAACCACCAGTAGTACCAGAAAGGCCAAGGTTAAAAGAATCAATGAATACTGATGAGCGGCCCCATAATTAAGCGCTTCTACCTCATCGTAAATAGCTATGGAAGCCACCCTGGTGCGGTCCGGGATACTTCCCCCGATCATCAAAACCACCCCAAACTCACCAACGGTATGCGCAAATGACAATACAATGCCAGTAAGCAATGAAGGTTTGATGTTGGGAAGCTCCACCTTAAAAAGTGTAGTCAGGTATGATTTCCCCATCACTTTAGAAGCGTCAAGCAAGGAAGGAGCCAAGCTGGTCAAACCGCTTTGAATGGGGTGAACCATAAAGGGCAAAGAATATATGACTGAAGCTATTACCAGCCCAGGAAAGGAAAATGCCAGCCTTAGGCCAAACCATTGCTCCAGAACCTGCCCCAACTGGCTGTCAGGGCTAAAGACCAACAACAAATAAAATCCTAGCACCGTGGGAGGCAATACTAATGGCATACTCACCAGGGTTTCCATAAAAGGTTTTACCCGCGATTTGGTAAAGGCCAGCCACTTACCCATAGGAATGGAGATGATCAACAAAACCAAGGTGGTAATAGAGGCTAACTTTATGGTTAGGGAAATAGGGGTCCAGTCCATTATTCAGAAAGCATTATTTCGTTGGTCTTGATCATGGCGATCACTTCAACACCAGGTTTCAATTGCAGTTTTTTCACTGCATTAGTGGTTATAATCGAGCAAAGATGGTATTCCTGGTATTGTAAATTAAGCTGGCTCAAGAGTTGCCCCTGCTCAATCGCTACCACTTTGACAGGAATTTGATTTTGCAGACTGATATCTGCGCCGCTTTTGCCAATAATTACCTCGGTTTCTTTGAACATTACTTTGACGGGAGCTCCTAATTTCAGATAGTCAGCGGTTTCCGGAGTCTCAATTACGATACTGGTAAATGTAATATCGGATACCATAACTTTTACCAAAGTAAGGTTTCCATGGATTCGAAGGTCTTCTATGATGCCGTGGAGGATGTTCAAGGTGCGTTAGTCTGGTAACTGGATAAAGATAATAGATCAATGGGAATATCGAACAATAGAGCATTAGATTAACGATTTTTGA
>CAZAWQ010000245.1:0-2853 GCA_964488585.1 uncultured Roseivirgaceae bacterium
ATACACCCACAGCAGTCAACGATTCATTAGCTACTGTTCAGGATACTCCGTTGAATATTCCGGCACCAGGAATTTTGTCCAACGATTCGGATGTTGATGGAGACATTATTTCAGTCATTGCCTTGAACGCCATTCAAACCAGTGGTGGAATTTTGATCTGGAATCCTGATGGATCTTTTGACTATACCCCTCCTGCTGGATTTACCGGAGTAGAAATATTCGAATATACTATTAGTGATGGCAACGGCGGCACCGATATTGCAGAATTGACTGTGTCAGTTTTACCTGTAAACATTCCACCAATTGCAGAAGACGATATGTACACTACTGAAGAGGATCTTTCAGTTTCAGGCAATGTATTGGATAATGACTCAGATCCCGAAGGTCAAAATCTAATAGTAAACACTACTCCGGTTTCTGCACCCATGGGTGGAATGGTTACCATAACCAGTGATGGATCTTTCACCTATACCCCTAATCCGGGTTTTACCGGTACCGATAGCTTCATATATGAGGTTTGTGATGACGGAGTGCCGTCGCAATGTGCACAAGCTACGGTAACCGTGGAAGTGACTCCATTCGAAGGTCTGATCATTTATCAGGGCGTTTCACCTAACAATGACGGTTCCAACGATATTTGGATCATCCAGGGAATTGAAAGGTACCCGGATAACTACGTGCAGATATTCAATAGATGGGGAAACAAAATTTACCAAGCCAGGGGATACAATAATGTTACGGTATTTTGGGAGGGTCAATCAACGGAAGGAATCATTTTCGGGGATGAGGTTGCCCCAGACGGCACCTATTTTTATGTATTGGATTTAGGAGATGGAAGTGAATTATACAGCGGCTATATAGTGCTCAGAAAATAGTGGATCAATGAGGAAGATAGATATTAAAAGTACTATAACACACTTTACCATAGTTTTACTATTTGGAGCGTTCTTACCGGTGTTTGGACAGCAACACACCATGTACACCCAGTATATGTTCAACGGGTTGGCGCTAAATCCTGCTTATGCCGGTAGTCATGGTGAACTTAGTTTAACAGCACTGGCCCGTGAACAATGGTCCGGTTTGGAGGGAGCGCCCAGTACTCAAACCTTTGCCATTCATAGCCCAATTAAAAACAAGAAAATAGCTCTGGGTATGCTGCTGCTACGCGATCAAATTGGGGTTTCTAAAGAACATTCTGTTTATGGATCCTATGCTTACCGGATCGCCATGGAAAAAGGTACGTTGTCCATGGGACTTCAAGTTGGTTTTACCAGTTACCGGGAAGATTTAAATGAATTACTTTTATTACACCGGCCAGCAGCAGATTTCCAGGATCAGAAAAGCAGCTTCTTGCCTAATTTTGGGGCTGGATTATTTTATAGCTCAGAGCGGTTTTATGCAGGCTTTTCAGTGCCAAGGATGCTTCAAAATTCCATTGACCAGGATAACCCTGTTAGTGTTGCCAAGGAACTTCGGCACTATTTTCTAACCGGAGGGTATTTGTTTTACCTGAGTAAAGACCTGAAATTAAAACCAAATTTTCTGCTAAAGGTAGTTACGGGCGCTCCCATTCAACTTGATTTAAATGCTAACCTTTTAATCAAAGACCTCATCTGGGTGGGGCTTTCACACCGGATTGGTGCGGATTGGAATGCCATTCTTGAATTACAAATGACCAGAAAATTTCGCCTGGGCTATGCATATGACTTCGCCAGCACCACTGATTTGAGTGCCGTCCAATCGGGCTCTCATGAATTTATGCTGAATTATGTATTCGTAAAACCGGAGCAACGCATGAAATCCCCCAGGTTTTTCTAATGATTTTATCTGCTAAAATATGAAAAAGATTGGCTTTATAATATCGATCATTTTTTGCGTATCCATCCACCTGGCAACGGGACAGGCGTACGTCCCATCCAATCACGGATATACCTTTAAAAAAGCAAATAAACTGTTTGATGATTATGCCTACAAGGACGCATTGGGTCTTTATGAGCAGCTACTTGCTGCTAAATATGATAAACCGGAAGTTAAGCTTCAAATTGCAGAATGCTACAGGGAACTCAATGATCCTCGTAAAGCGGTGTTTTATTATTCCAAAGTGGTAGACAACCAGGAAGTTGCCGAACCAATTCACAACTTCCACTATGCCACTTCACTTTATCAAATAGGTCATTATGAGAAAGCTCAGGAATTGTTAGTGAAATATCAAAGACAATCCCCCGATGATGAGCGGGCTCAAAAGATCGTTGAAGCTATTAAAAATTACCATACATTTTTCCAGGACTCTTCGCTATACATAATCGGCGAGTTGACTATAAACAGTTCTGAATCAGATTTTGGCCCCGCTTACTATAATGGAGGTCTGGTATTTGCGTCAGCCCGAAAAGACCCAACCAACCTGACCAAACAAAAATACAAACGGGACAATAGCGCCTTTCTGGATCTTTACTTTGCAAAGATCAAAGCGGACTGTACTATGAGTTCAGTGGGTAAATTCAACCCTCATGTAAACACCAAGTTCCATGAAAGCAGTACTACGTTTTACGACGATGGACGTAAGGTATTGTTCACACGGAACAATTACTTTGAGAAAAAAATATTAAAAAGCAGCAGTGGGGATGTGAATCTAAAAGTATTTCAAGCCGAACAGGGACCTAATGGTAACTGGGTGAATATCCAGGGCCTTCCATTCAATAGTGATGAGTATTCCACAGGACACCCAACCATAACAGCCGATGGAAAAAGGATCTATTTTATTTCGGACATGCCTGGAGGACAGGGTGGTCCGGACATCTACTATACCGACCGGCAAAACGGAACCTGGGGAGAACCTCAAAACCTGGGCCAACA
>CAZAWQ010000246.1:0-1758 GCA_964488585.1 uncultured Roseivirgaceae bacterium
CCCAAAGGAAGTGCGGAAGTGAAGCTTGAATTTGCATATGAAGGTGGAGAGGGCCCCGGGAAAGGAGGAGTCGCCCCATTCATCAGCTCTGGCTAACATACTTTCGACAGTCTCAGCACCAAATATTCCATTGAGATTTATGAACTCGTTATAAGTGCCTATTAAACCCCCTTCAGCACTCGATCCATTATCTCCCATAATGTATATAAAGAGTGTGTTATCTAGGACTCCCATCTCGTCTATGGCTTCCACCAAGCGTCCAACTTCGTTATCTGTGTGTTCAGTAAACCCGGCAAATGCTTCCATCTGGAGCGCAAATAGCTTTTTCTCGTTTTCTGTTAAATCATCCCAGTTTTTTATATCTTCGGGTTTTGGGGCAAGTTTGGTATTCTCGGGAACCAACCCCAGTTCTTTTTGACGTGCAAGGGTCTCTTCCCGCAGTTTGTCCCAGCCGTCATCGAATTGCCCTTTATATTTTTCAATCCATTCTTTAGGGGCGTGGTGAGGCGCATGAACAGCACCGGTTGCGAAATAAATCATAAAGGGTTTATCAGGCGTCATTGCATGTTGAAATTTAACCCACTGGATAGCCTCATCGGTCATATCTGTGGTAAAGTGATAATCCTCATTGTCCTTCTTTTCAAGTTTGGTCACGCCATCATATATTACGGGGTCCCATTGGTTGGTCTCACCGCCTATGAACCCATAAAATTTATCAAATCCGGAATTGGTAGGCCAACGGAAAAAAGGACCTGAAACCGATACTTCCCATGCAGCTGTTTCATGCCATTTACCAAAAGCGGCTGTGCTGTAACCGTTCTGACGCAGTGTTTCGGCTACATATTTAGCGTTATCAGGTCTTTGACCGAGGTTGCCAGGAAAACCGGTAGCTACTTCCATAACAGAGCCTACATTAACTGCGTGGTGATTTCTGCCGGAAAGTAAAGATGCCCTTGTTGGTGAGCATAAAGCAGTAGTATGAAAACGATTAAACCTGAGACCGTTTTCAGCTAATTTATCGAACGTAGGGGTTGAAATTGGCCCACCAAAAGTACTTGATGCGCCAAAGCCTATATCATCTATTAGCACTATTACTATATTGGGGGCACCTTCAGGGGCTTTTATCTCAAAGAGCTCGGGTGTTTTGACATTCCGTGCATCTAATTCTGTAATAGCGTCGCGCATAGGCGGTTGTATTGGCAGAATCGCACGATCCATCTCGTACTCCGAAGATGAAACGGTTTGTTTCTCTTGTGGTTGTGAATTGCAGCCGTAAATTAAGCCAACAATCATGAATATAGCTATTAATTTGAAGTTCATGTTTTTTCCCCTCTACAATTGTTTATTTTAAAATAGGAATTTCTATATTGAAGCATATTCCCTTACCCACTGCCTAATTTAGTATAGCATAAATGGATCCATAATAATCCATGTACTGCTCCCCTTTTGTCATGCCGCGTTTTAAGTTGGAATTATGAAGTATTTACACCTTAAGAAGTTGATAATAAGATCCTGCTACAACCAGTTGATAATCGCCTTCCTTTTGGACTTGATATGTGAGGGCCGGGTCGATTAAAAATTGTATATCTGACCAGCCCTCACGCCGTAATACTACATAGATGCGTTTGTAACAGTATCGTGCCTTGGTCTCGGCAATCTCAAGGATGCACAGCATATGCGCTCTGTCATCCTTCACCGAGAAGTAGTAGTAAGTGGATCGGCCAAGGGCTATAGCAAAACACGCCCTTCGCATACCTG
>CAZAWQ010000247.1:0-10871 GCA_964488585.1 uncultured Roseivirgaceae bacterium
AAGGTCATAGTGTAGTTTTTTTGTTTTGACCCTGTTGTGAATATTGATCAGTTTGCCGAATACAATGCCAAAAATCAAGGTTACGCCAGCCAGTGTCTCTCCGGATTGGTAGTAAATACTCGTACCTATCAGGGCCATAAAAAGAAGAAATACCACCATCCTCCAAAAGGACAGGTGATGAGATTTTCTCCGTAGTTTATCACTCTGAGATTGGAATTCGGCGATGTTGCTTTGGTACCAGGCCTCGGTTGTATTTGCAGTCATAACTTCTGACGTGCAAGATAGTCCACATTGCGCGGATGATCCAGAGTCAACAAATTAAATAAGCATCAAGAAACAAATCCAAAATTCCAACTTGTCAATCCGCTGTATTTACTATTGTTTTTGTAAGTCCGGAAAGTCCACGGAATTCTGGTTCAAAATGTAGTATAGCCCTGTGGTTAACCTATAGGTCGGGGTTAACTGAGTTCCTGTAATATTGGCATAAAGCGGTAACTCCACACCTAAATTGAATGATAACTTGTTAGTTATACTGATGCCAATTGCGGGGTTGATGAAAACCCATTCGCCACCGGTATTGGGTATTTCAGATCCTCCTGCTTCATCTTGGAAGGCTTTTCTATATCGAAAAGTCAAAGCCGGATCTAAAAGCAATTTGCCTAATAAAATACGGTCGGTGATACCAGCCATTACTTGAAATTCCTTACCGAATTTGTAAGATTGGGTTAGCCTGAAATTTTCGTTGGTGCCGGTGTGACGATAACTGGACACCAGAGAAAGGTTCATGCTCTTTCTACTCTGCACCTGGTGGATCATGAAGGACCAGAATATACCATCCCAGGCGCCACTGCCAGGTTGGAGATCGGCCCCCAGCAGGATACCATTTTCAGTTACATCAGAAGCGCCTGTAGGCAGTTTCGGGCCAGCCCCAAGGGTCCATAATACCGGTCCATGGGAAATGACGTTATACTTAAACAGAATTACCGCATCGCCAATTCCATTAGTACTTTGATTCTGATCCGGGAGCCCGGGGTTTTGAATTCTCCGTTCCTGACGTACAAAGGAGAGAAAAATATCTGCAGAAAATTTTTCTGAAAATGTGTATCCGGTTTCAAATATGACAGAGTGGGTTATTCTTTGGCGGTTGCGCTCATCCAGTGTCTCGGTGCCGGTCTTTAGTGTTTTCAGCATATTAAAATCATATGTCAGGGCAAACTGCCAGGTATGCTTGTCAACTATGGGTAGTCCCAGGTTTCCGGAAAGTGGTACACCGCCGGAGCAGCAGGTTTGACCCCAAACGGTCAGTGAACTGAATATTAAAATGATCAGCCCAATAAGAATGAAAGCTTTTTGGATCAATTTAAGTTGGCCTTGGCCTTGGTCATATTATCCAGTTAACAACAGCAGAATAATAATAATTCGTCCGGGCCATGACATACCTTACTGTGAAAAGGACTGAATTAATGAGCGACTGCTGTACCCGCCGCTTCATTCCAAATAATAGACTCTTTTTACCCGTTCACTTACTTTAGTCAACAGCTCGTAGGGAATAGTCCCAATGGAGTCTGCCAACTTTTGAATCGTTAATACATTATTAAAGAGAACCACCTGTTCTCCTACGGCAGCCTTACAATCTGTAACATCGATCATGGTCATATCCATACAAACATTGCCAATAACCGGTGCAAGTTTGTCGCCGACAAGTACTTTCCCCACACCATTGCCAAACCGTCGATCATACCCGTCAGCGTAGCCTATGGCGATGGTTGCAATCTTACTCTCCCTGTCAACCAACCCCAGGCGATTGTACCCAATTGTCTCTCCTTTAGCCACCGTCTTAATTTGACTAATAGTGGTTTTTAATGAACTAATGCTACGTAGGGTACTGTCAGGACCCACTCCATAAAGACCTATGCCCAACCGGACCATATCTAGATGAAACTCTGGAAATTGCAGAATTCCGGCAGAGTTTAGAAAATGCTTCAGGAAAGATGAGCCGGTTAAAGTCTCTAATTTCTGCACACCTTGTAAAAAAGACTCAAATTGCTTTTTGCAAAAATCTTCCTCACCAGGAAAGCCTGCAGCAGCCAAGTGTGAAAATACACTGATGATGGGTAGCGGATAGGAAGCCAGTTGGTTTGCAAGCTCCTCCAGTTCGGATGTATCAAACCCCAAACGGTGCATACCTGTATCCAATTTCAGGTGCACTTTTTGCACAACCTGCTTATGTTTACAAAATTCCTGAAACGAACTGAGCAATGCCAGGCTGTAGATCTCAGGCTCTAATTGATAGTCAATGAGTTGGTCGAAATTATCCGGAGAAGGGTTCATCACCATAATGGGTATCCGGATTCCATGTTTTCTAAGGTCCACCCCCTCATCTGCATAGGCTACACCAAGATAATCTACCCCATGGTATTGCAAAAGATTGGCTACTTCATGGCTTCCAATGCCATAGGCAAAAGCTTTTACCATTACCATGACTTTGGTTTCTCTGGGAAGCTGCTTTTTATAGTAGTTAAGATTATAGGTAAGAGCATCGAGATTAATCTCAAGTACAGTCCCGTGATGTTTTTTTAAAAGAACCCGTACAATTCGCTCGAAAGTAAACTCTCTGGCTCCTTTAATCAGCAGGAGTTTGTCACTAAATGTTTCGGTAGTCAACCACTCCAGAAACCCTAGGGTATCCTTAAAGAACAACGATCCCCCCTGGAACAATTTTTGACATTTACATAGATCTTCTCCAATGCCTAAAAATTTACTAATTCCATAGGAATCCATACGTTCAGCAACGGCCCGATAGAGGTCTTCATTTGATCCTGAAGCTTGACGGATATCGGATAGGATCACCACCTTTTCCTTATCTTGTGGTTGTTGGTTAAGAAAGTCCAATGCCACTCCTAACCCTGCCAGGTCGTTGTTGTAGGTATCGTCCACCAGGTAGCAGTTGTTGATTCCTTTTTTTAAAGCAAGTCGATGGGGTATGTTTCTCAATGCCTGTACCCCTTGTTCAATAGTTATTGATGAATAACCCTGATACAAAAGAAAGGTAATGCAATGAAGTACATTCTCGATCGAAGCTGGATCGGTAAATGGTAAAGTAATGCTGCCGGGGTTCAAAAATTCCCAGGAACAGATCGTCTGATGCCCATCGGGTTTCAATAAATACTGGTGGTTTCCGATACCTTCTGAGGACCATCCAAGAAGACGGTCTTCCGGAAAAAGACTGGTTAACGTTTGATCAACTAACTGATGATCTCGTCGATATATGATGACCTCTGATTCTCTAAATAAAATGCATTTCTCTATTATCTTTTCTTCAGCGCTGCTGAATCCAGCATCATGCGCTGTGCCAATATTGGTGAAAATCCCCATGGTAGGTCTAATGACCCTGGCAATGTGTTCCATTTCTCCTTTCTCGGAAATACCGGCTTCAAAAATGGCCATCTCAGCAGTACTATTTAGCTGCCATACAGATAGGGGTACGCCAATCTGTGAATTGTAACTTTTAGGACTTTTTATTACCACACGGTCTTCAAGCAGTTGAAACAGCCATTCTTTTATAATTGTTTTTGCATTACTGCCGGTGATTCCTAATATCGGAATCTGAAATTGAGACCTATGGTACTCAACTAAAGCCTGAAGGGCCCGGATACTATCTGGGACGGCAATCACATTGGCTTCGGAAAATTTAGAAGGTAAAGAATGCTCAACCACAAAGTTGATAATTCCCTGGTCAAAGACTTCTGCAAGATATTGGTGTCCATCATTATTGGGTCCCTTAATAGCGAAAAAAATTGCTTCAGGATGAACCACCAACTGCCTGCTGTCAGTAAGGATACGACTTACAATGGAATCATGTGACAAATGAAGTATCCGCCCATCCATGATCTCGCCCAATTCGGAAAATCTTAACATTAACTTAACCTCACAATCGTATGGATAAGTGATTCAAGGTGTAACTTTTTAACTTGAAACTCGTTATTCTTTACTTAGAAGTAAAGATATTCAACTTACTAAATGAGGCTTTTAAATACCTTAAAATCTTTTAAAATTCTTTTGTTGATTTTATTGATGGTTGGAGGTACCACTATCTGTGCCAACACGGAGCCTACAGATACCAAAGAAGACAACAATAAGGAACAGCTTCAAAGCGAACAGGTAGAACAAGAAGAGTCCGGTCCGGATATTAGTTCAAAGGACGATGGGGCTGGGAATAGTTCATTCAACTATTTTTTCTATCTGATCTATAAGATCAAATTTGCGGACATCTTTAAATTGCCCAATCGAAACACTGAGGACAATAGGTCATCTAATCCTACTATAAACATAAATTGGCTGCTTAAGAAATTAACCAATCCAAAGATCTAGGCGCTAACCAGGTATCTTTCCAGCTCTTTTAAGGTAAGTGCTCCTTCGTAGAATGCTTTCCCAAAAACTACTCCCCAGACCCCAAGTTCTCTAAGTTTTTCGATGTCATCAACTGACCGCACTCCTCCACTTGCCAATAGACAAATCCCAGGAAATCTCTCGAGAATTTCTTTATAGAGGTCAAGAGATGGTCCGGTCATGGCGCCGTCCTTTGGGATATCTGTGGTTTTCACATATTTGAGTCCTCTATTGAAAAAGTGCTCAATATGTTCATATAGGTCAATGGCAGTGTCTTTTTGCCATCCACGAATGGCGATCTTGCCATTTATGGAGTCAGCTCCAAGAGTAATCCGTTCCCTGCCATAGGAGACGATCCAGGAAGCAAAGTACTCCGGCCTATAAGCAGCAATAGTGGCAGCAATAATATTCGAAGCCCCATACTCGTAGGCTTTGATAATGTCCCCGTCTGTGTACAGGCCACCGCTAAAACTGATATCCAAATTGGTGTGACCCACGATAGACTCCAGTACATCGAAATTTATGGAGGCGCCTCGTCTGGCACCCTCCAGATCAACCAGATGGATTTGCGAGACACCTGCATCTTCGAACTTTTTAGCCACTTCCAAGGGGCTTTGGTCATAGACCGTTTCTCGCTGAAAATCACCTTGGGTAAGACGTGAAGTCCTGCCTTTCATTACTGTAATGGAAGGAATAATTCGAATCATGATTTACTAAATATTTGAAATTCTCATGCTGTGAGGCTTGAGAAATATGGGTCTGTAGGTCTGTACTCTAATTTTTTCCGATAAGGAGGATATTAAAGCTACTGAATCTATCTTAAAGATACAAGCTTGAAACCCTCTCCATGGATGGTCAAGATCTTGATGTTTTCATCTCCTTTTAAATGCTTTCTGAGTTTAGCGATATAAACATCCATACTACGGGCATTGAAGTAGCTGTCGTCTTTCCAGATGTACTTCAAAGCTGCAGAGCGATCTAAAGTTTGGTTTATATTCTGACACAATAGTCTAAGAAGCTCCGATTCTTTGGAGGTTAATTTTTGTTCTTCACTGCCTAGTTGCAGAATCTGCTGGTGGTAATGAAACTTAAATTCACCGAATTCATAAGTATTTTGAGTTTTGGAATTAATTCCACCTGTCCGCCTTAATACCGCACCGATACGGAGTAGTAGTTCTTCCATACTGAATGGTTTGGTGACATAGTCATCGGCGCCGATTTTAAACCCCTGAATGGTGTCTTCCTTAAGAGATTTCGCTGTAAGAAAAATAATTGGAATTTGTTTATTCACTAGCCGGATCTCTTTTGCTAGGGTAAACCCGTCCTTCTTGGGCATCATGATATCTAAAATGCAAAGATCAAATGTATGCTGGTGGTATTTTTGCAATCCCTCTTCGCCATCCCTGGCCAAAGTTGTGGAATACCCTTTTATTTCTAGATATTCTGTCAGAATTTGTCCCAGGTTCTGATCATCTTCTACTATAAGTAGTCTGTCTTTATTCATATATCAGCGGCAGGTAAAAATATTTCGAAAACACTTCCTTTCCCTGTGGCACTTTTTACATCAATATTTCCACCATGCGCTTCCACTAGGGTCTTGACGTAGGAAAGTCCCAGACCGAATCCCTTTACATCATGTAAATTTCCAGTTGGCTTTCTGTAAAACTTGTCAAAAATCCGGTTAACTACTTCTTTTGTCATTCCGATCCCGTTGTCAATAATACGTATCCAAATCCCCTTTCCCGGGTCATCATCGGTAGTGATACTGATTTTTGGCGGTTTGATAGTGTACTTATTGGCGTTATCCAACAAGTTGTAAATAATATTGGTCAAATGATGCTCGTCGGCCGGGATTAACTTTCCCTTGGCTTTAAAATCTGTAGTGATGCTGCCGCCTTTTTTTTCTACCTGTAAGGCAATGTTGTGTAGTGCCTTTTCAATGGTTTTATGGACGTCAACTTCTTCAATCTTTAGCTCAAAATCCTCTTTTTCCAGGCTTGCAATCTGAAGTACCTTTTCTACCTGCCTGCTGAGTCGTTGGTTTTCGATATCAATTATTTTCAAATATCGCTCCTGTACACCTGGGTTTTGACCTACACTTTGATCTTGTAAAGCTTCTGAAGCTAATGCGATGGTAGAGATTGGCGTTTTGAATTCATGAGTCATGTTGTTTATAAAATCATTCTTTACGGACGACAGCTTCTTTTGTTTGATAATAGTGAGGATGGCGTAAGCAAAGCAAAACACCACTATCACTATCAAAACCAGCGCCATAGCAAGGGTCAACCAGGTTTTGCTTATTAGGTATTGTTGCTGATGTGGAAAATGTACGATCAAGTAGTTTATGTTTCCAATTATGTCATTTGGGAAGAGGGTAACTCGTAGATCAGATTGTAACAGTGCGGAAGCGGCATTCGTTTCTTCCACAAAGATTAGTGAATCACCGCCTTGATCGAGTACACCATACTGATAATCAATATCAATTCCCTTGTTGGCAAATTCTATATTTAGTAGAGAATCTAATTGTTCAGGTTGCAGCCGATTGGATAATTTTCGTTTACCACTAATCAACTCATCCAGAATAATGGTAACCATCTCAGACTTGTTTTCCAATTTTGACTTCTCCTTAATGGAATCTGCTTGTTGTTGGATTTTCCTGATTTCCAATTCAATATCACGGTCACCCAATGCGCCAAGTGAACGGACCTTCAATTGGCTCTCTTGTTCGAAGTCCAGTTTGAAGCCTTCTTGTTCTACGCTGACCTGAATGCTGGATCGAGCTTTGGTAGCCATACTGTCCCGCTCTCCATAAAGGTCCAGGTAAGAGTTCCTGTCTATAAGTTTTAAGGTGTCAAAGGATAAGGAGTCCAGTTCGTTGAGATCAAATGAAGTCTCAAAACTGTTGCTGATGGTAAACAATGCCTCCTGCTGTTCCAGCTTGGCAACTACATTATTTAGCGCCTGATGGACATCTTGCTTGAATCGTTCTTCACTGACCTTCAATGCACCATTGATCCAGTACAGCTGAAAACTCACCAATCCGATCAGTGAAACCCCCATCAGTATGGTAATCCAGCGAATAGTCCTACTGGTCATAGTTACAAAACTATAGGATTATTGGCAGTGAACTGGGGTTTTAACAAATTTTAACATTGTGGAATGAATTACCGAAGGTCCGCTACCTTTAAATTTTTCTGCTCCCAATACTCAAGGTCATGGAACTGGTATGCAGTTGGCTCAAAAGAACCTATAAGGTCCACTTTTGATTTGTCAGGTACTGGCTGATCCAATAGGTGATAAGCAGCATTTACCAAAAGCCGCCGCACACCTTCATTGGTCATATCCGTAGATGACCCAATAGTGGATGTGAAGGCTCTTCCTGATCGTCCACCGGGGATTTCATAGGTTTTGATCCAGGCTATGGGCATCATGGGATCATTAGGATTATAAGGATCATTACTGACCGGATTGATAGTGGCCACCTCGTTGTCAGTAGGTCTCAACCCATAGAACGGATCGGTCTCATCATATGCTCCAGCCCTGTTGACCACCTGACCCAAAACCAAGTGCTGCGTATCGCCAGGTAGCGGGAGTCGCACTCCATAAACATCGGTAGCACACCATATTTCACCATCCGCAATTCCATTGACAACAGGGTGGCCAACAGATTCATCAGAAATTATGCCTCTGGTACTTTGATGTTTATGATGACCGTGATGTGCGTGCCATCGTTCTCCCAAAACCAGACGGCCGAAACCACCGTTCCATGGCGACCCTTCATCGGCATTAGAATTACCCCAATGGACCCACACATTGGTAGTGTCTTTAAAATTGAAGGCATGTGTTGCTGTACGAATGCCGATAAGGGGCTTGCCGGACATCAGATATTTTTCAAAATATTTCATCTGATCATCAGGTAACGCACGGAATCTGGTAAAAAGGATCATTAAATCAGCATCATCCAATGCCGCAAGCCCGGGTATATTACCTGTAAAATTTGGATTTACAATTCCTGGTTTTAAAGGATCCTGGGCAAACAGTACCGAACATCTGAACCCGTGGTGGGTTGCCAGGATCTTGGCAAATTGGGGGAGTGCCTCCTCCGAACGGTATTCCTCATCGCCACTGATCAATACAATGTGCTTACCTGTATTGTTTTCACCGAAAGTAAGCCATTGCGGGATGTCATCGGCAGTTGGTGTTGCCTGGTTATCAACAATTTTGGGCTGACAGGCTAACGCCATAATCAGTAATAACCATAAGGTGTACACGGAACTTGAAGATATTTTCATGTTTTCAATTAATAATAGTGATTTGTCAATTTAATTAACCAGGTTGTCCGGATGCTGCTCCAGTAGTTCTTTCGGAGTATAAAAACCAGTCTTATCCGTGGTTTCGGACCGGATCTGTTTAACTTTCTCCGGGGTGACCACCGAGGCCTTATTGCCAAAAGCGTTCCGGACGTAGGTCATCACTCCAGCTAGTTCTTCATCGTTCAGCAACCCACGCTGAGGAGTCATTGGTACTTGTCCCGGATATTGTTTGCCCAGCACTTTGATAGGGCCATAAAGTCCGTTGAGTACTAGTTTTATCAACCGGTCTTCACTAGCCAATACCCATTTGGTTCCTACTAAAGGAGGAAATCCAGAAGCATCAAGTCCTTTACCATCCATCTGGTGACATGTCATGCAAGATCCATCGCGTTCATATATTTCCTTGCCCTTGTTGAAGAGTGCCAGGTCGACCCCCTTAAGATCGGTTTTAGTTGCTTCCTCCTCTTCTTCTTCCAAGGACCTTCCATTCAGATGAGCAACTACCGTTTCGTGGGCGTGGACCATCCATTTGTCCAATTCCATTTCGGCTGCTGCCTCCGCCACTAGAAGACCTGTTTCTTGGTCCAACCAGGAAGAAGCCACAATGGCTTCCAGGCGCACCCGTCCATGATCATCTGTGGCAGCCTTTAGCAGAAGATCACCGGGGTTTTCTATTTGATGCCCCATGTATCGTATTACACGCACTGCAGCGGCTCGGGCTCGGTAGTCCTCGGCATTAAGAAGTTGACTCAGTAATTCATGATCTAATTGATTCAACCCCCAACTAACCCATAAGCCCTCTAATAGGTGGTGTTCATAACGTGGATCCTCACGGTCAAGGTCTGCTACCCAATATTTTAGTTGGGTAAGCACATCATCGGCATTCCTGCCTCGTAGTTCACGCCTAGTTCGATACCTGGTTCGGTATTCCGGAAGTTTGAGGTTATCAAGTAGTTCACCAATTTCCGCTGATGCCACATTTGCCGGAGTTACCAATGGTCGTTGTGGATAGGTTATTCTATAAATTCGCCCATGACTGTGATCTCGTAAAGGATCACGAGCATTGTGCTGCATATGACCAACCAAAATATTGTGCCAGTCCAACAGGTAGAGCGATCCATCCGGGGCAAATTCCATGTCAACCGGTCTGAAATTCATATCGGAAGATTTCACCAAGTCATGACGATGTTTACTGGTATAGCCCGTACCATCATCCATCATAATATGCTGTTTGGTGCCTAAAAATCCAATAGTGTTATTTATTAGCAGATCTCCCTGGACTTCATCGGGAAAATGGCGGCTGGATATAAACTCCAGTCCGGATGTGGGTCGAACACGGTGTTTGTCTTCTATTAAATTATAGGATTTATGTATTGATACACCATATCTGGACTTTATGGTAGCGGGCATCATCCAGCGAACATCCGGGCCCGAAGTTTCCGCGAAAAAGTTCTGACCCCAATCGTCAAAGGCTATTCCCCATGGATTGGGAATGGGTATTTGTGCCGTTCGCTCCAGTTGGCGTCTTATGGGACTAAAACGATAGAAACCGCCATTAGTGGCACGTACAGGTCCATAAGAGGTTTCCACATTGGTATGTAAGAAAACTCCTTCTCCCATGTAGAATGCACCAGATGGATCAGCACAGAAAGCACTGATTTCGTGGTGGGTGTCGTGATCATCAAAGCCACTTAGTATAATTTCTTTGGTGTCAGCATGGTCGTCGCCATCCGTATCCTTTAAAAGTATCAGATTCGTACCCTGGGCTACAAAAACCCCTTCAGCAGTCAATTCAAAGCCAGTGGGAAGGTGTAAACCGGCTGCGAAAATAGTTTGTTTGTCTGCCTTCCCATCCTCGTCCGTATCGGTTAGAATTACCAACTTATCATTGGGCTTTGGATCCCCAGGCTTGTAATGTGGATAGCTGGGCATGGTAGCTACCCAAAGTCGACCCTGATTGTCGAAGGACAATTGAACCGGGTTGGCCAGGTCGGGAAAATCTCTTTCAGAAGCAAACAAGTCAATTTGGTACCCCGGAGCCATGCTAAAGCTGGATAAGGCTTTCTCTTCATAAAGATATCCCGGCGGCTCGCCTTTAAATTTGAGTTTAAAGTTGGTCTCTACTGTTGGCAACTGGCTGGTTTGTTTATCTGCTATTTCCAAGTCCAT
>CAZAWQ010000248.1:0-1884 GCA_964488585.1 uncultured Roseivirgaceae bacterium
GAGATTAATTCCTATCTCCTTGACCTTGTTAATACTTTTTATTGGTTTAAATCCAGTCAATGGTCAGAAGACACAGATCAAAGGTTTCGCGGAGGTAGTCACTACTGTTGAAGATGGAAAACTAAGCTTTGGAATTGGTGAACAAGATCTGTTTATCACTTCGGAAATTAGTAACCGCCTATCGTTTCTTGGTGAGACAGTTTTTAAATTTTCGCCTTCCTCCCCTACAAAATTTAACGTTAGTATAGAACGAATTATCCTAGTGTACAATTACAAGGGTAATCATAATTTGCTGGTGGGGAAACATCATACACCGGTTAACTACTGGAATGATACTTACCATCATGGGCGGGTTTTCTTTCCCACCATAAACCGTCCATTATTATTTCAAGAGAAAATCATACCCATACACACTACCGGGATAAGTTTTCAGGGGTTAAACCTGGGAAATCTGAAGTTTGGTTATGACTTTATGATTGGCAACGGTCTGGGGTCCAGTGATGTTCTTGACAACGATAAATACAAATCCATTACCGCCGCCGTGCACATCAAACCTAAAGATGGTTTACGTATTGGAGCCTCCTATTATCACGATGTAATATCGGAAGGAGCTGAAGTTCACGGTAAAATTGTCAATACCCGTATTAATCAAAGTCTTATAACGGGATCACTGGCCTATTTCGGAAAAAAATTCGAGTTTTTGGCAGAGAGTACTTTTGCTATCAATAGCAATGATTCCACAGGAACCCCCTTGACGGTAGCCTCTTATGCATATGCCGGTTTTAGACTCAAAAAGAAATGGGTGCCCTATATTAGGTTTGACAATCTTCATTATCAATCTGGGGAATTTTTATTTGAAGCTGATAATACCACCTTGATCGTCGGTGGATTACGATACGAGATTAATTTCCTGGCGGTAGTAAAGTTAGAGTATCAATATGAACATAGGGAATTGGCGGGTAACGAAAACAGAGTTACCGCACAATTTGCCATTGGATTTTAAGATGAGGTTATGGGAGCTGTACCTTATATGAAGCAAATGATCATAAGTATAGTGTGCTGTACGGCGATGCTCTTTATTGGTCCTGCGGTCCTGGCACAGGACGCCGGATTGTTGGTAATTGGAAATAATGAAAGTGTACCCTCCGAACTGAACAGGAACCAGTTGAGTTTGGTTTTACGGGGGGAGCAACAACGCTGGAAAGATGGGACCAAAGTAGTAATAGCCCTAATGGATCCAGACACTCCTACCGGGCGGAATACCTGCACCCGGGTTTATAACATGAGTGGAGATGAATTGAAAAAGTATTTTCTATCCTTAGTTTTTCAAGGTAAAGCAAGGGCCCCCAATTTTTTCTACACATCCAAAGAACTGGAGGCCTTTGTGGCTAAAACACCTGGGGCGGTTGGGGTGCTAAACCAATCGACTGATGGTTCTGTAAAAACAGTTTTAATCGATGGGAGTAAACTCCTGTGACCTAATAATCCGGACCTTTTTTCAACTGGTCAATTCTTCCACTTTGTAAAAATTCGTCCAAGCTCAACACGCCATCCCACAACTGCACAGTTTCCCCTGATCCCACTAAAATTTGGCTCCCGTCCGGAGAGAATGCTACCGCAATTATTTGGCCAGGGTATTCTTGTAACAAATTGCCATTTAGGTCCCACAAGCGGGCTGAATGACTCAACGATGCGGTAAGTATTCTGGATCCGTCAGGTGAAAAAGCCACGGAGGAAACTATTCCGGGTTGATCTTTTATTTCGAGTAATACGCTGCCTTCAACATCCCAAAGTGGAAGAATTGACCAGTTGAAAAAAGGTCCGGATTATTAGGTCACAGGAGTTTACTCCCATCGATTAAAACTGTTTTTACAGAACCATCAG
>CAZAWQ010000249.1:0-5197 GCA_964488585.1 uncultured Roseivirgaceae bacterium
AATACCGTTTGCTTATCTGCAATGCCATCAAAATCGGTGTCTTCCAGAATCAAGATGCGGTCCCCTTCCGGCTTGCCTTCTTTATCGGGATTGAAGGGGAGCCGGTAATTATACCCTTCACAAACCCAGATTCTTCCCCGGTGATCAATATCTATATTGGTGGGATTGATTAACATGGGTTCATGGGCAAATAGACTGGCTTCCAAACCATCAGCCAGTTTCATGGCCGAAAGACTGAATTCCGCCAAACGTTTCTGTACCTCGTTTAATTGAGACCGGTCCGGTGATGGCTGATTGCAAGACGCTACCAGTAAGACAAGGATTATTTTTTTCAAATGATGCATAGGCCAAGTTTATATTTTTTTTGCTTTTTTAAAATTACTGTGAAGACCTCTATTGAACCTGTAATTTAGAAGTTCTTGACTATATTGTAAATTATTATTGAAGTAGTAAATGAAAGTATTGATTACCCTGAATATTCCTGAAGTGGGCATTGAAATGCTAAAGAATGAAGGGTTCCAGTTGGAGGTTTGGCGCCATGAACAGCCAATGACTCCATCAGAATTGATAGAAAAGTCCCAGGATGTTCAAGCCCTTCTGGCTACCGGTTTGGACAGCATAAACAAAAATTTTCTTCAGCGGTGTACCCATCTAAAGATTATAAGTCAGTTTGGCGCAGGTTACGATAATATTGATGTAACTGAAGCAAGCAAACTTGGTATTGCTATTGGTAATGCTCCAACCGCCATGACTGATGCCACCGCGGATATCGCTTTTACCTTAATGTTGGCTGCTTCAAGAAAGATCTGCCATCTTTACAAATCCATTATTGCAGATGAATGGGGATTTTTCAATCCACGGGCCCATTTGGGTCTTGAATTAAAGGGGATGACACTAGGTATTTTCGGAATGGGCCGCATCGGATTCGAGATGGCCAAAAGATGCCAGGGAGCCTATCAAATGGAGATTATCTATTGCAGTCGAAGTGAAAAACCAAGTGTGGAGCAACAGTTTGGCGCCAGAAAAGTAAGCTTTGATGAGTTACTTGAGCTGAGTGATATTCTAAGTGTACATTGTGCACTAAACACTGAGACCCAAGGCATATTTAACTTAGTGGCTTTTAAAAAAATGAAAGAAACCGCTTTGTTTATTAATACCTCTAGAGGCCCGGTGCATAAGCAAGATGACTTATACCAAGCCTTAGTATCTGGAACTATATGGGGTGCCGGTCTGGATGTAACAGACCCGGAGCCCATGATGCCCGATGACCCCCTGTTAAGGTTAGAAAATGTAGCTATAACTCCGCATATCGGGTCCGCCACCGTACAAGCCCGAGATGAAATGTCACGACAAGCCGCTCAAAACATAATTCAATATTACCGGGGCGACAGGGTGCAAAACCTGGTTAACTGATGGCAAACCAAACCAAGGGTGTGGTTATTATGGCAGCTTTGATTGCCGCCGGTGAATCGGTATTTCTACTTCCATTCGTGGTTGCCAGGATCTTTAGACCTACTTTCCTTGATGTTTTTGAAATTACCAATTTGCAATTGGGCACTGCATTCGCTCTTTATGGTTCCGTTGCCATGGCCGCATATTTCTTGGGTGGCCCATTGGCCGATCGCTTTTCTGCCCGCAGATTAATGACAGCCGCACTATTGGCCACCTCCCTGGGTGGTATATTTTTTGCGACCATTCCCTCTATTACCATACTTACATTGCTCTACGGTTTTTGGGGATTGACCACCATCCTGATGTTTTGGGCTGCCTTGATACGAGCAACCAGAGAGTGGGGTGGAGTTCATACTCAAGGACGCGCCTATGGCTTTTTGGATGGCGGACGTGGTTTATTTGCTGCCCTGTTGGCATCTATTTCGGTCTGGATTTTTGCCTCCTTATTGCCTGCTGAGGTGACCTCCGCAACCATGGAACAAAGAATAGCAGCTCTGAAACAGATTATTTGGATATTTACCGGCCTGGTTTTATTCGTAGCACTGCTGGTTTGGTTGATAGTGCCAGAGAATGATCCAATGGCAAAAGCCAGCGATCATCAGAAACTGACATTGAACGGCGTTAGACTTTTACTTCGAAAACCTACCATTTGGTTACAGGCAATAATTGTGCTTTGTGCTTATGTCGGATATAAAGCAACTGACGATTTCTCATTATACGTAAGTGACGCCTTTGGGTACGACGATGTAGCCGCGGCCCACATTGGCACCATCTCATTTTGGGTCCGCCCGCTGGCGGCCATTGGAGCAGGGTTCTTGGCAGACTGGATCAGGTCATCTCAAGTTATTATTATAGGTTTTGGACTTATGTTTTTAGGAAGCGCGGCCATTGGTGTGGGTATTCTTAATCCAGACACCTACTTAGCCTTGGTTTTCACCATCGTGACTACCAGCACTGGAATATATGCTCTACGGGGTATTTATTTCGCCTTATTACAGGAATCAAAAATCCCATTGATTTTTACCGGGAGTGCCATTGGACTGGTTTCTGTTATTGGTTTTACTCCGGACATATTTATGGGACCTCTTATGGGATTTCTGATAGATCGTTCCCCGGGAGCGCTGGGTCACCAACACGTCTTTATGGTTTTGTCGGGTTTCTCCCTGATTGGACTAATAGCCGCGCTTCTTTTTCAAATCACCGGTCGAGACCAAGGTATTTAGCAATAATGGTGATTTTGAGATGCCTGGACATTTGATAACGCGATTTTTGTTTTATATTCGGCAATTCATCAAGAGTGCCTATCTTTAAAATGTAAAGGCAGTTTTTTAAATGAACTAAAAGATCCATATGAAGACGAACTTAGAATCCCTTATGCAAGACCTGGTTAAGCTTGGGCTTGCAAATGTTAAAGGCGTTTTGTGGAACCTCACTCCCGCAGAACTGGTCACAGAAGCCTTAAAGAATGGAGAAGGTGAATTGACAGATACCGGGGCGCTGATGTGTGATACTGGAGAATTTACAGGACGATCTCCCAATGATAGATTCATTGTGAAGGATGATTATACCAAAGACAAAGTATGGTGGGGAAAAATAAACTTAGCTTTTGACGAAGAAAAGTTCGATCTGCTTTACCTCAAAATGATAGCCAATCTGGGAAAAAAGCGGGTATTAATACGCGATTCTTTTGCCGGTGCCGATCCCAAATACAGATTGAAAGTAAGGGTAATTGATACCGAGGCCTGGCATAACCTGTTTTGCGATAATATGTTTATTCGCCCTACAGAAGAAGAACTAAATGATTTTACTCCAGACTTTACTATTCTTGCTATACCTGAATTTAAAGCAGATCCGGAAATTGACGGCACCCGTCAAAGCAATTTTGCCATAATCAACTTCACTAAACGAATTATTTTAGTAGGAGGCACCGGATACACCGGTGAGACCAAAAAAGGAATATTCAGTGTGTTGAACTTTTTGCTTCCTGAAGAAGAACACGTATTGCCCATGCATTGTAGTGCAAATATGGGATCGGATGGAGACACCGCTATCTTTTTTGGGCTTTCAGGAACTGGTAAAACCACCTTGTCTGCAGACCCAAACCGCCAATTGATTGGCGATGATGAACATGGTTGGACCGATTCCGGCATCTTTAATTTCGAAGGAGGTTGTTATGCCAAAGTAATAGACCTCTCCGAAGAAAAGGAGCCGGAAATATATAAGGCGATCAAGTTTGGGGCTATTCTGGAGAATACCAGATTTTACCCGGGCACCACTACGGTTGATTACAGTAATGGCGAAGTTACTGAAAACACCAGAGTGTCTTACCCCATTCATTTCATAGAAAATGCCGTGGATAATTCCATGGGTGGTATTCCCAAAAACATTTTCTTTTTAACAGCAGATGCACATGGGGTACTGCCTCCAATTTCTAAACTAACCACCGGGCAGGCAATGTATCATTTCATTTCCGGATACACCGCAAAAGTAGCAGGGACTGAAACCGGAGTAACAGAGCCACGAGAGGTTTTCTCAGCCTGTTTCGGGGCACCATTTATGCCATTGCACCCCACCAAATATGCGGAGTTGCTGGGGGAAAAAATGCACCAAAATCAAGTAAATATCTGGTTAGTGAATACCGGATGGTCAGGAGGCCCATATGGAATTGGTGAGCGAATTAAATTGAAATTTACCCGGGCTATGATCACGGCAGTCTTATCGGGTAACTTGGATCAAGCGCAATACCGCCAACTACCGATTTTTGGACTTAATATTCCTATGGAAGTTCCCGGAGTCCCTTCGGAGATATTGGACCCCAAAGATACCTGGGACAATGTCGCTGACTATGAACTTAAGGCCAAAACTCTAGCTAAATCTTTTATAGACAACTTCAAGAATTTTGAGGATTACGCCAGTGAAGAAATTATGGAAGGTGCACCCATTCTTGAGGCAATTAAAAATTAAAAATTGCTCAGACCTGCAACCTGTTTACATCTTCTTATAAACCACTGTGGCCAATACTAAACCGACTGCAATAACTACCATCAGAATTAACACTCTAAAAAACAGTCGATCTACCATATCGTCAACTCGATCAAAACTGTAATCGGTGGTGTCTTCTACTATAGATTGAATCTGGTCAAAAGATGCTTGCCGTTCTTCACGAATCAGGTTCTCTAAGGCCTTTCTTTCCTCAGTAATCTGCTCCAACACAGCCTCGCGTTCCAGGCTGATCTGCTCCATAATAGCCTTTCTTTCCGTCCGTATAAAGCTTAGCGTTTCCCATCTCTGACGATCTACATCTGTCAGTACGGTATCGGTGACCGAATATATCAGAAAGTCAATGGAATCCACTGTATAAGACATTCGTTCTAAGGCAGATACGCTCTTCTTCAGATATTGACCAATTGAGTCTGTGCCCAACATATTTCTAACGGATTGCTCAATATACCATTGGGTCAACTTGGGGCTAAACTCAGTGTAGTAGTTAATCCGGTCTGAAATGTTGCGTAAAGCATCGGTTAAGCTTGCTACCCCACTTTTGAATCCAATGCTGGCCTCACCTACCCATTGGGCTGCTTCGTCAATAACGGATGTGCGGTTCAAATAGTTGTTGTTGATGGGAAAATCAAGTGCAAAAGCCCGAATATTGGCCTGGAAATCGTCGGGGCTTTTACCTGTCAAATTTGTGTACAACTCAGGCCATTCAGTCAAATAGTTCAGATACAATTCATGTGTTGAGGGT
>CAZAWQ010000250.1:0-2625 GCA_964488585.1 uncultured Roseivirgaceae bacterium
CCCAGCAGAGAAATTGAGTTTTAGCGAGGTATTACTAGTGGCCCTGGATGACGAAAGCGAGCACTACGCGTTGGCTGTGTTGTCCAAGCTGAGAAAGAACGGAGTGGCATCCGAATTATATCCGGACCGCAGTAAACTTAAAAAACCTCTTAACTATGCCAACAAAAAAGGCGTTCCATTGGTGGTGTTAATCGGCCCTGATGAAATATCAAGTAGCAAATTAACTGTTAAGCGTATGTCAGAGGGAACTCAGGAACAACTAACTGAGGAGCAACTTGTGGGCCTACTAACGAAAGAAACAAAATGAATATGCTTAAAGAAATAGCATATTCTAAAATTCAAAGCGCTTAATGGCGTTTTTACATTACCCCACAATTTCCCGTCCAGTAGGTAGACTTATGAACAAATCCTTTTTCCATATTACGTGGTTGGTACTACTGGGTTTATCATTTCCTGGATGGGGTCAGGTAACCAGCCCCTTGGGCCGGTATGAAGTGGATTATGTCAAAGGATGTAGTCCATTAACTGTAACGGTAACCAATACATCAGGAGAGATCAATGACTCGTATTTTTTTGATGCCGACACATGTGATAATTCTTCAGCAAAATATGATGCAGCTGCCTGTGCTTTAATGACGCCCACTACCAGCAAGACCTTTACATACACCCAGCCTGGAAGTTATTCAATTGTCCAAGTATTAGCCCTTCTAATTCCTCGGACCGATACTCTAACTATCGAAGTGCTGCCACCACAGTCACCCGAATTTAACATCACATTGTGCAACAACTACGGAGTAGCCGTAAACATAACAGACACGCACTATGATCAATTTCTGATTGATTATGGTGATGGGTCTCCTCCCACCCCAAGTATTACGCATGTGTATCTGCCTGGAATCACCAGCTATGGTATATCAGTAAGTGGCTACTTTAACAACGGACCGGTCAATTGTGGCGATAGTACAGCAATCTTAACCCCTGTCAATAATATTCCAGATGCTGCGCTTTCTCAGGTAACCGTAACCAAACCGGGTCGTTTAGATGGAGTAATTGAACTGGAATTCAGCCTTAGACCCAATGTAGAGTATCTGTTGGAAAGGTCAACAAATGGGACTTCCGGGTTTACTGATATTGGGCCATTAGGCGGCAGCAGTCAAACTGTTAGCGGAATCAACACATTGGACAATGTGTATTGTTTCAGGATCGCCGCATTAGATCTATGCAGTAATAGCCGCACTTATTCCGATACTATATGCTCAACCAATATTCAGGTATTAGCCCAAGAGGGCCAGAACCAGCTTAATTGGATCACCATACCCATTAACTTTGATCGCTATGAACTAACAAAAAATAACGCCCCGCTGGGCCCACCAATTACTGTCGATAATATCACGGACTTCACCGATACCTCGGTGGAATGCAATGTGGTCTATTGCTATCGAACTACTACCGTTTACACCAACGGCAACAGAAGTATCAGTGCTGAAAATTGTGTCACTGGTATCAACAGCCTTCCTCCTCCTGCAATAGCATCGCTGACGGCCTCTGTTGATGGCAATAGTATTACTCTTGATTGGACTACACCAGGTGCTATCGACTTTTACCGGTTGTTCAGGTCAGAAAATAACGGAGCCTTCCAGCTCATCGAGACCGGAAACTCCCTGCCATTCGTCGATTACAACCTTCGCCCACAGGTGAATAGATATTGTTATTACATCATTTATCAAAACACTTGCGGAAATCAGTCGCCGGTTAGTGTCACTTCCTGTGCAATTCTATTGACAGGAAGCAATATTGAAAATAAGAATTTTGTATTAAATTGGACTCCTTTCACCGGTTGGGAGCATGGAATTAACGATTACCAGTTGGAAATAATGGATGAAAATGGGGTACTGATAGGCCCTCCAATCAGTTTGGGCAGTACTGTCACCAGCTATCAGGATCCCATAACCCAAACCCGGCAAATTAGTCAATACCGAATAGCTGCCATCTCCAATGATTCAATACCACTTAGGAGTTACTCTAATATTGTAAAAGAGGATATTCCCCTACAGGTTTTTGTGCCAAACAGCTTCACTCCTAATAATGATGCGCTTAATGACATATTTACTGCCAAAGGCCTTTTTATTAATGAGTATAGTATGGAAATTTACAGCCGGTGGGGTGAATTGCTGTACCACACCACGGACCTTGAACAGGGATGGGATGGCGTTTACAAAGGATCTTTAGTTCCGGAGGACACCTATGTATACATAATACAAGCTACGGATTCAAAGGGCAGGTCCTTAACCAAAAACGGAACGGTACATCTTTTAAGATAATTGATATGTTTGATATGATGAAGATTATGGGGCAGATAAAAGAAGCCCAGGGTAAAATCAAAGCCGCACAGGAAAACCTGACAAATATTTCCGCAGAAGGTGAGTCGGGTGCTGGATTGGTAAAAGCGGTGGTCAACGGGAAGAAATTACTGGTTGACCTTCATATTGATGAATCCTTGAATTCACCCGAAGACGCAGAAATGCGTAAGGACCTAATAATCGCTGCCGTAAATAAGGCCACTGAAGCTGTGGAAGAAAAGGCCCGGCAAATGATGAAGGAAAGTACCGAGGGATTGTTGCCCAA
>CAZAWQ010000251.1:0-5799 GCA_964488585.1 uncultured Roseivirgaceae bacterium
TATTTTCCTAAATTATAGATTATAAGGCTGGTTTGATCCAGGTAAATCCTTAAAGACTAGCTATAACTCAGCCATGGTGTCGCACTACCGTATAATCTTGCTTACCGGTTGTTTAATTCTTTGCATGTTCCCAGGCTGTAACCTCTCTAAAGATGAAATTCCGGAACCAAATTATGATCCATTTTTGCTTAAACCGGGGCCCTATGTAGAAGCAAAAGGAAGAGTGGTTAATATGGACACAATGGCGCCGCCTGATACAATCATAGTTAAAGGGCAATGGGAAGAGGCGAAAACATTGGAAACAAATCACTTAAAGAACATTGCTGTTTCTGTATCAGACCCCAGTTACTTCGCCTCAAATTTTCAACCGGTAGATATGTCCCAATATGCTCCACCTGATTATGTTCATTCAAAGGGAACCAACAGGAACATTGTGCTCCCATCAGGAGTTCGCACCCAGGTTCCAGTTGAGAGCTCCAAACATCATTATTTCAGTTTTTTAAACCAAAAACATGGCTTAACCTCTAATTGGATTACATGCTTAATGGAGGACAACTTTGGCCGTATTTGGATAGGCACTGACAATGGAGGAGTGAGTATATGGGATGGTTCCTCCTTAATTAACTTGACAAGTCAAGAAGGATTTCCGGTGGGTGTTGTACATGATATTTTGGAAGACGGCAAGGGAAATATTTGGATCGCAGTTGCACAAGCCGGCTTGATAATGTGGAATGGCAAGGAGTTTCTATCCTATACCATTGAAGAAGGACTAAGTAGTAATGAAATTGGACAATTAATGGAGGACAATTCCGGGAACCTGTGGATAGGTACTAAAAATGGGCTCAACGTATGGGACGGTGAGGGATTTAGACACTATGGCTCGAAGCAAGGACTTTCCGGTAATCATATTACTGGACTGGCAGAGGACGAGCATGGCAACATCTGGATTGGGACGGAATCAGATGGTATTAACATATGGGATGGGAGTAAATTTTCACACTTCACCACCAAGCAAGGGCTACCGAATGACCATATAGCTAGAGTAATGGCAGACAACCAGGGTAAAGTTTGGATAAGTACAAAGGGAGCCGGACTTTACAAATGGAATGGAGAGAGGTTTACTTATTACTATGAATACTGTGGTATAGCAAGTTGGTTGGTAGAGATTATGGAAGATTCTAATGGAAATATTTGGATTGGCGACAACTTTGGTGCTCATATTTTTGATGGAGAGAGTTTTAAAACTATTAATGAGAATAATGGATTAAAAGCTCGAGTGGTTAGTAGTCTGTTGGAAGACACCAGCGGTCGCATCTGGATTGGTACGGTTGGAGGAGGACTACATGTATTGACAGCACCTCAAGTCGAACATTATGTTTCCAATAATCCAGAGTGGTACTATCGTGGATTTCTACAGGAAGATAGCTTTGAGAATATTTGGGTTCTACAAAGAAATCTTGGAGTAACCAAAAATTCTTCAAATCTTAGCCAAGTTCAGTGGTATAATATTGGAGCGTCTAATTTTGCTATTCACATTGACAGTTATGGAAAACTACTGGTTGGAAGCAATGGAATAATGGTATTAGACGTTGAAGAATTTGTCAAATCATCTCGATACCAGTTCTATGAGTTTGAATATAAAATAATGGCTGAGGCAGTTATGATTGGTTCCATTTTGGAGGACCGGAACGGAAACATTTGGATGGGGGGAGGTAAGGAACTGTTTTTTTGGGACAGGTCGGAGACAACAAAAACCAATAGCATACGTCTTCTGGGATACTCCAACGAGCAGGGATTGATTGCCAGCGATGTAAGCTCATTGCTGGAAGACCAAGAAGGTAGAATCTGGATAGGCTCCAAAAACGGAATATCTGTTTGGGATGGAAACAATTTTACCCATTTTTCGATGGATCATGGGTTAAGTGCAACCGGAATAACCCAGATGACAATGGACTATAACGGAAAAATATGGATCGGCACCAAAGGAGGGGGTATCAGTATTTGGGATGGTCAGGGGTTTTATAGCTACACAGAGGATCAGGGACTACCTGCTAGCTCGGTTTATTCTTTTCATATTGACCAAAACCAAAACATATGGACCGCAACCAACCTCGGGGTAATAAAACTTTTGACTAAAGTTGATGGTCAACTTTACTATGAAATAATAAATGAATACACTGGCGCAGCTCAAATGCGAGCCAGCGACGTTTTAGTAAGTAATTCCAACAAACTATGGACCGTAAATCTAAAAAATATTGACGTAGTCGACCTGGAGGTTCAAACTCCTAACATTGCTAAACCTAAACTATCTATTGTTGGCGTTCAACCATTTTTTGACCAATTTGACTGGCGGCAAGTCAGTAAAACAATCATAGCAGGTGAAACTATGCTGACAGGTTATCAGGAAATACCTCTTTCCAAAGTAAAGTTTGATTCCGTATACAGATTCAGTAATCTTCCGGTAGATGCTGAGTTCCCTTACAACATCAACCACCTTACCTTCCAGTGGAGCAGTACCTACTGGGCAGATCCCACCAGTATCCAATACAGTTACTTACTAAAAGGACAAGATCAAAGTTGGTCACCCCTGGTTAAGGAAAATAAAATCACCTACAATGATTTGGATCCGGGGGGTTACACACTGAAAGTACGCGCAATTGCAGGAAACGCCCGGTGGAGTGACACAGCCAGCTATTCTTTTACCATAAGACCACCCATCTGGGCTACCTGGTTTGCCTATACTTTTTATGGACTATGTGGCATTGGGTTTGTGCTTGGCTTACGCCATTATGAAAGGAAACGCTTTATACTCAAGCAAAAAGCCAGGTCTCTTGAAGAAGTTGATAAAGTTAAAACTGAATTCTTTACCAATATTTCCCACGAGCTCCGTACCCCGCTTACCTTGATATTGGGCCCTTTGAAAGCGTTGCAGGAAGGTACTTATAAAGGCGACAAGAGCTCCTTGTTGAATATGATGTCACAGAATGGGCGCAGACTGTTGCGGTTGGTGAACCAATTGCTGGACCTTTCTAAAATCGATCAGGGTAAGCTAAAGTTGGCCTTGGAAAATTGTGACCTTAATGAACTGGCTCAGTCCGTGGTTGCGAATTTCGATTCGGCAGCATCAATAAAAAATATAGATTTAGAATTTTTCGATAACGATGTCCCTGTGAATAACTGGATAGATAGAGAAAAAATAAAACAGGTGCTATTCAACCTGATAAGCAATGCCATCAAGTTCACCCCTATAGGTGGTAATATCAGGGTCTCAGTTGCGTCGGAGACTTCAAAACAACATCCGGATGGAGCCGTCGAAATCGTGGTGAAAGACACGGGGATTGGTATCCCGGAAAACGAGCTCAGCAATATCTTTGACCGCTTTTACCAGGTAAATAACTCCAATCAAGATGAATCGGAAGGGACGGGAATCGGGCTGGCCCTGGTACAAAAGTTAGTACATCTTCACAATGGTGAGATCAAAGTCGAAAGTGAACCAGGATGGGGTACTACCTTCAAAGTGTTGCTGCCTGTGACCACCGCCCTGACAAGCGGCCGTCGGCCGGTAACTCCGGAGCCCGAGGTTGTTGCGCCCTATCTTCCCGATGCTGCATCCCTTATCAGTGTAGAGGACGAATCTAATGGCAAACATCTTCCTGTGTTGCTCATTGTTGAGGACAATGCCCAGATGCGTCAGTATATTAAGTCCTGTCTGGGAGATAACTATAACTATTTGGAAGCCTCAAACGGTGTGGAGGGATTAAAGGCTGCCAACTCCAAATTGCCTGAGCTGATTTTATGTGATGTAATGATGCCGGTAATGGATGGATATGAGTTTTGCAAAAAAATGCATGAGCACGACGCTACTGCACATATCCCGTTTATTTTCTTAACCGCAAAAGCCGACCACGAAAGTCAGATCAAAGGATTAAAGGTTGGTTCGGTTGACTATGTTATCAAACCATTCGATGCCAACGAACTTCGTTTAAAGATCAGGAACCACCTGGATAGAATGCAGCAGTTTAGATCGTTCTTTGGCAAACAACTGACTATTAAGGGTGATATTGATGTGGTAGATAGCCTGGATGAAAGATTCCTGAAAAAGGCCATAGCCGTGGTGGAGGACCATATTGACAACCATGAATTTTCAGTCAACGAATTTTCCCAGCAGGTAGCGATGAGTCAGACACAATTGTACCGAAAACTGATAACCTTAACCGGCCTCTCTCCTAGTGCCTTTATCAGGAGTATTCGCCTGAAGAAGGCAGGTCAGTTGATCCTGCAAAATTATGGAAATAGCAGCGACGTAGCCTACGCTGTAGGATTCAACAACCTAAGCTACTTTGCCAAGTGCTTTAGGGAGCAGTTTGGGGTATCGCCTAGTGGTTATGGGAAAAAAGGGGTTGCAAAAGAGGACTTGAAGGGCTTCTGACTTGGATGATAAATAAATCTCTGATCTATCAGAATTATGAGCTATAAAATATTTTTATAGCTCATAATATATCAAGTTGTTGAACTGATCATTTCGCCGTTACTCATTTACCCCAATAGTCATAAACACAAATCCCTTAATAACACAGATCATTCAATATTGACACAGATTATACCTGTCAATATTCGGACTATCAACGGTAAGCATTTAATGTTAATTACCCCAAATTTATAATAATAGTAATTGTTAAAAGGTGGGGCCCACCTTATTTAAGGTTTTCAGAAATATGGATGAGTCATAAACCTTGCGGGATTGCTGTTCCTACCCCCCAATACATTCATTGCTTTAATTAGTAAGTTTCGAAAACCAAGGAAAAATGCTGAGTCAATATGTAATACTCCTCCAAATAGTCAGCACAGGTTCGAAATTTTGGAATTGTTACCACCTTTCGCTATTATCCAATATCAAGCTCATACCTAGCTGCCGTGTTCAACTTATCTGCCATTCTTGAAGACAGTTCCCGAAGATATCCGGAAAAAGCAGCCATTACTTATTTAGACACGGTACTGAATTATAAACAACTAAATGCCGCTGCAAATAAAGTTGCCAATGGTCTTATTGAAAAAGGGATTCAACCAGGTGACAAAGTAGCTCTTAGCTGTCTTAACCTTCCATATTTCCCGATCATCTACTTTGGCATACTCAAGGCTGGAGCAATCGTAGTGCCTTTAAGCGTTCTTTTAAAAGAACATGAAATTGCCTACCACTTAAAAGATTGTGAGGCCAAGGGCTATTTATGTTTTAAAGGCACTGAAGATTTACCTATGGGACACATGGGTTGTAGGGGATTTAAAAAAGTAGAAACCTGCGAATACTTCTTTCTGATCATGCCCCAACCTGATGCCCCCTCTGCTATTGAAGGAGTTGAAACGTTTGGATCACTAATAAATGGTCAGCCAGAGACATTTGATGCACATCCCACTAAGGCCAGCGATACTGCGGTCATTGTGTATACCTCTGGCACCACCGGACAGCCAAAGGGAGCGGAATTAACACACATTAACCTTTTCCTAAACGGAGATGTGTCGGTTAGACTTTGCAGTACAAATGCAGATGATGTTCAACTGATCGTACTTCCCCTGTTTCATATTTTTGCCATGGTGGTACTGATGATCGCTGGAATATACAAAGGGGCGCACAGTATATTACTACCACGCTTTGATGCTGCTGCCAGCTTAGCATTAATGGAAAAGCATAAAGTGACCATCTTTGCGGGAGTTCCCACAATGTACTGGGGGATGGTCAATTGTAATTTAGAGGGATTTGATTTGAAATCTATTTCACGTTCGTTAAAAGTGGCTTTATCCGGC
>CAZAWQ010000252.1:0-2455 GCA_964488585.1 uncultured Roseivirgaceae bacterium
AAACACGCTCGGATACTTATGTATATTCTGAAATGTTATATATGGGTAAGTCATACAAACCTGACAATAATAACAAGGATGACCTTTTCTTAAAGATGAACGGTCGAAAGCTTTATCAATATGCACTTGAAAGAGTACCTCAAGCCATAAAAGAATGTCTTGAGAAGAGTAATATTCATCTTAGTAAAATTAAAAAATTGCTAATTCATCAGGCTAACGGGAAAATGGATGATGCAATATTAGAAAGGCTTTATTGTCTTTATGATATAGTTAATGTGCCTAAGGACATCATGCCTTTGACAATTGGATGGTTGGGCAATTCATCCGTTGCCACCATACCGACACTATTGGATCTAATATTAAAAGATAAGTTTAAACCGCATAAAATAAACAAAGGCGACATTCTTGTATTAGCATCTGTTGGAGCAGGTATGAATATTAATGCACTAGTTTATAAAATGTAATTAAACTTAGAGCTGATGTATCTTGAAGGAAAAGCAATAATTGCCAATGGCAAAGGTGATTTTTCATTTGAGACTATAGAATTGACTGAACCTCAGGATGACGAAGTGCTGGTGGAAATCAAAGCAGCAGGTATCTGTCACACCGACTTCGACTCGGTGAAGTATTGGAACCAGCAAATAATTGTAGGCCACGAAGGCGCAGGAGTAGTAAAAGCGGTAGGGGAGCAAGTTGAAAATGTTCAGCCGGGAGACCCGGTGATTCTTAATTGGGCTATTCCCTGTGGAAAATGTTTTCAATGTAAGCTGGGAAACCAAAATATTTGTGAGGTACAATCTCCTGTGACAGCTATGGGAGCAATGAATGAAGGTCATGTTCCCTTACAAAGGACTTTATTTAATGGTGGAGGCATTCAAAGATCATTCAATTTGGGGACTATGTCCACACATACTATAGTTCGGCAAGCTGCAGTAGTAAAGATGCAAGTAGACATATCTTTTAGTGCAGCCAGTATTATTGGATGTGGGGTAATGACCGGATATGGATCCGTAGTTAATGTTGCCAAAGTAGAACCAGGCAGCTCATTGGTAGTGTTGGGTGCGGGTGGTGTTGGGCTAAATGTTATTCAGGGAGCTCGAATTGCAGGAGCCTCAAAGATCATTGCAGTGGATATCAATAATCAAAAACTTGAAATGAGTAAGTCTTATGGGGCTACACATTGCATACTGGCTGCTCAAGATGATAAGAATTTAAAAAGAGTGGCTGATTCAGTTAAAAAATTAACCGGCAATGGGGCAGATTATGCTTTTGAATGTACAGGAGTTCCGGCCTTAGGTGCAGCGCCGCTGGCTATGATTCGCAACGGAGGGATGGCTGTTCAAGTGAGCGGCATTGAGAGAGAAATTCAATTCGATATGAATTTATTTGAGTGGGATAAATTATATATCAATCCATTATATGGAAAATGTAGGCCACAAGTTGATTTCCCAATATTAATGGACCTATATAAAAAAGGTAAACTTTTGCTGGACCAGATGATTACCCAAACCTATAAACCAACGGAATTGGCACTGGCGTTTGAGGACATGTTGGCAGGTAAAAACGCCAAGGGTGTCATTCTTTTTGATTAAAAAATAACCAGTATCTTGTCTAACCCATAGCAGTTTTTTATCGCATGACTCAATTCCGGACTATTGAAATTTCAGATCCTAAGTATGAATGCGAGAATCTGCGGTACCTAACTGTAAAAAGTAAAAATATAAAGGGTAGAGGTGACATTACCATTTTTGTACCCCCAAATTTCTCAGACTTAACCGACCTGCCTATAGTAATTCTTTTACACGGCGTTTATGCCAGTCACTGGGCCTGGACCAGACTCATGAATGTGCACAATACTGTGTTGGGGATGATTGAAAATGGAGAGATTAACCCTATGGTGCTAGCAATGCCTTCAGACGGGTTATGGGGAGATGGGAGTGGGTACTTACTTCATTCGGGATATGATTTTGAAAAGTGGATCATTGATGATGTAATTGGCGCTGTCAAGCAGACTATTGATCAGCTGGGGAATAACTCACAAAAGTTTATCACCGGTCTTTCTATGGGAGGATATGGGGCACTTAGATTAGGCAGTAAATATGCGGAAATATTTACCGCCTTTTCAGGACATTCATCGATAACCGATATTGCACAGATGAATTTATTTGTTGAAGAGGACTTGCGATCTTACTTGACAAATGAAAACAATGACGAATCAGTCATACGGTATATGTTAGAAAATAAACAGGATTTACTTCCCTTTCGCTTTGACTGCGGTACCGAAGATCAGTTAATTGAATATAATCGTAGCCTCCACCAGGCACTGAATAATCATGGTATTGATCATATCTATGAGGAATTCCCAGGAGAACACAATGTCTCTTACTGGGGCAATCACATAAAGAGATCCATCTTATTTTTCAATCAGTATTTATGTGGCTGAAATTAGAAGGTC
>CAZAWQ010000253.1:0-3265 GCA_964488585.1 uncultured Roseivirgaceae bacterium
CCTCGACATAAAAAACCATTCGCATAGCGTCGCATTGATCTACCAAAGCCTGAAATGCTGTTCGAAAATGATTTGGATCTATGATGCCATTTAGTTCAAAAGTCAACACCATGTTGTACAATGGAGCACTCGGATTCAGCTCCTGCCCTGTCCAGATCAATAGTTGGCTTTGGGTGAGATTGGATGCTCTATTTGCTTCTTCTTGTTTCATCAAGCCGCTTTACGCCGATTCAAATAATTACTGATGGCCTCCACAGTCATAAAGTTTTCGATGGTCATATCCTGGGGAGGCACTTTGAGTTCAAAGCGGCTTTCAACAAAAGCAATGAGCGACATCATGCCCAAAGAATCGATCAAACCACTTCCCAAGAGGTCATCTTCTGCAGTCAGTGGAACCTTGTCCCTGCCCCCAAGCAATTGTTTCTTTATGTAGTCGATGAGAATTTCGTTCATCCGTTCGCTATTCTGGTAATGTATTGTTGTAATATTAGACGATTTATTTTGCCGGTAGAAGTACGTGGCAGACTTTTAAGTAAATAAATAAAACGCGGTATAGCGTAGCCTGGTAATTGTTCTGCTAATTGGTTACGTATCTCTTCCATGGTTGCTTGGGTTTTTGCTTTGAGAATGATTGCCGCTTCTATAAGCAAGCCTTCGGATTCATGAGAGACCGGGAATGCCGCTGCTTCGGCCACCGCATCAAGCGCCACCAGGGAGGCTTCCACCATCTCGAGTTCCACACGATAGCCACGGGTTTTAATTTGTCTATCTTTTCTCCCTAAAAACAGGAGGTTGCCTTCAGCATTCTGGCATACTAGGTCGCCGGTGCGATAATAGACTTGTTCCTGGTCAGGAATCACCATTCGTGTGTAAAGCGATCGCCGTGTCAGTTCGGGTCGCCTCCAGTATCCCTTCATCATGGTGGTACTTCGGATCAATAATTCACCAGGCTCTCCTACTTGAACGGGTTGGTCTGATTCATCTAAGATTAGCATTTCAGTATCTTTCCAAACCTTTCCCAGTGGAATCGGTTGATCGTCTTCTGGCGGCCCTGGCAGATGATAGTAAGTGCATTGGTTGACCTCCGCAGGGCCGTAAACATTGCAAAAGCGCGCTTTCGACCACTGCTGCATAAGCGCTTTAAGATGCTTGGGTGGGAAAGGCTCTCCACCATAGAGGACCCAGCGCAGGCTGCTCAGATCGCGTTCTTCGAGCACACCATGTGTTAGCATTTGGATGAGCGCAAGGGGTGCTGAATACCAAACCGTGAGCTTTTCTGCTTGCATCAATTGTGTAAGGCTGGCGGGCATCTTAGTATGGGCATCCGAAATAATGACACTAGTAGCACCGGCCAGTGGAGCGGAAAAATAGGCCAATGTGGAGATGTCAAAGTGCAGCGGGGCATGACTCACAATCCGGTCATGTTCCCTTAATTCATATAAATCAACAGAGAGCATGGCATAGTTAAGTCCGCTGTAATGTGTATGCATGATGCCCTTAGGCGGGCCGGTTGAACCTGAGGTGTACATGATGTACGCCAGGTCCTGCTCACCTATACGAATCGAAGGGTTATTAGCTGGATAGCTGTCAATCGTTTCCCAGGATACACTTGGAACCTGCCATTCCCCGTCTACACCTATGACCTGATACAGTTTAGATTGGGCTAAAATATCCGGTAGTATCCGTCGTTGGGAAGCATGGGTGATCAGGTGCCGAATGTCACAATCCTCAAGAATGAAACATGTGCTAGTCGCGGGTGCATGCGGATCCAAGGGTACATAAGCGGCCCCTGCTTGCATAATACCGTAAATGGCAATAGCAGATTCAAGGCTTCTCCTAAGATAGACACCGATCCTATCGCCTCTTTGCACACCGGACTTCAGAAGTAGGTGCGCCAGTTGGTTTGTTTTCGCCACCATTTCCGCGTAGGTCAGAGATCTGTCCCCATACCGAAAAGCCACGTGATCAGGATTCCGGTCAGCAGCACATTGAAGGGATTGAGGTAGCAGATATATCATGGGTCGTAAACATTTAAATTTTCCACTAAACACCCAATAGTTTGGCGATGATGTTGCGTTGAATATCTGAAGTACCAGCATATAGCACCCCCCCTACGGCGTCGCGCAGGTCGCGTTCAACGTCAAATTCCGGTAAGTATCCATTGCCGCCGTAGGTGCGAATGGCGTCTAGACTCGACGCGACAAAACTCTCGCTTAGGTGCAATTTGAGCAAAGCGGCTTCCATCATGGCCGATTTACCCATCTTCTTCAGCCATGCAACTTTGTACAGCAGCAGCCTGGAAGTCTCCAGGCGTAGTTTCATTTCAACGATCCGGTTCGAAACCGACTGAAACTTGCCGATGGGCTGGCCAAATTGCTCTCGACTGCAAGCAAACTTCACGGCATCTTCGAGCTGACGCTCCATAGCACCAAGCTGGCTAGCCAGGATACAGCATCGCTCGTATTCTAGAGAATGGTTCATCAGACTGAAACCTGTACCCTCCTCACCCAGGCGATTACCATCTGCTATAAAGCAATCTTTAAAATTAAGTTCACCAAAAGGAACAGTACGCAAACCCATTTTGCTGTGAGTTGAGCTGGCAACGTAGCCGGGTGTGCCTTTTTCCACCAAAAATGCGGTTATACCCCATTTACCCAATTTGGGATTTACATTGGCCAGAACCAAGGCTACATCTGCAATAGGAGCAAATGTTACCAGACGTTTCTGTCCGTTAAGTACATAACCTCCATCTTCCTTTTCAGCGGTCATTTGTAGGTTGAACACATCGGACCCTGCCTGCGGCTCAGTGATGGCGTGCGCGCCGATCGATTCACCCCGGACAAATGGGGGCAGGAATTTTTGTTTCTGCTCTTCTGATCCAAATTGAACGATCGGGAACTGCACGGTCCACATCTGAGCGTTTAAGCCAAACGTCAGGCCATTATCTTTGCAACCGTAACCTAGCCCCTCCATGGCCAGCATGCTGGTCAGAATGTCGAATTCTTCGCTCCGGCCTCCGTATGCGGCTGGCACGGACAAAGCCTGAATACCAAAATCGGCGCATTTCTGCCATAATTCCCTGGCAAATGTACCTTCATGGTCTCGCTTTAGGATTTCATCATTCAATGATTCTTGTGCGAAGGCCACTACCGACTCCCGGAATGCTATTTGTTTGTCTGACCATGAAAAATCCATAGTTCTACTTATTTAGTTTAAAAGGTATATTGGATACTTCCTTTTAAAAGGAGTACCCGGTGTAAAGTGA
>CAZAWQ010000254.1:0-8129 GCA_964488585.1 uncultured Roseivirgaceae bacterium
ATTGGTATTCTGGCATTCGCAGTATATATCACTTACTCAAAACATTTGCATATTTTCATGGCTTTCCCAAATACTTACTATTCCAACCTTAATCCTGCGGGAAAGATGGTCAATATGCCAGAGGTCACCAACGAGGTAAAAATCATGTTGGGTGTTATTAAAGGGAGCGATGCTGCAGAACCACCCCCACGATTTGGCGCCAAAGACGTAGAGGACTTGACTCGATTCAATATTATGAACGCCTACGCCTGCACTGAATGCGGTCGTTGTACTTCGGAATGTCCCGCTAACCTTACTGGTAAAAAACTCTCTCCCAGGAAAATCATGATGGATGTACGGGACCGGGTAGAAGAAATAGGACAGTTAAGGTTAAACCAAACCAATAGCTTGGATGATAGTAAAACGCTGTTAGGTGACTATATTTCCAAAGAAGAGATCTTTGCGTGCACCAGTTGTAATGCGTGCGTAGAGGCCTGTCCCCTAAATATTGACCCATTGTCTATAATTTTACAGCTACGGCGTTATACAGCCATGGAAGAGTCATCAAGTCCAGCTGACTGGAATAGCATGTTTTCAAATATAGAAACCAACTTTGCTCCCTGGAAATTTGCTGCGACTGATCGATTCAATTGGAATACAGAATAATACAATCATGAACACCGTGGACGACAGTACTAAAAATCATGTGCCTACCATGGCAGAAATGACCGCCAGGGGAGAACAACCTGATATTTTATTTTGGGTTGGCTGTGCCGGCTCTTACGATCAACGTTATCAAAAAGTTACCAAAGCCTTCGTGTCCATACTAAACGAATTGAAAATTTCATTTGCGGTTTTGGGACTTGAAGAGAGCTGTACTGGTGACCCGGCGCGTCGGGCTGGCAATGAATTCTTATTTCAAATGCAGGCCGTAGCCAATATTCAGGTGCTAAATAATTATCAGGTTAAAACCATAGTTACCGCTTGCCCCCATTGTTTTAATACCCTCCAAAATGAATATCCAGAATTAGGAGGCAACTATGAGGTGATACATCACAGTACCTTCTTGCAACGGTTGATAGATAATGGACGTCTTGTCATGAAAGAAGGGGGCGCTTTTAAAGGAAAGAAAATCACCTACCATGACTCATGTTATTTAGGACGGGCCAATGGAATTTATGAAGCCCCTAGAAAAGTTCTGGAAGTGCTGGATGCTGAGTTGGTAGAAATGAAAAGATGTGGCAGCAGCGGACTATGTTGTGGAGCAGGCGGTGCTCAGATGTTTAAGGAGTCAGAGCAGGGCAATAAGGGTATCAATATTGAACGTACAGAAGAGGCTCTATCAACCAACGCTTCCATTATCGCCTCTGCATGTCCGTTCTGTATGACCATGTTGACAGATGGGATCAAGAGTAAGGAAAAAGAAGATGAGGTTAAGATTATGGACCTGGCTGAACTAATCGCCCAGGACAAAGGTTTATAAAAAGCAATACATAAATTATGTTCGTTACATTCAATACATTATCTGATGACGCCAGAATTTGGATCTACCAGGCGGATCGAGAATTAACATCAACTGAGCAACAATTAGTATTAAATAAAGGAAAAGAGTTTGTGGAACAGTGGGGGGCCCATGGACAGCCTCTTACGGCTTCCGTAGAGGTAATAAAGGGTTATTTTGTAGTCATTTCCGTGGAAGATTATCTGCAATTACCATCCGGTTGCTCTATAGATAAATCTGTGACTTTCATGCGTACTTTAGGAGCACAGCTAAAAGTCGATTTCTTTGACCGTACAAAAGTACCTCTGTGGATCGATGAATCAGTGCAGCAGGTCCCATTGATAGAGATAAAACGAAAAATAAAAGATGGTAAAATTCATGAAGAAACACTTTTATTTAACACCTTGATCCAAAAAAAAGGGAGGTTTGTCAAACTGGATTGTCTCCTTGAAAAACTCCTGGTTGGGAGGTTATTTGCCCCAACCCGCTGGTTAACTAGATGGGATAAACGCGTTAAGAATAGCTCAATATTTTATAAATTACAGTTACCTTTATTAAAAAAACAGGTATAGAAAGAAGTATGAAACTACGAAGTCTAATGATACTGGGGATTTTTTCTTTTTTGGCCTGGTCCTGTAGTCAAAAAATTTCTGGTCCAAAAGGGGCAGATGGCAGCTTCGAAGTTGGAGAGTACGATGTGGCCATCGTGGCTTATGAAAAAATGCTAAAGGACAACCCAAACGATCCCCGGATAAACTACCAAATCGCGGAAAGTTTTCGATTATCGAACCGGATCAAACAAGCAACTGGGTTTTACGAAACAGCTTTTGAAAATGGGTTTATAAGTGATTCTGCTAGGTACTTTTACGCTTTTTCCTTAAAGACTAGGGAGCAGTACGATGATGCCAGTGAAACATTGAATTCTTTAGTTGACGATACAGAAAATGTTCCATTGGCCAATCTGGCGCGCAAAGAAATTGGAAACCTGAATGAGATTAAGGGAATGCCTTCAGAAAGTTATTTTGAAATATTTACCATAAATCCCATAAATACTGCGGCGGCCGAATATTCTCCCATGGTAAGCAACGGCGAGATTTATTTCACATCAAATAGGCACGATACGAAAATATATAAGACCACCGGAACTCCCTTTACAGATATTTACAAAGCAAAATTAAATGGTGACGAAATAGATGTAACCAGTGTGGAGATCCTAGGAGATATGATCAATCTTCCCGGAATAAACGAGGGGACCATAGCATTTACCCGTGATGGGAATACCGTAGTTTTTGCTCGTGGAAACGATGGAAGCAAGAAAGGCACCAAGGAGGTCAATCTATATCTTAGCCGTTATCGCAACGGCGAATGGAGCGAGCCTGAATTACTTACGGTGAATGACCCCAACTCCTGGGACTCTGCTCCAGCATTTAATCGCAATGGCCGTACGCTCTATTTTGCCTCAAACCGGCCAGGTGGTATAGGTGGGGTAGACCTTTATGCCGCTTCGCTTGACGGAAACGGACGATTCAGTAATGCTCGAAACCTGGGAAATGACATCAATACCCAGGGAAATGACATGTTCCCCTATGTTGACGACGATGGTAGGCTTTTCTTTGCCTCTAACGGACATGCCGGTTATGGTGGCCTGGATATTCTGGTTGCCATAAGAAAAGACGGTAAGACCTCTGTGACCAATTTGGGTTCACCCCTAAACAGTAGTGACGATGATTTTGGACTTATATATTCAAGCAGGACCAAAGGCTACTTTACTTCTAACAGGGATGGCGGTCAGGGAGATGACGATATTTATGCATTCATAGATAACTCCCCCTCAAGAAAAATTGTTAACTATATTCTGGCCGGCCGTACTTTGACCCCTGATAGTTCAACTCAGGCCAATGTGGTGTTAAATAAGGTTAGAGTACGATTAATGGATACCGAAGATAATGTGTTGAATGTAACCACTTCAGATGAAAACGGAGATTTTGAATTTCATGTAGACGGTGAAGTTGACTATTTGATTATTGGAGAAAAACCTGATTTCTTCACCACCAGAATAAACTTCAGTACTGTTGGACAATCCATACCGGCTGAACAGTTGGTAGAAGAGATCACCACCAAGAATTTCCAAACGGAATTGGTAATGGACCGCATTATTTTAGAGAAGGCCATTGTGGTGGAAAACATATACTACGGATTCGATTCTTCTGATATTCGTGCAGACGCTGCCATCGAGCTGGATAAATTGGCACGTTTTTTACAGGACAACCCCGAGATCAAAATCGAATTGGGTTCCCATACCGATAATTTTGGAAATGACGAATACAACTTAGATCTGTCACAACGTCGAGCCGAATCTGCAGTAAACTACATCATCTCTGAAGGGATAGATAAAAACCGGATCCGGGCACGGGGTTATGGCGAAACCCAGCCCATGGTTTCCAACACCAACCCTGACGGAACCGATAACCCTGACAACCGTCAGAGAAACCGTAGAACGGAGATCAAGGTGTTTGAGTACAACAAAGATACCGGACAGATGGAAGAGGTGGAAGAAATGCGATCTCAGCCAGACGATCCTAAAGATTGAAGAGATTAGATTTGTGGTCTATAACCGTATTGACTAATAAATTCATCAACTTTCATAAATTACTGCTAAGGTAAAATGAGATCGGTTGGTAATTAATAACGTGATTAAAAAATATTTTTAAGGCATGCCAGGTGTATTAAATCAGCAGGCTGCGGAGTTTACCAGAGCAATTGACGATTAAAAAAACTGAGCAGAGTTAATAATTTCATCAACCAACGCTCCTAATCCGAAGCCTTTTTTTATTTTTGTGCCATGGATCAACGGTATCAGCAGCGCGGGGTTTCATCTTCAAAGGAAGATGTTCATCAAGCTATTCAGAAGGTAGACAAAGGGCTTTTTCCCAAAGCTTTCTGCAAAATCGTCCCGGACTATTTGGGTGGTGATCCGTTGTACTGCAATATCATGCACGCGGACGGAGCCGGCACCAAGTCATCACTGGCATATGTATACTGGAAAGAAACCGGCGATCTAAGTGTATGGGAAGGAATTGCGCAGGATGCGGTGGTGATGAATGTGGATGATCTATTGTGCGTTGGAGCAATGGACCAGATCCTGCTGTCTTCCACCATTGGACGAAATAAGAAACTGATCCCTGGTGAGGTAATTAAAGCGTTGATTGAAGGGACAGAAAAATTCCTGCAAATGCTTAGAGGTCATGGGATATCTATCTACAGCACCGGTGGTGAAACTGCGGATGTAGGTGATTTGGTAAGGACAATTTTGGTTGACAGTACCGTAACTGCCCGTATGCCAAGGTCGGAAGTGATAAGTAACCACAGAATCAAACCCGGAGATGTGATCGTTGGCCTGGCGTCGTTTGGACAGGCAAATTACGAATCTACATACAACGGAGGGATGGGGAGTAATGGTCTCACATCAGCCCGGCATGAGGTGTTTGCAAAGTACCTGGCTCAAAAATATCCGGAAAGTTTTGATGCGGAAGTACCGGAGGAATTGGTGTATGCCGGGACAAAGTCTCTGCTTGATCCCATTAATGGTCTGGATGTCGATGTCGGACAATTGGTGTTATCACCCACCCGGACCTATGCCCCCATTCTGAAATCGGTTCTGACCACTTATAGGGAACACATACATGGGATCATCCATTGTACCGGAGGGGCTCAAACTAAGGTATTGCATTTTGTCGAACGCCTGCACATTATAAAAGATCAACTGTTTGATACCCCTCCTCTTTTCAAATTGATCCAGGAGCAAAACGGTACCGACTGGCAAGAAATGTATCAAGTCTTCAACATGGGTCACCGCATGGAAATTTATCTGGCTCAAGAATTTGCCAGGGATATTATTGAAATATCCGAAAGTTTTGGCGTAGAGGCTAAGGTAGTTGGGCATGTAGAGGCTGCGGATGAAGCAAGGTTGACTATTAGTTCAGACTATGGTGTTTTCAATTATTAGCAGGGCGGAGGGCACTTATTATTCGTTGTTCCCTAGTCATTTACCTTGATCATTGGAATTTGGAATTTTAATTGTTATTTGTCATTTGGGTTTTGGTGCTTCTAATATTATCTTACTGATACATCAATCCCACTTTTTTAAGGACTATGATATCCGCAAAAAATCTCCTCACCTGCCTTTTACTATTTCAATCACTGTTTAATTTCGCTCAGGAAATTGCCTTGACCTTTGACGATGCCCCCCGAAGCGACGGTGGCCTTTATACCGGATTAAAACGTAGTGAAATCCTTATTGAAAAGCTAAAACAATACAATGTTCCTCAAGTAGCTTTTTTTGCTAACTCAGGTAAATTGGATGCCGTTGGTGAACTGAGGCTAAAAATGTATGGCAAGGCAGGGCATATTATTGCCAATCACAGCCACACTCATCCTCATATTCACGATGTTGGGGTAGAAAACTTTATAGATGATATCAAAAAAGCGGATCAAGCGCTTAATCAATTACCGGGATTTAGACCTTGGTTTCGCTTTCCTTTCTTGGATGAAGGGAGGGATGAGGAATCCCGGGACCGGGTAAGAACCGCTCTTGATGAAATGGGCTATATCAATGGTTATGTCACGGTAGATAACTATGATTGGTATCTTGAATCCCTGTATCAACAGGCGTTAAAGAAAAACAAAAAAATTAATTACGACCTGTTAAAAGACCTTTACATCGAACACATCTGGGAGAGTATTCAGTTTTACCAAAATATTGCGCTGAAAACCCTTAAGCGCTCACCAAAACATGTTTTACTGCTACACGAAAATGACCTGGCAGCTTTATTCCTGGATGACTTGATCTCGTTCCTACGAGGAGAAGGATGGTTGATCATTTCTCCTGAAGAAGCTTATAAAGATCCTATAGCTCAACATATTCCAACGGTACTGATGAACAATCAGGGTAGAGTAGCGGCCATAGCCAGAGAAAAAGGAATGGCTGGCAAAGACCTGGTGCAGAAATCCGAAGACGAGCAGTACCTAAAAGACTATTTTAACAAGAAAAAAGTGTTTCGATAGCCTCTCGTAAGGGGGTTCTATTCCTGATATTTAATATATAAATGAGTACGGACCATTCGATGATAAAAACTCTTTCGTGCTAATAGCCGTAAAGGGAACTTTTCGAAGTAAGTATCAAAGTCCGGAAGTATCTGATTTTGTTGTCGGGCTGCAACCCTAAAAAACTTGTACATCAACCATATCATCAATTTTTGCCATCCAGGACTACTTTGATCAACATAAAAGTCTGTCTGGATCCATTTTCCCCCGGAAGAAAGTGCGTCAAAAAGCAATTTGAAAACGCTTTTCAAATACTTTTCTTTAAATATATCCAGTACAAATGGCGTAATAATCAGGTCATAACTATTTGCTTTATCTGTCAACTCTTGTTCGGTACCACAAGTAAATGAAACGCTATTACTGTCAGGAGCGATCCTGGCCTTGGCCTTTGATATCATAGCTGCGGAAGATTCCAGGTAGTGAATACAGGCATCAGGATACAGTTGTAATAAAGGAACCATCATATGACCTGTACCTCCGCCAAACACAAGTATTCTCTTAGGATCATCCAAGTCCGGCAGGAAATGGTTCTGGGCGGCTACTAGTTGATTTCCAAAAACAATATGTGCCAGAAGGTCGTAGTAGGAGGCTATGCGATCGTAGTTGGCAACCTCAATCACAATACCAGAACAGGTATGAAAAAAATGCCATCTCCCAGGAAACGATAACGGTCATCCTTCCTAAAGAGTCCTGGCCATTTTGAAATTGCTATCAGTGAAAAGGTCATTAGCATTATTATCCATTGACTATTTTTAATCACATCCAGCTCAGACCATATGAACCAGCATACTGAAACTGATAGCATTATCATTATAAGCAGCCCCAGCGCCAATGACCGGATCGTAGATTCACCAATACTTCTGGCAAGTGATCCAAAGTTCTGATTGCGGTCAATCTCTATTTCAAAATATGAAAACACCAATAAGTTACTAAACGCCAATGCGGCAAATTGCATGATTACCAAAGCATAAGGGACGGTGAGAACACCCCGGTATAATGAATACGGACCCAACAGAACCCCGCAGGTAAATACCAACGCCACTAACATTTCTTTGTGATATTGCTGATTTTGTTGAAGCCTCAAAATGACAAAATAACCTATAACCACCAGCATTAGCACAATTCCCCAAATCCTGGTAGTAGTCGGAAGATACCACAGCATAACCATTCCAAAGGCAATGCCCAATACTACCAAAACCAAAAGTACAATGAAGTGTTTCTGATGAAACTGATGTCTAAAAGTTCTGGCAGGGTTTTGACTTCGATGGGCATCCCATAAATGGTCCATGGTATAAATGGTCCAGATAGCCAACGCCAGTGTGGCCAAAATTATTGGTGGCAAGGTCACGTTAAGTAGCTTAGCAAAAAATAAGCTGCTGATCACAGCTCCCAAAACTACATCGAGACTTAAGGCATCTATATAACGGTATAAAACCATAGAAGATAAATTGCCATTCTACGTTTCCGTTATTTACCTGACAAAGCTTCTGCTCCGGTTACGATTTCCAGGATCTCCTTGGTAATAGCGGCCTGCCTGGTACGGTTG
>CAZAWQ010000255.1:0-3819 GCA_964488585.1 uncultured Roseivirgaceae bacterium
TCTGTCACTCTTGAGGACTTTTACCAAACTGATCTTATATTTATCCTTGGTCAAAACCCAGGTACCAATCATCCGCGGATGTTGAGTGCCTTGGAAAAAGCCAAGAAAAATGGGGCTTTGATCATAACCGCTTACAAATTCAGTCACTATAACCACCAAGAATCTAAATCTGGGGCGATAGTACCTTTGGTTAGTATTGGGCCGGTGCAGCCGACAGTTGTTCCCCTACTACCGGCAGATAAAGCAATTACAGATCTGGCTATTCCTACTTCAGATGCTACATCTAAGTTCGTGGAAAATTATAAGAATGCCTCCAAACAAGAGAAAAAAACCATTCGTCAGCAAGTAAAAAAACAGTACAAGACCCTTAGAAAGGAAGTTAAGAAAGTGAAAAAGGAAGCTACTACCAATGACATTCGTTTCAACCAGAAAATGTATATTGGACTGGTGGTGCTTGGTGCGGGAATTTTAATTGCCATACTGGCCTCAGGAGCATTCGGAGCGGTAGCCATTATCGTTGGAATTGGTTTGATTGCCTGGGGATTTATTGAACAATCCTAAGATCTTAGACCTTAGATCTTAGATCTGTAACTGCTTCCTGGTATTCTTCAGGATGGTTTACATTGCTTAGATCCTTAGGCTCGGGTGCCTGCAACAAGCGCACGTCAGAATTAATAAGTACTTTTCTAGGGCAGCTATATCCTTGACTTAAAAAATGCAACAAAACACCATAACTTTTTGGTTCCCATATAGTTATCAATGGTTCAGGAAACTCGTCAAAGGGGCTTTGAAATGCCGTTGCTATTTTTGAGCTATCGCGGTTTTCAATTAAAAACTTTACGGTATCAATCGATAAATACGGAAGGTCACAGGCAATAGCCAGCCAGGCACTGTCCGGGTCCTCTCGCAACGCCGTCAATAAGGCCCCTATTGGCCCAAGATCCTGAAAAGTGTCTGGAAGCAGGGGCAATCCTTCATCGATCTCAGAAAGCTGGTCGCTTCGACAGCTGATATGGGCATTGATTCCCAGCTCTTGCAATTGTTCAAATACATACTGTCTTTGGCTGACCCCATGATATTGCAAGCCGCCCTTGTCCATATTCATACGTACACTCTTACCCCCGGCCAGCACCAATCCCTTAAGATTGGGTTTGCGGTTTAATAACCATTTTTTAATAAAACTGGCAATCTTTGCTTGATCCTCCCAGGCCATTATTGGTATATCCTGGGTGTAAGGCCTCAGGTAGTCCGGGATTTCCACTCTCTCTTCCTTTTTTACCACCAAAATGGCATTAGTAATTCTGTCCAACTTACCATCCAGGGGTTTCTTGGGATCAATTACTAAAATTTGAGCGGCTGCTTTAAAATGATTTCCATTTACCAGAACCAACTCACAGTGGTTAAAATGAGGACGGATTTGGAAAGGATTGAATTGAGTTAGGTAATCAAAACGCCGGAAGCTGATTTTATCTGTATATGTTAAGGTTGCGGACCCTTCGAGGTCTGTAGCTTTATGGTCAGCATCTACAAATGCAATCTGTTCCTTTAATATATTTATCAATACTTGAACCAACTGCTTGATATTCCCACAGGGCGTACCCATAATAGCTATCTCATTGCGGCCATAGTTACCCATTTCCGGTCTTTTTAGTTTTGCATGTTTTTGATGACTGCTACGCTCTACTGAAGTCATTTTTACCTCCTGTTTTTTCATATAATCTAGTGTCCTTTATTACGATATCATGTGAAAACGCTTTACACATGTCGTAAATGGTAAGAGCAGCCACGGAAGCCCCGGTTAATGCTTCCATCTCTACTCCTGTTTTTCCCATCAAGCTGACTGTGCAGGTAACCTCCGCTTGTATACCCTTAACAGCAATGGTTACCTGGCAATTTTCAAGGAGTAGCGGATGGCAAAGTGGAATTAAATCACTGGTACGTTTGACTGCCATAATACCGGCAGTGATAGCAGTTTGAAACACCGGGCCCTTTTTGGTGTGAATCTCGTCAGAAGTCAGGTGTTCCAATATCTCATCATTTAAAACTACCAGGCTCTTGGCCACTGCCCGCCTCGCTGTAATTTTCTTGCCACCAACATCAACCATGGTTGGATTACCCTGGCTATCCACATGACTAAATCTCCTTTTCGTATCCATAGGAAGCGGAATTAATTCATTAATTTAGAGATTATTGGTGACTTTTTATAACTCATGATCACAGTAGCAGAAGCCGAAAGATTGATAAACAGCCATACGCTCGAATTAGAATCAGAAGTGGTCCCTATAGTACATGCCGGCGGCAGGGTTTTAAAAGAAACCATTTGCGCTGATCGGGACTTCCCCCCTTTTGACCGGGTGACCATGGATGGCATTGCAATAAACTTTGATCATTGGAAACAGGGCGGAGCAGATTTTCGAATCCAGGGGACACAAGCAGCCGGAAGTCCGCCATTACAAATTAAATCTCCTAATTACGCAGTAGAAGTGATGACTGGAGCGGTTCTACCAAAAGGAGCAGATACAATTATACCATACGAAGTAATCAAAATCAATGGAGAATCAAACCGAGTAGCGACCATACAGGTAGCACCTAAAAAAGGACAAAATGTGCATAAGCAAGGGACGGATCGCCTTGAACGTGCTCTATTAATAAAGCCCGGGACCATTCTGGAGGCTCCCGAGATTGGGGTGGCGGCAACCGTAGGTAAAAGCACATTAAAGGTTGCCAAGCCGCCATCGGTAGCCATCATAGCCACAGGGGATGAATTGGTGGCCGTCGATCAGACCCCACTCCCCCACCAAATCCGAAGCTCCAACGCGGCTACCCTAGCCGATGCATTGAATCGTTGGAAGATCAAATCGGACTTGTTTCATATTATCGATGACCTTAAAGGCACTACCGATAAGCTCAGAGGGTTAATTGAAACCTATCAAATACTAATTCTCAGCGGCGGCGTTTCTAAGGGTAAGTTCGACTATGTTCCTCAAGCCCTTGATCAATTACAGGTTACCAAACACTTCCATAAAATCCGACAGCGACCTGGCAAGCCATTTTGGTTTGGGTCACATGTGTCCGGCACCCTGGTATTTGCTTTCCCTGGTAATCCCGTTTCATCGTTTATGTGTTTTAGTCGTTACCTTAAACCATGGTTGGACAAGCTGCTCAGGCTTCATAGACCGCTTTTAATGGCACAATTAACAGAGGAGCTCCATTTTGTACCCGATCTAACCTATTTCGCCCAGGTAAAAGTTAAATTGGATCAAGGTCATATCTTGGCCGAACCAGTGGTAGGACACGGATCTGGCGATCTTGCCAACCTGATGGATGCTGATGGATTTCTGGAACTGCCAAAAGGAAAGAATCATTTTTTAAAAGGGGAGTTGTATCCGCTATTTCCTTATAGGAATCTCGAAATCTAAGATCTATGAGATCTGAGATCTCAGATCTCAGATCTCAGATCTTGGATCTTAGATTGCCGAAGGATTCGGCATCATGCACTCCATGGAAAATATCGATATATGGAAGTGCAGCAACCATGCCCTGAACCTGCGGTTGAAAATCAGGTTTTCCGGCCTGTGGATTCAACCAGATCAACTTTTTAACCCGTCGTTTTATATACTTCATCGATTGCTCCAATAACTCAATATCCCCGGTGTCCCAACCATCACTGATCATTATAAATATCACTTTCCCATGCAATAATTTGGAGCCATACCCCTGGATTAACTGGTCAAGGCAATGTCCGATGCGGGTACCACCAGACCAGTCAGGTACTTGGTCTGACAAGAGGTTTAGCACGTTTCCTTGAGGTAGTCGGAG
>CAZAWQ010000256.1:0-1562 GCA_964488585.1 uncultured Roseivirgaceae bacterium
CAATTTAAATATTGAAGATTTGCCGGTAATACCAGAATATTCTTCTCCCTGGCTTATTGGATTCGGTTATGCACCTGATTTAGTTTGAGAAAATGTTCCAACGTTCCAAAAGAACCATGCTGAAAGCAGAAAAGCCACTACCAATAATCCGAATAAACCTCTGTCACTAGAGTTATTATTCGGAAAAACATGGTCAAGTTTTTGACTCATTTTTTCCCATGATTCCGGATCAAAGGGGACACCGGAGTTTTCCAGGCGCCCTTTGATTTCAGTATCAAAGGCCTTTTCTGATAAATTACGCGAATTCATCTTTGTATATTTTTTTTAGGGCCTTTTGCAGCTGCATTCTTGCCCTTGACAAATTTGATTTAGAAGTACCAACGCTAATATTTAGTGACTTACTTATTTCCAGATGCTTATATCCATCAATTACGTACAAATTAAACACTGCTCGATATGAAGGAGACAATAGTTGAATTTGGTGTATCACCTCATCATAGGTCATTTTCTGAATGACCGTTGGAGCAAAAGTTGCGGCTTCATAATATTCAATGGAATTTAGGCCGGTATGCTTTTGTTCCTTCCGGTAATGATCAATAGCACTGTTAATCATTATGCGCCTGATCCAACCCTTGAATGACTTTTCTGGATTATACATGTCTAATTTGGTAAAGATCTTCAGGAATCCATCATTTACAACTTCAACAGCCCGTTCATAATTACTACTGTATCTTAAACAAATGGCCATAGCAAAGCCGTAGTACTGCCGGTACAATAGCTGTTGGCTCCGCCTGTTACCTTTTTTGCATCCGGTAATCAAAGAGCCAAGATCTTGAGGGTTCTTTTGTTTAGCGCTCACAAATTAATGTTACAATACTAAGCACGCAGGTTTAACAAAGAAGGTTGCCTGTAAAGTTTCATAAACAAGTGCAATGGATAAGTAAGGTCAAACTCTTACTCCCATAATAAGGATGTCATCAGTTTGTTCGTTTCGTCCTCTCCAGTTAGATATTTCAGCTTCAAGATGTGCTTTTTGATTGGTCATGGTATGTGGCTGCATGATATTTAACTGATGCTTTAATCTCCAATTCATAAACTTCTTATTATCAGGACCTCCAAACTGATCAATAAGTCCATCAGTAAATAAATAAAAAGCATCACCCTCATTTAATTGTATGGATTTTTCATCGAACGTGCGTTCTTTCTTGTGCAGCGTGCCCGCAATACTTTGGGTATTGCCCTTTATTACATTTAGCTGGTTATTTTTGTAATAATAAAATGGTCTTTTTGCCCCAGAAAAGACCATAAACTTGGTTTCTTTATGAAAATTACAGATTCCAATATCCATCCCATCACTGGTAATCTGATTATACTTTTTCTTATGTAAAGTATTGGTAGTTTCACCATGTAAAAGTCTAAGAATTTCAGCCGGGGCTACCACTCCCTGTTCCAATACAATTTGATTCAACAGACTGTTGGCCATAACTGTCATGAACGCTCCTGGAACTCCATGTCCTGTACAATCCATTACAGCGATAATAAGGTAAGGCTCAACAGTTGCC
>CAZAWQ010000257.1:0-15134 GCA_964488585.1 uncultured Roseivirgaceae bacterium
AGCTGATCTTTACCGATGTGGTGTCATTGCAGGCATTAGATCCTGTTAGTACCAGTGCAAAGAAGGTCAGGCATCTTACTATATTTGTATGGTAGGCGCGCATGTTATCAATATATCAAATTTTACTTGGGCTTGCAATAAAGGTTGTAATTACGAGGTACGAAGGACGATGGATTTGCTAAGCATTCTTCGTAATTTGAAATTCCTAATCCATAATTGAATTTTTCAGGTACCAATCCCTCAATGTCAATGAATAATAGTATGGATATTTGATGGTATTTCATTAGTGCGAACTAAATTAAACTAATTTAGTTCGCACTAACTCCTATATAGTTTTCTATAGAGTAAACTATATAGTTTCTTAAAGGTCTCTCACTGATCCGAAGTGGGAAGCCATGGATGCCAGTATTGTAATTAACAGTTGACTATTAACCATTTACAAATTGTCAATTACTAATTGTAAATCGTAAATTCTTAGCCTTCGCCCCTGTCTAACTCTTACTACTCATTCTTTTCCTTTGGTGCTCGTCCAAATAGATCTTACGCATCCTGATTGCTTTTGGAGTAACTTCCAAATACTCGTCTTCTTGAATGTATTCTAAAGCTTCCTCCAGGGAAAATGTTCGGGGTGGGGCTATTTTGGCATTATCATCAGAGCCTGCTGCCCTCATATTAGTGAGCTTCTTACCCTTTTGCACATTTACTACCAAGTCGTTGGAACGGCTGTGTTCTCCGATTACTTGTCCAGTATATAAGTTTTCGCCAGGGCCTACGAAAAATACGCCTCTGTCTTGCAATTTGTCTATGGAATATGCAGTACTAGGTCCATCTTCCATTGATATTAATGATCCATTGATCCTGCCGGGAATAGTTCCTTTGTAAGGTTGATAGTCTTTGAATCGGTGGTTCATGATGGCTTGACCTGCAGTAGCGGTTAGCATGTTATTCCTTAATCCGATCAATCCGCGGGCTGGAGTATCAAATTCGAGATGTTGAAGATCTCCTTTTGGCTGCATAATGGTCAGTTCACCTTTTCGCTTAGTGACCATTTCAATAACCTTGCCTGAGTATTCATCTGGCACCTCCACTACCATGTGCTCAATAGGCTCTTGTCGACTGCCATTTATATCTTTAAAAATGACCTGAGGCTGACCTACCTGCAGTTCGTAGCCCTCCCGTCGCATGGTTTCTATCAATACTGAAAGATGGAGCACCCCACGGCCATATACTATAAACTTGTCTTCGGAATCAGCCTGATCAACTTTCAATGCCAGGTTTTTCTCAGTTTCTTTTTCCAGTCTTTCCCGTAAATGCCTGGAGGTGACGAACTTTCCTTCTTTCCCAAAAAATGGTGAATTGTTAATAGTGAATAACATGCTCATGGTGGGCTCATCAATGGAGATCCTGGGCAGCGTTAACGGATTTTCTACGTCCGTAATGGTGTCCCCAATTTCGAAGTCTTCAAGCCCCACTACCCCACAGATCTCTCCGGAACTTACAGTAGATACTTTTGTTCTTCCCAATCCTTCAAATACAAACAGTTCTTTGACCTTAATTTTTGTTAGACTGCCATCTTTCTTACTTAGTCCATAGGTCTTTCCTTCCTCAACGGTGCCCTGGTAAACTCTTCCAATGGCGATCCGGCCGACATAGGAAGAATAGTCAAGCGAAGTGATTTGTATTTGCGGCAAGCCCTCAAGTTTGGCAGGTGCTGGAATAATTTCAATAATGGCATCAAGCAGCGGGATAATATCTGTAGTGGGTTTCTTCCAGTCAGTACTCATCCAGCCGTGTTTTGAGGATCCATAAAGAGTTGTAAAGTCCAGTTGTTCTTCAGTAGCATCCAGATTGAACATTAGCTCAAAAACCTGTTCGTGAACTTCATCGGGCCTGCAATTCTCCTTATCGACTTTATTAATTACCACAATAGGCTTCAATCCAAGTTTCAAAGCTTTTTCAAGCACGAACCTGGTCTGTGGCATAGGGCCTTCAAAGGCGTCTACCAGCAGCAATACACCGTCTGCCATTTTCAATACCCGTTCGACTTCCCCGCCAAAGTCAGCGTGTCCGGGGGTATCGATAATATTTATTTTCACTCCTTGGTACTTCACCGATACATTTTTTGACAGGATTGTGATGCCTCTTTCCCGCTCCAGCTCATTGCTGTCAAGTATCAATTCGCCCATTTGTTGATGATCATCAAATATTTTGCCCGTCTGGATGAACCGGTCCACCAGCGTAGTTTTTCCGTGGTCAACGTGGGCTATTATGGCTATATTTCTCAATTTTACCATGGCATATTAATCAAGCGGCAAAACTAAGAAATTGCCAGGGTTAATTAGTATCAATTAAGCTATTACTTTTATCTTTGCCGGCATGACTTTCCAAAGATTCACTATCACCGCAGCTTTACCATATGCCAATGGACCGGTTCATATAGGTCATTTGGCCGGCGTTTATGTGCCTGCTGATATTTATGTACGGTTTCTTCGGCTTCAAGGGAAAGATGTTCTTTTTATGTGCGGGTCAGATGAACTTGGTGTACCAATAACCTTGCGAGCAAAAAAGGAAGGAGTCACTCCCCAAGACATTGTTGACCGATATCATACCATGATCGATAGATCCTTCAGGGAGTTTGGGATCAGTTTTGATCATTATAGCAGAACTTCCAGCCCTGTTCATTGGGAAACTGCCTCGGAATTTTTCAAGACACTTTATGATAAGGATGTCTTTATCGAGGAGGCAAGTGAGCAATACTATGATGAGCAAAGTCAGCAGTTCTTAGCTGATCGCTATATCCAGGGTACTTGTCCAAACTGTGGGTTTGAATCTGCCTACGGAGATCAGTGTGAGAATTGTGGAACCAGTTTGAGCCCATCGGATCTTGCAAATCCAAGATCCATGCTAAGCGGTCAGCCTCCGGTGCTGAAGGAAACCAGGCATTGGTATCTTCCTATGGACAAGTATGAGGATTGGTTAAGGGAGTATATCATTGATGGACACAAGGAGTGGAAAGCCAATGTGTATGGGCAATGCAAGTCCTGGATAGATCAAGGGCTAAAGCCCAGGGCCATGACCCGCGATTTGGACTGGGGGGTTCCGGTACCGCTGGAGGAAGCTAAGGGAAAGGTATTATATGTGTGGTTTGATGCTCCTATCGGCTATATTTCAGCCACTAAGGAGTGGGCCGCAATGAACAATAAGGACTGGGAACCTTACTGGAAAGATAAAGATACCCGGTTGATACATTTTATTGGGAAAGATAATATTGTATTTCATTGTATTATTTTTCCTGTGATCCTGAAAGCACATGGCTCATATATATTGCCAGATAATGTGCCTGCGAACGAGTTTTTAAATCTTGAGGGCGACAAAATATCAACCTCCCGGAACTGGGCGGTCTGGTTACATGAATATCTGGAAGATTTGCCGGAAAAAGAAGACGTGTTGCGTTATGTCCTATGCGCTAACGCCCCTGAAACCAAGGACAATGACTTTACCTGGAAAGACTTTCAGGCCCGCAACAACAATGAGTTGGTAGCTATTTTCGGTAATTTCATAAATCGGGCGATGGTACTCACACATAAATACTTTGAGGGACAGGTTCCGGCTGTTGACCGGTTAAATGATCTGGATAAGCAGGCTTTGACCAAACTATCCGAATACCCCCGTCGAATTACCAATTCCCTGGAGGCATTTCGATTCAGAGAAGCATTGACATTAATGATGGAGGTAGCTCGTATGGGGAATAAATACCTGGCAGATACTGAGCCTTGGAAATTGATCAAAGTTGACCCTGCCAGGGTGGGTACTATACTGAACATTAGCCTGCAGGTTGCGGCAAACTTGAATGTGCTTGCCAGCCCTTTCTTGCCAAAAACCTGTGAGAAACTCCAAAGTATGCTTCAACTTGAGGAGTTGCCATGGCAAGACGCAGGTTCGGCAGAACTGCTCACCCCAGGTCATCAGCTAGGCAAGGCTGAATTACTTTTTGAAAAAATAGAAGATCAGGTAGTTGACCGTCAGGTACAAAAATTAAAAACCTCCAAAATAGAAAATGCCACTATGGACTTATCAGATGCTAAGCAAACAATTGCCTTCCAGGATTTTATGAAAATGGACATTCGCATTGGTAAAATTGTGGAGGCCGAAAAAGTGGCGAAGTCCAAGAAATTGTTAAAACTGCAAGTGGACACCGGATTGGACCAGCGCACCATCGTCAGCGGCATTGCCCAGCATTACAGCGCGGAAGAAGTGGTGGGACAACAGGTGACGGTTCTTTTAAACCTGGCTCCCAGAAAAATCATGGGCATTGAATCCCAGGGAATGATCCTGATGGCCGAGCATGCGGATGGTAGTTTTGCATTCCTACAACCTGATAAGGACATTAGTCCAGGCGGTACAGTTAGCTAGGGCGTATTGGGAACATTGGGAACAACGGGAACAACTGGTCTCTTGCTCTCTTGCTCACTTGTTCCCAATGTTCAACTATTCGTTTAATTAAACTGGGTCATGGTACCATCGATGCCAATGGTACAAAAACTAAGAATCATATTGACGGCTTTCTCGATATGTGGCGATAATTCCTCGAATTCTTCTTTTGTAAACCGGCTCAGCACATAATCCACTTGAAATCCCTTCGGGTAATCATTGCCAATCCCAAATCGAAGCCTGGGATATTGATTTGAGCCAAGAATGGATTCAATATGTTTTAGTCCATTGTGACCGGCATGAGACCCTTTGGCCCTAAGTCTCAAACTACCAAAAGGGAGCGCCACATCATCTGTTATCACCAGGGTTTGGTGGTTGGGAATTTTTAGTTGTTGTTGCCAGTAGTTTACTGACTTACCACTAAGGTTCATGTAGGTGGTAGGTTTGATCAGGTGAATGCTGCGGCTTTTAAAACGAAACGTAGTCTTGAAGGCCAGTTTGTCAACCTCAAAAGAAGATTTTTTGTCTTCTGCCAACTGGTCTAACACCAAAAAGCCAATATTATGACGAGTGAGTTGGTACTCAGCACCAATATTCCCCAAACCGGCAATCAGAAACTTCATATGATCTTAGATCTCAGGACTCAGATCTCAGATCCCAGATCGTAATTGTAGATTTGAGATCCGAGATTTGAGATTCTCTAGCTATTTTCCCTCAGGAGTTTTAGAATCTCCTCCGGAATCCCCACCCTCAGATTTTTCTTCACCACCTTCTGTTCCTTCTTCTCCTTCTTCTCCTTCTCCTTCTTCTCCTTCTTCTAATTCTTCTTCCTCATCTTCCACTTCAATTACCTTGATGGTTCTAGGTGTTTCCACTGAAATAACGCTCACCAAGTCGCTGGTCAATAATTCAAAATTATCAGGTTCCAACTCTCCCACTTTAAATGAGCTGCCCAATGTGAGTTTAGAGATATCTATTAAAATTTCTTCAGGCATATCTTTAGGCAGAGCCCTCACCAATAGGTACTTATGGTTGATGTATAGTTTGCCACCTTCGGCCACGCCTGGCGCCTTTCCTTTGGTTCGGACAGGAATTTCCATGCGGATGTGTTTGTCATCAGCTAATTCCAAAAAATCAGCGTGCATGATAATCTCACTTACCGGATGAAATTGGATATCTTGTAAAATTGTTCTGGCTTGCTTTCCATCAACGGAAATATTGACAAAATGAGCATCTGTGGTATAAACCAAATCCCTGAAATTGATCATGGGAGTCTCAAAGTGTATTTGCTCTTTGCCTCCATATAATACGCAAGGGACCTTGCCTTCTACTCTTAGTTTTTTAGCATCAGTTTTGCCGAGATTTGCTCTTTTATACCCTGTAATCTCTAAAGTTTTCATGATTGTTTTAAATGAATAATGAACTTATTGAACCTTGTGTTCTAATTTCTTTTATGGCGTTGGCAAATAAGTTCGCCACGGTTAATACATGGATCTTTTCGTGAGGCGTGCGCAACGGTATGGTATCAGTTATCACCAATTCTTCCAGCAATGAATTACCAATATTTTCAAGTGCTTTTCCTGAAAGAACCCCATGGGTAACCGCTGCCCTCACGGTGCGAGCACCTTTTTCCTTGATTACTTGGGCGGCTTTACAGATGGTACCTGCAGTATCCACTAAGTCATCAACCATAATCACATCCGCGTCCTCAACATTTCCGATTACCTGCATAGAAGCTATTTCGTTGGCTCGTTTTCGATGTTTATCACAAACCACCAGTTCTGCGTTGAAATATTTTGCAAAGGCCCTGGCACGTCCAACGCCGCCCACATCGGGGGCAGCAAATACTAAATTCTCGGACTGTAATTGTCTTAGGTATGGGACAAAGATTGCTGAGCCATACAAGTGGTCTACAGGAAAATCAAAGAAACCCTGGATCTGCCCGGCATGAAGATCAATAGTCATCAGTCGATCCGCACCAGCAGCAGATAACAAATTGGCATTCAGCTTGGCTGCTATTGAAACTCGTGGCTTGTCTTTACGGTCTTGTCTGGCATAGCCAAAGTAAGGCATGATTACGGTAACTTGCTTGGCACTGGCCCTGCGGGCAGCATCAATCATTAACAGTAATTCCAATATGTGGTCGGCAGGTGCATAGGTGGATTGTATTAAGAATACATCGCAGCCTCTTACAGACTCATCAAAGCTGGGACACATTTCCCCGTCACTAAATTTCTCCAATGATAGGGCCCCGGTTTTTACACCATAGGACTGAGCGATCTTTTCCCCAAGTAACTGGGAAGCGGAACCTGAAAAAATCTTTACTGTTGACATTTCTCTAGTACAGTTGTGGTTATGATCCTAAAAAGGGGCTGTTAACGGGCTGCAAATATATTAAAATGTTTTTGATTTATAATCACTAACCAAGTCATTTGTCTAACGGCTTAATCCACCACAGGCCTACTAACCATAGCCTTCCTATGTCACCGTACCAACAAACTGCATGCCTTCGCGAAGCCGCTACGGCGAGCACGGTGTGAGCACCTGTCTAACAGCAACTTAGAAGCATCATTACAAAGCCTAATGACAATTCTGAGTTTAAGTATCTCAAGTGGGCCAAACAACCTCAGAAAATGACAATTTCATCTAGGTATATCTTGCTAGCTTCTCCTGCCCGATGATGCTCCTGTGGTATCGGATTAAGTGATTTTGATTTAATCTTTAAAGACTTTACTTCCTGAGGGTCGAAATAGATTTTAGCGGTGACCTTGTTTCTCCCTTGTGTATGGCTTTCATCTATCTGTTTGGATTCGCCCAAAGGGAAATACTGCTCACCATCTTTAGACCCAAATACCTGATGAGATTCCGGTACATAAACACCTGAAATGGTGAAGCGCAGATTGGTCAATTGTACTTCTGAGATCATCTGAGGTTCAGGAAAATCAATATCAACCTCCATATCACCCCCAAACCCTTGCCAATTGTCATCTGTGATGGTGAGGCTGGCATAATTATAATCAATTAACGCATTTTTACCAGCAGCATCTTTGAAATCGAGAAAAGGCGTATGGTAACTGATTGATCCTTTTGCTCCCAGGTGTATGGGAAATGATAAACTTGAGGTCTGACCAACAGGTTGATCATCTATAAAAGCCCGGGCGCTAATACTAAGACCTTCGTTGGCTGTGAACGGTCCGGTATATTTGAATGAGCTGGTGTCAGGTTCTGAACCGTCCAAGGTGTAGTAATAATCAAGTCCATTGACCTCAGTACTTAAAGTAATCTCAATGCCTTTCTCAATACCGCGATGGATGATGTTTACATTGAAAGCACTGGTTGCATAGCGAATGTTTTGTAAATCAAGGCGTTTCAAATGAGGTTTCAGACGGTTGATAAAGTGGTCCCATTGTTGAAGACTTTCGGTGGTCCACCCATTTTCAGCTATGGCGTATATTCTGGGATAGGTCATGTAGGTCAATTTCCCCCAGTCAGTTATGGATTCGGTCCAAAGGTTAGCTTGGGTACCCAAAACGTGTCGGGCCTGATCTTCAGAGAAACTTTCCGGCACCAGTTTGTATTCATAAGCATCTTTTAGTAGCATGCGTGAATAGCCGAGATTAGGCTCGAGATCATCAGGCCCCTGTTTCAGATCTATATAACAATATTTACTGGGTGTCATGATCACATCATGTCCTGCCTGAGCCGCGGCAATGCCACCTTCTTCTCCTCGCCAGGACATTACCGTAGCATTAGGGGCCAGACCTCCTTGCAGAATTTCGTCCCAACCGATCATATTTCTGCCTCGTTGATTTATTAAACCTTCTATACGTCTGATAAAATAGCTTTGCAATTCTTCCTCTGTCTTTAGGTTTTCTTCTTTCATACAACGTTGGGCATGGGGGTCTACTTTCCACTGTTCCTTGTTACATTCATCACCGCCGATGTGTATGTATTCAAAGGGAAATAGGTCCATTATTTCGTTCAACACATTTTCAGCAAACAAAAAAGTTTCATCCTTCCCTGGATTATAGGTGTTGTTCTTAAATACCCCACCTGTGGCTACATAAGGCACAGCATTGATGCAACCGATCTCCGGGTAGGCAGCAATAGTGGCTTGGGCGTGGCCTGGCATGTCAATTTCAGGGATGATTTCAATAAAATGATCTTTGGCGTAGGCTACAATTTCCCGGACATCCTCCTGGGTGTAAAATCCGCCATAAGTTGCTTTATCTCCCGGCTGTTGTACGGGGCGGCCCCACCAGTCAGAAATAGTTTCATCATGGTTTGTATAATCCATCCGCCAGGCGCCAATTTCTGTTAGCTTGGGATAGCTTTTGATCTCAACCCGCCGTCCCTGATCATCTGTCAGATGCCAATGAAAACGATTCATTTTGATCTCAGACATAAGATCTAAGATCTTTTTGATCTGTTCCGTGTCGAAGAAATGCCGGGAGACGTCTAACATAAAACCCCTCCAGCCAAAAGCAGGAGCGTCTTCTATTTTCACCGCAGGGATGGCCCATCGATCTCTCGATTCACTGGAGACAAAGGAGGGAGGCAGCAATTGCATCAGGGTTTGAAAGGCATAGAAGAATCCTGCACTGGTGCTGGCCGATATTTGTACTTCTTTGGTATCAACTTTTAACAGGTATCCTTCATCAGGTAATTCATCTAAATGGTGCAGCAATATCTGCGCTGATTGGGGGGTTACCTTGACTTCAGGGGCCCAGCCAGAAGACTCCAGAAACATATTAGCAAAATGGCTGGCAACTGCTTGCTGTTGCTGGTTTTCTACAGCGATGACTGTTTCGGCAGTAATAGTAAAGTAGCCGCTGTCAGGTAATACTTTTTGAGGTTGTGGAATAATGGCAATGGGAGCAAGCTCGACTTGGGGTTTGGTGCAGTAAAAAAGGACCAAACATAAAAGGAACAAAAGACATCTGGATGAAACGAACATTTATAAAGAAAGCACCAAATTCCAAAAAACACAAACCTGTCAGGCAGTTAAACTCCTATTTTAAACTCCTGATATCCTAAATCATGAGACTGCAACATTAGTACAAACTTAAGATCGATTTGTGATAGTGAAACTGATGCTATACCGGTTACTTTGATAAGTGACGGTCAAAATAATGAAATGAAAGTAATACCAATTATATCTTTGGTAATTGTATTCTCTGTTACACTGGCCGGTGGACAAATTCAGAATGACTCAATACCGGGAAATGGAGTGAATAGGGAGGGAATGTTTGTTTCCATCGGTTTAGGAGGGACTTGGCTGAACACTCAATCCACTATAGATAATGAATCGCTAAGGCTATCTAAGTATAATGAATCAAATTTTGCAGAAATACTTTATTTTAAAATCGGTCATGCAATAAATACCAACTGGACTATATACGGGCAACTACAGTGGTTGACCGTAGATGAACACACTTTAGAAAACGCCAGGTCATCATCCGGGCGTATTTCTGAATTCATTTATATAATGGCTGGTTTAGGAACCACGTTTTATCACAGAAAAACCGGCCCTTCACTGTATCACAATGTGTCTGTGGGCTTGGCTACCCGAGAAAACTTGAATACCCTGAGATTTAATCCTGAAACCGGAAACGGATGGTGTTTTTCTGTTGGAACTGGTTATCAGTTTGCTAATCGATGGTCTGTAGAAGCCAACCTGTTTTTTGCGAAAGTTAAGGGGAAACCTAAAAATTATGACCATTGGGAAACTCAACTTTGGTCACCACAAATAACTGTTCATTATATATGGTATAGAAGTTTTAAAAAGGCACGTTTAATGAAACTTGGCAAAATTCAGACAATTCCTCGAACAGTAGCTATTAACCGGGCCAATTTAGGTAGGTATTTTAATCAGGGAGATAAGATAAAAGTAACCACTCATGACGGTTTTACTTACAAGTTTAAAATAGTGTCCATAGAAGAGACTTATATTGTTGGGAACAATATAAGAGTTCCTTATTCGGTAATTGAAAATATTGAATTGTACCCTTAGTACAATGTAATTCAGCTTTCAAAATGGAAAATATACTAAGGAATGGCTATAAATATCAATATCAGGAAAATCAATATCTTGGAGCGCTGATAAGACATTTGGGTTTACTGATACTGGGAATGGTTCTGATTATTGGCAATGTGTCCGTTGCACAAAGCATTGAACAAAAAGGAAATGATTCAACAGTTGTGAGTAGCTTAGCAAGAGAGGGATTGTTTTTTTCATTTGGTTTGGGCGGGTCTATCGTTAGTGCTAGTCCTTCTAGTGAAGCTGAGTTTCCGAGGGAGACCGGTTCTGGATGGACTAACCTGGGGGCAGCAATCTCATTCAAAATAGGATATGGTATTAATACCCATTGGATAATCTACTACCAAAGTCTTGTCAACTTAGTAACCGAAAGTACCTTGGAAAATGAGTGGACCCCACTCAGAAATTCACTTTTCAGTTATGGATTGAGCGGGGTTGGGGCTACCTATTTTATAAATAAAACCAGCCCTTCACATTATTTCAATGCATCAGTTGGCCTGACCAACAGGACAGATACGGAAGTAAAGTGGTGGGATATTCCGGAATCCGGAAATGGCCTGGGTTTTTCAATAGGGACGGGCTATCAGTTTGCTGACCGCTGGTCTGTTGAGGCCAACCTAATTTATGGAAACGTGAAGGGTAAACCAATTTATGATGATCCCTGGAAATCTCAGTTTTGGTCTACCCAAGTGTCCATCAACTATGTGTGGTTTAAAAGCTTTAAGAAAAATCGATGGAAAAGGCTGGGGAAAATGCAAGTTGTTCCTCAATCCATAGGTATTAACCAGGCTAACTTGAGTAAATATTATAAGAAAGGTGATAAAGTAAAAGTATCTACCAACAAGGGTAAAATCCACCTATTTACCATTCAATCCTTTGAAGCAACCTTCCTGGAGGGAATTAATATCAGGGTATCCTATTCTGTAATAGAGACTGTAGAATTTATTAATTAGTCGATTACGCGGAATCCGGTACCTAAATATTCCTATAACTATATTATTTTCTATATTTCCAATAAATATATGGCTATTAAGGTCAATCACAACCCGGCAGGCAATGACTTAGCTTTGCATTTTAACGTCATTACCAACGTATTGGATGGTCAGGATCAATTTAAAGCGGAATTGATAGTTACCAATCAAAGCGCCTATACTTTGGTAGGGAATTGGTCTATTTATTTCAATTTTCTACGCATGATTTTGCCCGAGTCTGTGAGCAAAGGATTTCAAGTAAGGCACATCAATGGAGATTATTTTTGCTTGGAACCAACCGATGATTTTTCTCCATTAATACCAAATTCGCAAGTCACCATAGGGTTTGTGGCAAATTATTGGGCAATTAAAACGATAGATGCGCCTGCCGGGTTTTACCTGGTGTATCGAGATGAGGCTGGAAATGAGTTAAAACCTGAATCTTTGCCTTCACCAAGTATCGGTGCATTTACCCTCCCCGAACAGGTAAGACGTACTGCCAAAGATCACATGCCTGTGCCAACTGCCGAATCGCGCTATCAAACGGCCAAAGACCTCAGTTTATTGCCTAGAGAATCCTTGTCGCCAATTATGCCTACGCCAGTTTTTTTCGAAATAAAAGAGGGGACGTTCATCATAAAGGTATCAACCCGTATTGCTTATCAAACACATCTAAAATGTGAAGCCCAATTTTTAGCCGATAGCCTAGGTAGGTGCCTGGGTAAACCATTGGCTATTGTGGAAGGTAACCAGGGTGACATAAGGCTATCCACGGCAAGGGTCAGAATCGACAACAATCTTGAAAATTGGAACGCGGAAGCCTATACCATGACAGTTGATAAGTTGGGTGTAGACTTAGTGGGGGCGGGAGCTGCGGCTGTTTTTTATGCTGTGCAAAGTTTAATACAATTGTTGGACAAGACAAAAAATAAGAAAAACTCCGATTTGGCAGCGCCTTATGTACTTGTACGGGATAAACCCCAATTTGCCTATCGCGGCATGCACTTGGATGTATCCCGAAATTTTCATGGGGTCAAGACCATCAAGAAAATGATGGATATGATCTCATTTTACAAAATAAATAAATTTCATTTTCATCTGACTGATGATGAAGGCTGGCGCATTGAAATACGTGATTTGCCCGAACTAACTGCAATTGGTGGGCGGCGTGGACATACTTATACTGAAACAGATTGTCTGCTCCCTTCCTATGGTTCCGGAAGTGACCCCAACGACCTGACTTCAGCAGGCAATGGGTTTTATAGTCGTCAGGAATTTGTTGAGTTGTTGCGCTACGCACACCAGCGGCATATTGAGGTCATACCTGCCATTGATTTCCCTGGTCATGCACGGGCAGCAGTTCGTGCCATGGAAGTGCGCCACCAACGATACCAGGCATTGGGTGACCTGGTCAAGGCCAACGAATATTTGTTGACGGATTGGGACGATGCCTCGGAATACGAATCCGTACAAATGTGGCGGCGCAATGTGGTTAATATTGGGCTGCCTTCTACTTACCGGTTTATCGATAAAATAGCAGACGAGCTTTTGGCAATGTATGCAGAGGCCGATGTAAAATTGTCTGCCATCCACGTTGGCGGTGACGAGGTGCCGCCTGGAGTCTGGATAAAATCACCTGCTTGTCTAAGATTGATGGAGGAACATCCTGAACTACATGATGTCCATGATTTAGCGGAGTATTTTATGAGGCGAGTGAATAATATCTTGGAATCTAAGGGTATGTTGACGGCAGGATGGGAAGAAATAGCTTTGACTCATAAAAATGGCAAAGCCGAGCCTAACCTTGCTTTGCTCAAGCACCACTTAATGCCCTACACTTGGAATACCCTCTGGGGCGATGGCGGCGAGGAAATGCCATATAAACTGGCAAATCTTGGTTTTAAGCTAATTCTGTCAAACGCACCTAGCTTGTATTTTGATTTTACCTACGATAAAGACCCCGAAGAAGCGGGCTATTATTGGGGCGGATATATCGATACCAAAGACACTTTTAGGTTTCTACCAATGGATTTTTTTAAAAGTGCAGAAAAGGATGTCTTGGGCAATCCAATTGACCCTTCTATCCACTATAAAGAGGCCAAAAGACTTTCCCAAAAGGGGCGAAAAAATATTCTTGGCTTACAAGGTCAACTATGGGGCGAGACCATTTACACAGCGGAGCGCATCGAATACTTACTCTTCCCGCGTATGTGTGCATTGGCTGAAAGGGCATGGTCAAAAGAGCCTGATTGGGCTGCTATTGATGACTTGGGACAGCGAAAAAATGCTTTTGATACAGATTGGAATGAATTTGCAAATCGTTTGGGCCAGATTGAGTTGCCTCGATTGGATAACTTGTTTGGTGGTGTTCGATACCGCATTCCTTTGCCAGGAGCAAAAATTGAAGATGGTTTGTTGAAGGCCAATACCTCCCTGCCAGGGCTAACTATTCGATATACTACCGATGGCAGAGAACCGACGGAGACTTCTCCTGTTTTTGAACAACCAATTAAGGTCAATAGTCACCTTGTCAAGTTGAAAATATTTAGTGGAAATGGTCGGCGCAGTAGTCGGACTACTATAGTAAAAAGATAATAAAAACAAATCTCTATGGGACATAATATTTCAAAGCAAAGACATCCTGCTACCTGGATTCCCACATTATATTTCTCAGAAGGCTTGCCGTTTGTGGCTACGGCCACTGTCTCGGTACTGATGTATAAAAGTCTGGGTTTATCGGATTCCGAAATTGCGTTTTTCACAACCCTGGTTATGTGGCCCTGGACCATGAAACCACTTTGGAGCCCCTTGTTGGAAATGTTCAAGACCAAAAAACACTTTGTGGTAATCACGGAATTTATCGGTGGTGTCGGATTTGGATTGCTTGCTTTAACACTTCCGCTTGAGGGATTCTTGCAATATTCCCTGGTCATGTTTGTAATAATTGCTTTTAACTCGGCTACTCACGATATCGCCGCAGACGGTGTTTATATCAACACGCTGACCTCAAAGCAGCAAGCACAATACATAGGATGGCAAGGTGCATTCTACAATGTGGCGAAGGTGTTGTCACAAGGCGCATTGGTCTATATAGCTGGGAAACTTGAGCTAACTGTTGGGCCTACTGAGGCATGGATGATCGTAATGGGGCTGTTTGGTGCGATCCTTATTTTAATGGCACTTTATCACATAAAAATGTTGCCCAGCGGAGGAGATTCCGGCAATGTTGAATCGGCAGCTGAAGCATTTGGTACTTTTAAAGAAGTGGTAAAATCCTTTTTCAAGAAAAAGAATATTATGTGGGGCCTTGCCTTTATTATACTCTTTCGTTTTGCTGAAGGTCAGCTCACCAAAATAGTGCCACTGTTTATGAGGGCAACCCATGAAGAGGGTGGACTGGGTCTTCTGACATCAGATATTGGAATTGCCTATGGCATTTTCGGCGCCGCGGCATTTGTGGTGGGATCTGTACTGGGTGGATATTTCGTGGCCCGTAGAGGTCTAAAATCTTCTATTTTCATTTTATGTATCATTTTCAATGTACCAGATGTAGTTTATACATACCTGGCATTTAATACCCCGGAAAACTTCGCAATAATATGTGGAGCCATTTCACTGGAATGGTTTGGCTATGGGTTTGGTTTTGTGGGCATAATCCTGTTCATGATGCAACAAATTGCTCCCGGTAAGTA
>CAZAWQ010000258.1:0-3663 GCA_964488585.1 uncultured Roseivirgaceae bacterium
ACAACAAAACCTTCCATGAATAATCCTTTTTAAAATAAATCTACTAATACTCTTTCATATTTTCCTATCTTGTAATTCTGATTGACTGTTTCTATGCGTGCCTATATCACATCCAAAAATCTCTAATTTCCCCGAATAAAAAAAACTCCTATGAAACGCTCACAATTCCTAAAAAGCTGTCTTATTGCTCCATGGATGATACACACTGCAGAATTATACGCAGCCACAACAGTGGGTCAGCCACCACTCAAGATCACCGACATCAAAGTGATCGCGACCAGTCCACGTGATAATTATTCCTGGGTTTTCGTAAAAGTTTATACCAATGAACCCGGATTATATGGTCTGGGATCCGCAAATAATCGATACTTGAGCTGGGCGGTTAAAGCAGCTCTTGAAAAACATATGATTCCTTTCTGGATCGGCAAAGATGCCGATCGTATAGAAGACATGTGGCAGTCTACACATGTTCGGTCCTATTGGAGAAATGGTCCAATCACCAATGTTGTCCAGGCAGCCATTGATTCCGCTCTATGGGACATCAAGGGGAAACGAGCTGACCTTCCGGTTTATGAACTGCTTGGGGGCAAAGTCAGAGACGCGGTTCCTCTTTATGCGCATGCTGGAGGTCAGGATTTCAAATCATGCGCCGAAAATGTTCAGCAATGGTTAGACAAGGGCTTCCGTCATGTACGCGTACAAATGGGAGGATATGGCGGTGGCGGTTATGTCCCTCCAGGAGAGGGGAGTCGTCCTGAAACCGGATTCAATGGGCGGGCATTCGATGAAGAGCTTTATGTCAAAACCATACCCGAACTGTTTCAACATATTCGCAATGAAGTCGGTTGGGAGGTGAAACTGCTACACGATGTTCATGAACACCTAACTCCTGCTGCGGCACTGCAGCTTGCAAAACGTCTCGAATCAGTGCGGATGTTTTTTGTGGAGGATATTCTACCTCCAGAACAGATCGATTACTTCAAACAGATTCGCGCTCAAACCTCAACACCGATGGCCATGGGTGAACTGTTTACACATCCTCATGAATGGCGTCCTTTGATCTCGAACCGATTGATTGATTTCATTCGCTGCCGGGTTGGCATGATAGGTGGCATCACTCAGGCCCGAAAAATTGCCGGCCTTTGTGAACAGTTCGGTGTGCGAACCGCTTTCCAGGAAGGCGGTGAAAATGATCCCATCAATCAGTTGATCGCCTATCACGTGGATTTGACCATACCGTCGTTTGGTATTCAGGAGGAAAATGATTTTCCGGAGGAAGTTCTCGAAATGATGCCGGGCGCGGCGCAGATTCGAAATGGTTACCTGTATGGTTCCGATAAACCAGGACTCGGAATCGATATCGATGAGAAGGTCGCAGCAAAATTCCCATTAATAGATAACTATCACAATGCAGACTGGACAATGATCAGAGGAATGGATGGCTCTGTAATAAAACCCTGAAACTTTTAATATAAAGAATTCATGTAATCTAATGATCATCAGAACCATTCTTACCGCATTTTTTGCTCTCTCATTCGGATTCATTACAGGTCAAAATAAATCGAAGACTTTCTTATTTGTTGGTTCATTTACACAAGGCGAAAAAACCGATGGCATTTATGTTTATGAATTCAACTCAAATAATGGTGAGTTAAAAGAGGTTGAACGAGAAGGAGACTTAGTAAACCCTTCCTTCTTAACAATTTCACCAAATGGAAAATACTTATATGCCTGTACAGATACAAGATTAGAAGAACACGGATCGGTTTCGGCATTTAAAATAGATACGTTAACAGGAAAAATCACTTTTCTCAACAAACAAACCTCTGGAGGTAGAAATCCTGTTCATGTAGTTGTTGATATGAATAACGAATATGTCATTAATTCAAATTATACAGATTCAGGAATCAGCGTATTTAAATGTAATTCAGATGGAAGTTTAAATCCTTACTCAGAATTAATCGAGTTTGAAGGAAGCAGTATAGTACCCGAAAGACAAGATGAATCTCATATACACTCTACAATTTTCAGTTATGATAATAGATATCTTTTTGCACCGGATTTGGGAGCAGATATAATTCGTGCGTTGACATTTGACAAGGAAAATCTGTTAACTGTTGTAAGTGAGCTACAAGTTCACAATAAAGAAGGATAAAGCTAATATTCCAGCGGCTGATCAAAAGGAGCAGCAGAAATAAATTCACTAATCTTTGAAATTGTTTCCTTCTTCATCTGGTGGGTATTAGATGAAAGTTAACTGTAAATAAATGTTTGAATGAGATTTCTTGATTTTGGGCGACAATTCCATTATGCAGTAGATAAAGAAAAGCAATAAACAATGAGAAAATAGATAAGGTATTTTTCATTAGCTTCTTGGTGTATATGTAACATTCCCAGTTTTTGAGTCCAGCGCCTTGCTATTCCAGAATATAATTCCTGGCCAGCTCACTATATTCGGCAAGCTGCTTATCAACCCAATCCAGGTCCTTTCCTAGCTCTTTGGCCATTAACCCCGCCACTTCAGGGGCCATTTCGATACTGGCCCTGGCATCCATAAACAGCGCCCTTACCCGTCGGGCCAGCACATCTTCAACGGTTCTGGCCATTTCTTCGGTTACTGCCCATACAACTTCGGCGCCTATGTAGTCCAGATTTGGATGCAGTTTTTCTGCAAGTTCCGGGCGTTCGTCCATCAGTTGCAGAATTGCTGCCCGGTCTGAACCATAGACCTGTAAATGATCTATTTCCTGAACATTCCGCGCATACCCATGGATTGGCATGTTCTTAGTAATGCAAGGACGTTCTTCCAAACCGCCTACCAAAGCCACCTTGTCCACGGTGTCTTCACCCATTTTTCTGTAAGTGGTCCATTTGCCGCCGCTGACGGTAATTAACCCTGACAAGGAAACCATCAATTGATGGCTCCGGGATATTTCTTTGGTGTGGTTGTCATCCTCAGTTGCCGCCAGGGGTCGTAAACCAGCAAAAACACTTAGTACATCTGAACGCTTTGGGGCACTGGTAAGATACCTTCCTGCTGTTTCTAATATAAATTCAACCTCTTCGTCTAAAGCCTGAGGTTCGAGCATTGGTTCATCAACTGGTGTATCAGTGGTGCCAATTATTACTCTGTTATGCCATGGAACTGCAAATAGCACCCTGTCGTCGTCGGTCTTTGGAATCATTATGGCTGATTCACCTTTTAGAAATTCTTTGGCCAGAACCAGGTGGACCCCCTGACTTGGACGAATGATATTTTTATTTCGCGGATCATCCATTCGTCTAATTGTATCAACAAAAACTCCTGTGGCATTAACCACCACCTTGGCCTTTATTGCATAGTCCAGCCCCGTCTCCAGGTCATGGGCATTGACTCCGCTCACCAGATCATCATTTTTTTGTAGCCCGGTAACCTTAAAATAATTGACAATGGTGCCATTATTTTTGCTGAAGGTTTGGGCCAGATTTATGGCCAGTCGGGAATCGTCGAACTGCCCGTCGTAATAGATCACTCCACCACGTAAACCCTCTGTCTTGATATTAGGGATGGCCTCTATAGTTTCTTCTTTGGAGATCATTTCCGAAGGACCAAGACCCAGTTTACCCGCCATCATATCATACACCTTCATTCCAAGCGCATAGAAGGGTCCGCTCCACCATTCA
>CAZAWQ010000259.1:0-3160 GCA_964488585.1 uncultured Roseivirgaceae bacterium
TAGTCGAGGCTTTTCGCCATTACTTCTCCCTTTATACTTTTTCGTTTGATCCGAATCTGTATTATTTGATTGATGCTTTTCTACGACGTGTAGTTCCAAATCCCGCTAGACTAAGACCGATAAGGACAAGGAAGGCGCACATTACAAATGTGGCAAGTCCAAGTAACTGCCTTACTACGATCGCTTTTATCTTCAACATTCGAAAGCCTCCTATAAGTTAACTCAGCTTTCACGCAACTGCTGACAAGAGTTCGATGGTTTAAGAATAGTTTTCCCAACCGCTCTTCTTTTAGTATTTAGCATATTACTCAAACCAACAAATTAATTCTGTAATTTATATCACATAATAACGGCAAATTGGAGAATGAATAAAGCTAGTGGCTACATCCATAAAAAGTTATGGGTACTGCAAAGAAGTGGAATCGCTAAGTTATGGGAAGATGATTTTGGAATAAAAAATTGACTATCTCGGAGCGGTGGAAATCATACTACAGGCTACAACCCGCGCTCTAAGCCGCTCTAAATATTATTTATTTTCAATGTACCAACAGATTCAGTACGCTTGAAGCCTTGAAAAGTGTGACTTGTTACCCTTCATTAGATTAGTCTAGGAAGGGCCAGTAGCAGCATCAAAATAGCTTTATTCATTGCAACCCATTAGTTGATATTTCAAGTTTTTTACCTCTTAATTGTTTATCACTAAGTTTTACCAAGAAATATTGCTAACACCTCAAGAGAGAAATGGCATTACTACCCGATTTCTAGCGGTTGGCCCGGTATGGCTTATGCGTTCACACTATGCGTAACCTGCTTCTTGTCTGAATCAATTGGAAACTAGCTTGATAAAAAAGACCTGAAGGTGCATATCGAGCGATTGATATGGGATAGGGCTGTTACTAGGGACTCAGTAAGTAGTTAGGGGTTGAATTATGATGAAAAGTAGGTCGAAAGTGTAACTTAAACTAAGCGCCTTATTGTCTTGACTCAGGGATCCACTTTATTGTGCATTATTATTCTTTTTCTTTAATTGTGGGCAAAAGAATTGAATGTATTAAATAATTTGCTTTAAAAGTGAAAACACTACACGGACACATAGACTAATTATTTTACCCGAAATATCCTAAGGAAATTAAAATATGTAAAACTTATCTCAATCATCTAAAAATGTACTACCTACTCCTCTTATTGGAGAAAAGTGCATGTGACACTACAACGACAGGTCGTCACCTAATCGCCACCCCTTCCTTCCTTAATCACCCTCCACCTTAGATTCATTCGAATGTAATCAATTAAGTTGTGCAAAGGTATTTATGTGTGTTTTTTCACAGAATTTATTTACCGACTTAAGTATTGTGATTAGCGTTTACTCAAGGAAAGTGTTTGTAGCATCGCTTTTTTAAATCGGTAAAGGATCATCCTAGGGAGGGGCCAAGGGTCACTCGCCGGAAGGGGTACACAACATGAAAACCGCCTTACACGTATCGACCGACAAGGGGAGCTGCCTCCAGGATCTGGGCGCGGCTTATACAAAGAGAGCTTTCCTGAAGCTCTTGGTTGCAATCGACACTGCTAGGCTGGTGCAAGAATTCGGCCAGTTCCCCGAGACAGCCTGGGGCAGCAGTCACTGGGACGTACACTGTTCAGGCGTGTTTTTATCAAATAAGACCATCAAAAAATGAGCTGGAAAATATATCCCATCAGCGAATTTAAGAATCATCAGGATTGCTGGCAGCAGCTCAACCAGGAAGGCACAGGCTCGCCGCTGCTCGAGCTGGCATTTATTTCTCCTATGCTTCACGCTTTTAGTAGTGGCAAAGAAATCCTTGTTTGTTATGAGAGCGATAATACTCTACTAGCAATGGCGATACTTTCTCCAAATAGCCGAGGAAGATGGGCAACTTTTCAGCCGTCACAAGCGCCGCTTGGTGCCTGGATACATAGTGCTGGCGCTGATTGGTCCATGCTGCTTTCCACTCTGATCAAGAAACTACCTGGGTTCACATTACTTCTTGCAGTTACCCAACAGGATCCAGCTTTGGTGCTACGACCCGAAGATAATGGCTCATTGAGGGCGCTAGACTCTTTTCAGACCGCAAGAGTTTTGTTACAGGGCGATCTTGATTCTTACTGGAAGGCTCGCAGTAAAAATTTGCGGCGAAATATGAAGAAGCAAATAAACAAACTTAAAAACGATGCTGTGTTTACGCGACTTCAAGTATCTACAACACCAGAAGAAGTCGCACAGGGGATTAAAGATTATGGCAAGATTGAAAGTGCTGGTTGGAAAGGAAAACATGGAACAGCAGTTCACCCAGAAAATATACAGGGAAAGTTCTATCAGAATATGCTGGAAAAATTTTGTCGGCAAGGTGCTGGCCGCATTTATCGTTATTGGTATAATGACAACATAGCCGCCATGGAATTGTGTATAGAAGGTAGTGATAGTCTCATCTTCTTGAAAACTACTTATGACGCGAGTTTCGGGAAAGGCACTTCTCCAGCTACATTAATGCGACAGGATGTAGTCAAACAGTTGTTCAACAATAAAAAGATAAAAAGAATTGAGTTCTATGGAAGAGCAAGGGAATGGCAAACGCAATTGAGCGATGAAGTACGTACCATGTACCACATTAATAAATACAGATGGCCAGCTCTAGCGTTATTACACAAAATTATCAGAAGGCCAGCTGCTACAAGCAATCAAGGAAAATAAATCTAAAATATCTCACTTAACTTGGTACTAAAAAAGGCAGTCAGGTCAGGGGTAGCAATCAGAAAAGCTTCGACGTTAGTCGGTAATTTTTGTGCGCATTTGAATGTCCGCTTTTGGCACAAAGCAGACGTTCGCTTATGGCAACTAAGTGCAATGTAGTACTTACCCTCTTTCCTTTCCCCAATTTTGGCGCAAAAGATTTTTCCAGAAGTAAAAACTGCGAGTGTCTACTTTCGATCCAAAGCGGACATTTATACATTTCATAGGCTGTGTGATTTACGTCTTGGAATTCTGCAACATTGACATAACTGCACCAATTGTGAAATTTCATAAATATTTGGTGAATTTACTTGCATCAGTGTTTCCCTCATTATGTTAGGTGTGTGTTTATGATAAGCACTGGCAAGTTAATTCACCAAATATTTATGAAATTTCACAATTGGTTCA
>CAZAWQ010000260.1:0-1719 GCA_964488585.1 uncultured Roseivirgaceae bacterium
GAGGAGGCATCCTGGGCGGACCTGGTGGCCGAAGTCCTAGAGGTTGGCTGGACCATGCCCGAGTTTGAAAAGCATGTGCTGAAGCTCGCCACAGTCGATTGGTACAAAAGCGAAGGGTTAATCTAATCTTTTTACTCCGATCGTAAGGCAACAGCTACTTAGTGTGAGCGGCGATCTTTGACCCGGAGCTGACTGAGAATCACGCACAGTATTTTGTTACGTAGCAAGAACATCTTTCCTAAATAAACGATCGCGACAATCAGAGCAGATATCAACATTCCTGGCAACGGAATGGCTGATCGGGCGCGCGCGGCCCTAATAACAGCATACTATGCTACATTCTGGACTGACCGTCTGTAGAAAATTTTCGCACTATGTCATCCCCAAGCACGCCGTTGCGCCGGTTCGACGGCGAACGCCACGTCAGGCTCATCGCATTCACCTGCATCGTCGCTCTGACCTTGCTCGGGTTTTACCTGAGATTTCGTTGCCTCGGCTGCTTGGGGTTCCGTGGGGATGAGGACCTAACCGCGCTGGTCGCAAAAGCGCTTGCTGAAAAGGGTGTACCGGAATTAGCCAGCGGCATGATTTATCTCCGCTTTTATCCTTTTCAATGGATACTCGCCTTTTCCGTCAAAGTTTTTGGCTTCAGTGAGTTCAGTATGCGGCTTCCTGGGGTGCTCTTCGGCACAGCCCTGATTCCAGCCAGCTACTGGGTCACAAACAAAATCTTCGACAAACGTATTGCCCTGATTGTCGCCGCGGGCATTGCACTCTCATTCGCACAAGTGGAAATGGCGCGCACTGCGCGTATGTACGCGCCATTTTTTCTTGTTTATATGCTCGCTGCGTTCACCATTTTTCGCGTGCATTTTCAGAACACCGACAGAATTTTTTCGCCCTGGGTCCTCCTGCTCGCCGCGCTCGCATTGAGTTTGCACCAGCTCGCCTATTCACTCGCTATCTTGTTAATACTCGCTATACCGCTTCGACCTACAGTTGCGCGAGTAAGCTCACTATTAATTCAAGCCGGCGCGATCGGCGCAGCATTTCTCGCTACAAAGTCGATCCAGGATCATTTTTTCTACCGCGCCCAGCGACTTGCAAACAGTGCTGATCTTCAACCGGATTTAGGGGAAGGTAATGCAGGTTTGTTGCAGGCGATCCTAGAGCAAATATCCTTGCCAAATATCGACCTGCTGGTGCAGGTGTCAACGGCCCTTCCCATCGTCATTCTCAGCATAGTATCGATGTATATAGTGTTGCTCATCTGGATATTTCGAGCCTTGCGTAATGCTGAGATTTTATACAAGATGCTCGCTTTCCTGGCACTGACGCTGTCGTTAGTCCATCAGTTTAATCTAGTACTTGTAATGCTGGCGCTCATGCTGATCACGCGCGGTGCCGGTATAGGACAGATGACTAAACCAGCATGGTACAGAACAGCATTGAGTTGTGCGGGAATTTTCCTGTTTTGGTTATTTGTCGTTGTTTTGCTCTCAATCGGACCGCCATCGGATGTTGCTCTTGCGGACCAGGGTTTCCGAAAATTATTACGTGCACTTGTCGATTACCCCAACTTCCGTTTGTTTTGGTCATTTGCGCTGGAAAATCCGATGTTATTTGTTCCGCTTGCGTTGGGCACGCTCTGGGGTATCGATCGCATAGCTCGCGATATTCGTGATCCGACAGCGCTTTTTTTGGTCGGCGGGTTTTGGC
>CAZAWQ010000261.1:0-3691 GCA_964488585.1 uncultured Roseivirgaceae bacterium
TGGTGGCGAATGGAGGGATGGCGGTGCTCTAATTTCGGGACTCAGTGTGTATGCATGTGGGATCTTTGTGTTTGAACACGCGAAGGTTGTTGCGATGGCCGAAGGGCACAGTCATGTCGCTGTGGTGGCGCGAGTCTGCCAACTGATCGTAATAGCAGTAACAGTAGTCCCCCTAATTTATTTGTGGGGCTTGTACGGTGCCGGATTAGCCAGTGCTTCTGGCGCAATTGTACTTTATGGTGTTACCGCGATATTACTGCGTCGAGCGGCAGATGGGATGAGTTAACTTCGACTATCGCTGTATTGGTTATTTTCCGAATCATTATGCCCTTAGGTGAAAGAATAACCGCTGAGAGTGCATCGCAGGCTTATGACTTGTTTGTGTGTATTTGGCTAGCCCCTTGATAATTGGTCCACTTGCTATGTTAGGGTTTCTCGATACTGGAGGTTTACAAGAGCTCCTATTTCTTATTGTTTCATCGCTTCGCTCCGCATCCCACTTCTCCTTTAACATAGTGGAAATACAGGGCTTACACGGTTTTATTTACGGTCTTCAATTTATGCGTAAAGAATTCCATACTCGCCGCTTACTTCTGAGTCGAACAGTCCCGCGAATACAGCTAAATGAAGCATTCTTGTCTAGTTATCCCAACAACTCACTGAGACTGCCCGACAAAGCGCGTTTGTCAATAAATATGTAAACGCGCTGCTCACTCGGTCACAAATCCTTCTTTCAGACTTTCAGCAAGCACTTCAATATCATAGTTTCGCTCAATATGAGTTCGAGCACTTCGGCCTAATCGAATTCTTTGTTCCTCATTATCTCCAAGTTTAATGATTTCTCTAGCTAGCGCTGTCACGTCCTCGACTGGAACAAGACGACCATACACACCATTTACTGTGAGCTCACGCGGCCCGGTTTTGCAGTTCGCGCAGATAACTGCCTTTCCACAGGCCATAGCCTCGAGAGGCACATTCGGAAAACCCTCGTGCCTCGAAGGCACGACAACAATATCCGCCCACGCATAGTAGGGAAATGGCTGAATCCTCGAGCCTAACCAAAATACACTCTGCGAAATTCCAAGACTATCAGCAAGAGACTTCAGATCCTGGAATTTGGAGCCATCACCGACGACCACAAGATTGTATGCTCTTGAACCTCTTACTAAGGCAAACGCTCGCAGTAGTATATCGATGCCTTTTTGATGCTCGAGTCTTGCAATGGCCAGTACACGAAGACCTGATACTTCTGGAAGATTCGACGTGGATTCAGCGCAAAGTCGATCGACCTTTTTGATATCGATGCTGTTAGGTAACAATCGGTATTGCGCCGAGCAATGCAAATATCGACGCAAGAACTTGAGATTTTCTTGCGAATTTGCAGTGATTAAATCAGCATGAGGATATAAGTGCCTCATCGCAGCTAAGACGATGCTACGCCGAAGCCCGTGTTGCTCGCGTATTGTAGCGAGCGCTATGGGTAAGTAATCCCTTTCACTTAGTATCAAATACCAGCTCCGGTTGATCAAAGATAAGAGAGACACAACCAAATTGGCATATGTTGACCACCCGACGACAGCTACCGGATTCATCCGTTTTATAACTAGCCATGTGCGAAACCAAAGTAACGGATTTATGGATCGCAATCCACCGAGTGACACGACCTTGATCGATTCATCTAACTCACTTGAACTTTTGTTATGTTCTTGATCAGCGAAAGTTACAATCGTTATTTGTTGAGCGTCTTTCGCGAGCACTTTAGTTAGCTTAATTAAGGATCTTTCGCTTCCGCCTAACGCAAGACTTGGAATAACGAAACAAATGCCCGAATTCATTTTCTGTCCATCTTCCTAACAAGGACACAATAACCTAGCGTGAACAGCGCACAATGGCCCCTGTAGCCACTTAGTCCTATTCCGACCGCTTGTGGATTAAGGTGCTTAGCGCGATACTGCAATATGGCCATGGCTTTGTACAATAGTCCCAGGAGCCACTCAGCCACCCAAAGGAACGGCTTGAATACGACCCCAACGAATGGTAATCGACAAAGCACAGACACGAATCCATGAAAAATATCACCAGACAGTGATAACGCTAGACTAAATATGTCACCTCTTCTGCGAAGCAACTCGACATCAAACCCGCTCTCTTTCAAAGCCCTCTGCATTCCAAATTCCGTGTTTCGTCTGAAATCATTCGGCAATTCATGCATTTGATGCATAAATGGAAATGTAATTATCGCCATCCCACCCGGGACCAAGATTCGATGAATCTCATTGAGAGCCGCCTTTTCGTCCGGCACATGCTCTATCACTTCACTCAGAAGCACGACATCAAAAGATCGTTCTTTGAACGGCAGATTCTCAATATTTGCAATTACGTCAATCCCGCTGGCTCTAATCTCGATATCTGCACAAGTAACGTTGGCAAAAATATCTTTGTAAAGAATCTGGTAAGGTCTGGCGCCGCAACCGAGGTCCAAAAAGCGACTGGACTTGTCCGATCTCAATATTTCAAAAAACTCTTTAAGAAAGAGCCGATTAAAACGATCGTTTAGGCTAAGCAATAGAAATTCACCCTAAACTGTACCCCAAATCATTTCATTGCGATCAAACGTTTTTCAGACAAGCCGGCCTGTCAGATTCTTGTCACGTAATACTTTCACCTTCTAGACCACAGTTCTGTTGCGATATACCAATAATGAACTGAATATAAAAAACAAGACCAAGAGACGAATCAAACTGCCAAAATACAGTGCAACCGTACCACCAACGTAGAGTAGCGGTGGCAAGATGATGCTATAAAGCAAAAGCCATTTTGGATTCGTTCCGATTCGTGCTCGATAGCAAAACTTCTCTGCAACAAAGCCTAATATCAGAAAAAATAGAACACCACCCCACATGAAATTTAAATAGGCCTCGCCAAAATATGTGACCGATATGGATGTATATTCATCACTAAGAGATGAAAGTCCTGACGCGTGACCAAATTCATTACCGTACGCGAAATTAGGTTTTGTTTCCCAAATAAATCTAGGTATCTGCATCAGAAACACGTTCAGATAGCTTGAACCTTTAGCCAAATTCCACTCGCGAGTCTCCGCCAGGCGTATAGCTGCACTTACAGATTCAGTTAAGTTTATCCGCCCAAGTGTGATATCCAAGGCCGACCCGGCATCAGCAGCGGACACACTTGATGCTTCGGCGACAATCTGTGTAATATGCGACACATCGGTACCACGCCCAAAATTTATCTCATGCGAATATCGATAATAAAACGTTGCAGGAAAGAGTATCGCAATTGTTGCCACACCTATAACGAGTATTCTTTTTCCCGGTAGTCGGCCAACACTGATAAACTGAATAATGATGGCTAACACTATTACCAGTATCGACTCAAACTTTCGACCCGCACCAGTCCAATATAGAAAATCACCCAACCCGATCACGACAATTAAAATTCGCCAACGGATCGACGCCACAGCTTGCCAACGCTTATGAAAGTAAGCTACCAAAAACATGGAATAAACGTATATTGGGAACAGCTCTAAATATCGGAAGAGGCCAACCCACGTCGAAACGGCAAAATTCGCCCTGTCAATTTGGAAGTAGGCACCTTGGCCAATTAAATAGAATCGGGCACCCCAGCCTATTAACAGCAACACACTACCCAAGACTATGACTCGGTTAAT
>CAZAWQ010000262.1:0-2127 GCA_964488585.1 uncultured Roseivirgaceae bacterium
ATATACGCTTTACACAAGTACGCAAAATCCACATCTTATAAGATTACTGATGTGCGCATTTACATTGGGTCTACCTGAACATAAAGTACGGGTGATCAGCCGTGATGTAGGAGGTGGTTTCGGAAGTAAAATCCCTCACTATACTGAAGAATCATTAGTCACATGGGCTTCCAAACAGATCGGTAGAGCAATAAAATGGACTTCCGATCGCAGTGAAGCATTTCTAACCGACACTCATGGCAGGGATCATGTCACCACTGCAGAAATGGCGTTTGATGACAGTGGAAAGATCCTGGCCATGCGGGTTCACTCAGAAGCTAATATGGGTGCTTATTTATCCACTTTCGGAACTGCTTGTCCAACCTATCTTCACGCGACATTGGGTCAAGGTTGCTACTCCACACCTTTGATCAATATTGATATTACAGCGACATTTACAAATACCAATCCGGTTGATGCGCTCAGAGGTGCCGGCAGACCTGAAATGGCTTATATCATCGAACATCTGATGGATACTGCAGCGCTCGAAATGAAAATGGATCCTGTAGAATTAAGAAAGATCAACTTTATTCCGGCTTTCGATGGTGTCGATCAACCAGGATATCAAACCCAAGTTGCACTTCAATATGATAGTGGAAATTACCAGGCGACATTAGACCGTGCATTGGAAATGGTGGATTACAAACAATTCCGTGAAGACCAGGAGGAATCCAGAAAGAACGGTAAACTTCTTGGCATTGGGTTTTCTACTTATATTGAAGCCTGTGGAATAGCACCTTCTGCTGTGGTAGGATCGCTGGGTGCTCGCGCCGGTTTATATGAAAGTGCACACGTCAGGGTGCAACCTACTGGATCAGTTAGCGTATTTACCGGATCTCACTCTCATGGCCAGGGGCATGAAACAACCTATGCTCAATTTGTTGCCGATACATTGGGTATCCCAATGGAGAATGTAGATATTATTCATGGAGATACTAATGAGGTAGCTTTTGGTATGGGAACCTATGGTTCCAGGAGTCTCGCTGTTGGGGGTTCGGCTATTATGAAGAGCCTGGATAAAATTATAGAAAAAGGAGCCAAGATCGCTGCTCACAAATTAGAAGCAGCAGAAGAGGATTTGGAGTTTGCGGAAGGAAAGTGGACCGTCAAAGGGACAGACAAATCCATTGCCTTCGCAGATGTATCATTAACAGCGTATGTTCCGCATGACTATCCCGAAGGGCTCGAGCCTGGTTTGGATTTTTCAAGCTTCTATGATCCGGCCAATTTCACCTTTTCTTTTGGCGCTCACATAGCAATTGTTGAGGTGGACAAAGATACCGGAAAGGTTCACCTTAAGAGGTTCATTGCCTGTGATGACGTAGGAAACGTAATTAATCCGATGATTGTCGATGGACAGATTCATGGAGGTGTGGCACATGGTGTTGGTCAGGCGTTACTTGAGGGAGTGGAATATGATGAAAATGGCCAGATGGTTACTGGTTCTTACATGGATTATGCCATGCCAAGAGCAGATGACCTGCCATTCTTCGAAACCGATAGAAAAGTGACACCATGTCCACACAATCCACTCGGTGTAAAAGGGGTAGGAGAAGCCGGAACTATTGGCTCAACACCTGCGGTAGCCAATGCAGTAATGGATGCTATATCCCATCTGGGTATTAAAGATATTCAGATGCCTCTCACTCCTGAAAAAGTGTGGAGGGCAATGAATAGTTAAATCAATTGATAAAATAAAATTTTAGAACATGATACCTGCAAAATTTGAATATGTAAAAGCATCGTCCGTCAGTGAAGCAATAAGCTTGCTTGATAAACATGGCGATGATGCCAAACTTCTAGCCGGAGGGCATAGTTTGCTCCCCGCCATTAAACTGAGACTTAACCAACCCGGAGTGGTTATCGATATTGGCAAAATTCCCGGGTTGGATAAAATCGCTGAGGAAGGTGATGATATCGTAATTGGTACAAATTGTACACATCACCAGATTGCTACTTCTCAAATTATTGATGAGAAATTGAACGTATTGGCCCAAACTGCTAAAACCATTGGAGATTTACAAGTAAGGAACAAGGGAACCATTGGCGGAAGTCTAGCCCATGCAGATCCAGCAGCCGATTACCCAA
>CAZAWQ010000263.1:0-2810 GCA_964488585.1 uncultured Roseivirgaceae bacterium
AGGCGGTGGGATTTACCGGATCCTTCAAGGGTGGCAAGGCACTCTTTGATATAGCCAATAGGAGGGAAGTACCAATTCCCGTTTTCGCAGAAATGGGAAGCACTAACCCTGTTTTTATTTTGCCGGAGGCCCTGAAAACCAGGGGAGAAGCCATTGCCGCTGGGTTAGCGAGTTCAATTACACTTGGTGTGGGGCAATTTTGTACCAACCCCGGATTGACATTTGTACAGGATGGCCAAGAACAATCAGAATTTAGTAATACACTGGCAGAAAAAATAAACCAACAGGCCATGGGTCCCATGCTAACTTCAGGAATCAAAGCAGCTTTTGAGGAAGGGACGAGAGAATTAACTGATGATCCAGCGGTGGAGAGAATAGCTATTGGAGAAAGTTCCGAGGAAGCCAATTCGGTAAGTGCCCAGGTATTTTCGGTGGGGTTTGAGGATTTTCGTCAACGACCTGAATGGTCTCAAGAAATTTTTGGACCGTCAGGCATATTGGTTAATGGAAAAGGGAAACAAGACCTGTTGGAGGCTGCCTCCAATTTGGAAGGACACCTGACCGCTACTGTTCACGGCACAGATGCGGACCTGGAAGAATACCAGGACTTAATTCAAATATTGGAGCGAAAAGTAGGCAGGGTAGTGATCAATGGATACCCTACCGGAGTTGAAGTTTGTCATGCTATGGTACATGGAGGACCCTATCCGGCAACTACCGCTTCCCAAAGTACATCGGTAGGGACTAATGCTATCAAGCGATTTGCCCGGCCTCTTTGTTACCAGGATTATCCTGGTTCGCTTTTGCCAGTGGCTTTGAGAGATGAAAATGATATGGGGATAATGCGAATGGTAAACGGTGAGTTAAGCAGGGATCCCCTGGTAAATGCCAAATAACAAAATCTCAAATTTCAAACGAGCACCAAGTTCCTCCGAAGGAGTCCCTTGGACATAACTCTTCAGAGTACGCCTTTGGCGAACTCTGAAGGCGATACCCCAAACTGCTTTTTAAAGTTTTCAGAAAAATGTGACGGACTGATATAACCGCATTCGTACGCCACCTGGGTGATATTTCCGAAATCTTTCTCGATTAGTTGCCGGGCATATTTTAGACGATAAGTGCGGATAAAATCACCTGTTGATTGATCAGCCAGTGCTTTAAGTTTTCGATGTAGTTGTGACCTACTCATGCCAATCTCTAAAGAAAATGCGTCTGAATTGAAATCTGTATCCGATCGATGTATCTCCAGAATATCCAGGGCCCGTTGCAGAAACTGTTGGTCTGTGGAAGTAATAGTCACATCCTTGAGTTGCAGCGGGAAGTTCTTACTAAATTGTTCCCTTAACCTTTGGCGCAGTTCAATCAGGTTTTGTACTCGGGCTTTTAATTCCACAGGACTGAATGGTTTGGTAATATAATCGTCAGCACCAGTTTCCAGTCCTTCCAGTTTGGCCTCTTCTCCGGCCCGGGCGGTCAATAATATTACCGGTATGTGACTGGTTCGTTCGTCTGTTTTAAGCTCTAAACACAGTTGGTGACCGTCCATCTTGGGCATCATAACGTCACTAATAACCAGGTCAGGTATATGTTCCAAAGCGGACTGTAAGCCCTGTTTCCCGTTAGCAGCCTCAATAAGTTGATACCATTCACCAAGTATTTCCTGCAAATACAACCGCATGTCCTTATTGTCATCAACTATCAGCACTAGCGGATTATTTCCATTTAACGGTTCGGGCTCATCAACATATTCAGGAATTAGTGGTCCCACTTTTAAATCAACGTTATTTATACTCCGATAATCCTTTCTGGAAACAATCTCATGCTCTTGTAAATAGGATTTGCCCAATGGTAAGTGAAGCACAAACGTGGCACCTTGTTTTTGATTATTACTGGCAGATATAGTGCCATGGTGCAATTCTATTAATTCCTTCGCTAATGCTAAGCCTATCCCAGTTCCTTCCTGAATCCTGGTTGATGAAGAATCAACTTGATAAAACCTTTCAAAAATGTGTGGTAGTTTGTCTACTGGAATGCCCTGCCCATTATCTACAATTCTTACCTCCACCACTCCTTCTCCCTGATCCGCCGCCGTATGATGATCAATTTTGCGTATTTCCAATTGAATTTTACCTCCATCCGGGGTGAATTTGAAAGCATTACTTAGCAGGTTTATTATAACTTTTTCCAACTTTTCGTAGTCGAGGTAGGTAGGTAGGCTGCTGATCTCACTCTGGAAAACATATCGTATGCGGCGATTTTGGGCGGTGGACTCAAAGGCAGCAAACATGGTCCGCATAAATTCCACCAGATCTCCTATGGAGGCCTGAAGAGTAGCCGATCCAGCTTCAAGTTTGCTAAAATCCAACAATTGATTGACCAAATGCAGCAACCGCATGCTATTGCGAATCATTACGCCTGCTACCATGTGCAAATCTCCTTTAAAATTTCCATCATAGATCTGTTTTAGGGGACCGAGAATTAAAGTTAATGGAGTACGAAATTCATGTGATACATTAGCGAAAAACCGGGTTTTTAGATGATCCATCTCTTTGACCTTTTCAAGTTCCAATTGATCCAGTTGCATCTTGGTTTTAAGCTGCGCTCGTTTGATGAACTGCGCAACAATAAAGTATGTAAATAACCCTAATAAAACTAAATAAAAGCTGTAGGCCCACCAGGTCTTCCACAGTGCTGGGAGTACCGTAATTATTAGGGATGCCTCCTGAGGGCTCCAGGCGTGGTTTTGATTGGATGCTTTGACCCTGAAGTAATGGGATCCGGCATTCAGATTGGTGTAGGTCGCGGTTTTT
>CAZAWQ010000264.1:0-6133 GCA_964488585.1 uncultured Roseivirgaceae bacterium
TGGAGTCCCTTACACACCGACCACCGCTGAAGACCTTGCGGGAGAAATTGCACCGAACCAAATTATAATCAATTATCTGGAGGCCATTGGCGGGGTTGACAAGCTGAGCAAGGTAGAGGACATCACTCAGGTAATGAAAGCTTCCATGCAGGGTTTGGAACTTGAGATCACCAGTATCCGAAAGGCGCCAAACATGTCATTCGAAACCGTCAAAGCTGGGGACATGGAATTCCAAAAGCAGATCTTCAATGGTTCCAAGGGAATAGAGGTAGTACAGGGCCAGGCCAAACCTCTGGATGACAAGCAGGTGCAGGAATCGATGATTGAAGCCAGGATATTTCCTGAACTGAGCTATCAGAAGCTGGGAGTGACGTTGACCTTAACCGGCATTGAAAAAGTAGGAGAAGAGGAGAGCTATGTAGTGGAGGTGGCATACGCCAGTGGAAAGAAGTCCTATTCTTATTTTTCTAAAAACACAAGCTTAAAATTAAAAGAGAGTACTACACTTGATACCCCACAGGGAAGTGTCACTCAGTCGGTGGAGTATCTGGATTACCGGGAGGTGGATGGCGTGAAGTTCCCGCACAAAGCCAGCATTAGTATGGGACCTCAGAAAATGGAGGCGGAAGTGGCCAGTATAGAAGTGAATACCGGTGTTTCGGACGATGTCTTTAATGTGGAGTAACTTGTTAACACTTCAAAGAAACGGTAGCGGCATGAGTACACCACATCAGTAGTATAAACCCGCAGCTAAAGCAGATGACACCAATTTTTTGTACATTTGATATAGAGTAAGGCAGTTTCATGTAACACCCCTTGTATCATGATTGGCAGCGTCAAACAGTGGATTTTGATTGGTATGTGTATGGCTATATCCTTGTTGGCTAGCGCACAACCTGACGATCCTCGTCAAAAGCATTATAACCAAATGGTACGACCTTTGTTTATGAAGCACTGTTATCCATGTCACAATGGGGAGGATAAAAAAGCTGGTATTGATTTTGACAACTACTTTTTCATCAGTTCAATAGTTCGAAATGGTGAGCTATTTCAAAAGGTGGTGCAACATGTGGGCGACCGAACTATGCCACCTGAGATGCGCCCCCTCTTGAAGCAAAACGAAATTGATACCATAACCTACTATATTAATAGTTATTTACAGGCCGCCTTAGCCGAAAAAGATCCCGGCTTAATCCCGCCAAGACGTCTGAGCAACCAGGAGTATAAGTACGTTATTAAGGACCTTTTAAACCTAGAAGTGAATGTAGACTCCATTTTCCCTTCTGACCCTTCTGGTGGGGCTGGATTTGATAATCATGCCGCAGTACTTTATATGTCTCCGCTATTGATTGATCGATATTTTGAGACAGCTGATGGTTTATTGGAAACACTGTATTTGGACACCGAAGCTTGGCGGAACCTGGTGCCAGAATACAAAGGTAGTATTTGGTCATCCCTGCGAATTATCTGGTACCGACTGTTTTTCAAGAAAGATGTTTCGTTAGAAAGACCTATAAGATTAGCTTCAGAGGCCTTAATTCCTTTTGCTACCCTGGCATATAGACGGATCATTGCACCGGAAGAAAAATCCAGGCTCCAGCAGTTTTTCAAGGAAACATATATCCAGTCCGCTGACAAGGAAGATCGTTTTGATGCCAGTATTAAACAGACCATGAAGCTCATCTTCATGTCTCATAACTTTTTGTATCGAATGGAAAATGACCCGGAGATCGAAGGACCCTATGAAATCAGCAATTTTGAATTAGCTTCTAGATTATCATTTTTCCTTTGGTCAAGCATGCCAGACAAACATTTACTTAATGTCGCCTACAAGGAAAACCTACACGATTCATTGGTATTGAAAAGGGAGGTCTTACGCATGCTAAAAAGCCCCAAATCAAGGCGTTTAGGGCAACAGTTTGCCATACAATGGTTAGAATTGAAAAAGTTGGAGGACCCTGCTTTTCAGGTAGATCTTAAAATTTTTCCAGAATACACACCAACACTTAGCGCCCTAATGTTAAATGAAGTGGAGCTATTTTTCAATTATGTAATATTGGAAAGTAATAACCTCCTTGACTTAATAGATAGTAAATACACCTTTTTAAATGAAGAACTTGCTAAGCATTATGGTATATCAAATATTGAAGGATCAGCAATGCGAAAAGTAGAATTTACTTCTGATGAGCGCGGTGGGATTTTAGGAATGGCTGGTGTTTTAACAGCAACTTCTTTACCCACCCGAACCAGTCCGGTACTCAGAGGCAAATGGGTTTTGGAGCAAATTTTAGGCACTCCTCCTTCCCCTCCCCCAGCAGATGTCCCTGACTTAGAAGTCAGTCAAGATTCGACAAAACCTCAAGAGACCTTGCGTGTGGTATTGGAGAGGCATCGGGCAGATCCTTCCTGTAATAGTTGCCACCAAGCCATGGATCCCATAGGGTTAGGACTGGAAAACTTCGATGCCATTGGAAGATGGCGAAATGGGTATGGGGAAGAAATGATAGATCCCTCAGGGATAATGGAATCTGGAGAAGTATTCGAAGGTCCGGCGGATTTACGCAAAATCCTATTAGGCAAAAAGGAGTTATTTGCCAAGAACTTTAGTAAAAAAATGCTGTCTTTCGCATTAGGCCGTTCCCTGCAATTTAAGGATACTCCTACTATTAGGCATTTACAAGAGTCCTTACTGGAAACAGATTTCAATAGTGAACAATTTATTCTGGAAATCACAAATTGCTATCCTTTTCGATATAAGAAAAGCGATACTAAAGACGTGCCTAGAAAACGTTTGGCTGGTTAAGACTGGGATGAAACAAGCAGCATTTGGCTGGCAGGTAAGCTAAAATATTGGTAACTTAATGACTATGAGCAAAAACTGGACTATACCTCGCCGAAGGATGCTCAAGGGAATGGGCGCTTGTATTGCGCTCCCCTTCTTAGAAGCAATGGTTCCATCCAGTGTTTTTGCCAGTCCTGTAATGGCGGCATCCAAACGGGCAGTATTCCTGTTTGCTCCTAATGGGGTGTGTCCCGGGAAATGGGAGCCTAAGGGTTCAGGTTCGGACTTTCAGTTGTCCCCAATACTAAAACCGTTAGAACCCTTTCGGGAGGACATGCTGGTATTGCAACAGTTGATGAATCATCATTCTACCAAGGGAGTGGAAGGGCACTATACCAAAACGGGTAATTTCCTTTCCTCTATGGAAATTACCCGAACAATTGGGGCAAATGTCAATGTAGGAGGGCCGTCCATTGACCAAGAGATTGCAAGGAAAGTAGGAAAGGAAACTATTATCCCCTCTTTGGTGTATGGTGTTGACCGAATGAAAAGCGGCGTATGTACCAGTACGGGTATTACCCGCCTTTATGGATCCTACATTTCCTGGGAATCCGCCACCAGACCTTCTGCCAAGGAGATTAACCCTAGGTTTGCCTTCGATCGCATGTTCAGGACGGTGGTCCCTAACAAGAATGCAAAGCCTGAAAATCCACTCAAAGCCAGTATTCTTGATGCCGTATTGGAAGATGCCAAGGCATTGCAAAAAAATCTGGGTATTGCTGATCAAAATAAACTGCAAGAATATTTGGCTTCCATCCGTTCAGTCGAAATGCGTTTGGAAAATAAGGTGCAAATGAAAGACTTTGAGACTGGGATAAGTCCAGGTCTTAAGAAAGAATTGAAACAAATGGATATTCAAATCGATGAATATATAGATTTGGAAGCAGGCCTGGATATTACCGAAAAGGTCCGACTAATGTTGGATATTATGGCACTGGGTTTTTGGAGTGATGCAAGTCGTGTAGGGACCTTTATGTTTGGCAATGCTGCAAGTAACAGAAATTTCTCCTTTTTGGAAGGTGTGCGTGATAGTTTCCATTCTGTGTCCCATCACCAGAACGACCCGCGTCGAATGCTTCAGTATGAATTAATCAACACCTGGCATATTGAGCAGGTAGCCTATTTTCTGAAGAAATTAAAATCCATTCCTGAAGGAGCTGGTAATATGTTGGACAATTCAATGGTAATGTTTGGTTCAGGTTTAAAAGATGGCCACCGGCACGCTGAGGAGAATTTGCCGATTATATTAGCTGGCGGGGGCGGAGGTCAAATAAAACGTGGTGGAAATATTATTTTTAAGGAAGAGACTCCTTTAGCCAATTTATATCAAACCATGGCACAGATTATGGGAGCAGATGAGGAGGGTTTCGCAGATGGAACGGGTATTTTGCCTGAAATTTATGCGTAACAATTAGTGAAACAGAAACTCATTTTGGGCTAGCCAAGGTCTGGAAGTGAAAAAACCAATCCGATTTCCCAAGACATGTTTCATAATTTAAAAATGCTGCTTATCTTTGCAGCCCATTAGTTTAATTCACGGAAATGAAAAGGACGTTTCAACCATCTAATAGAAAGAGAAAGAATAAGCATGGATTCCGGGCCCGAATGGCCTCAGCCAGCGGTAGAGCGGTGATATCTAATCGACGTGCCAAAGGACGGAAGAAGCTGACGGTTTCCGATGAAAGAACTCATTTGAAGTAATCTTAACCCGCAATTTGCCTGGGATTTTCAAAAAATGTTACTTTTATCTGTAAAACCGGGCAGCATTGAACAAATTTCCCAAGTCGGAAAGACTACACAGTAGAAAACAAATTGAGGAGCTCTTTGAACAGGGAACTTCATTTACCATTTATCCGTTGAAAGTGGTTTATTTGAAAAAACCACTGGAGTCCACGCAAAAGAATCAGGTTTTAATATCAACCCCTAAATTTTTTTTTAAGAAAAGCGTTGACCGAAATAAATTAAAACGAAGGATTAAAGAGGCTTATCGCTTACATAAACAGGTTTTAGAGAACAAACAAGCCGGGTTTTACTTGCTAATTGGTTATATTTATATTGGCAAAGAAATTTCCAGCTATCAAAGCATAGAGGAAAAACTAAAACAGTCTTTGTTGCGTTTAAGGGATATAATTAGCTAATCATTTATGATATGGGAAAGTACAAGAATAAAGTCACATTGTTTTTGATCTCCGCCCTGGCCATTGGTGTTCTATGGGCCTTTAACAACCCCAGTGAAAAATACTTTGAGATCACCAAGAACCTGGACATCTTTGCCACTTTGTACAAAGAAGTAAACACATATTATGTAGAAGACGTAGATCCTAATCAACTGATCAAGACCGGAATCGATGCCATGTTGGAATCTCTCGATCCTTATACCAACTACATCCCTGAGGATGATATCGAAGATTACAGAACCATGACTACCGGTCAGTACGGAGGGATTGGAGCGCTAATTGGTACCAGAAACGGCAAGAATATGATTATCATGCCATATGAGGGCTTCCCAGCTCATAATGCAGGCCTTAAGATTGGAGATGAGATCATAATGGTCGATGGTATCAATGTGAAAGAGAAAGCCTATACAGACATCAGTAAGTTGCTTAGAGGACAGGCGAAGAGTACACTACAAATATCGGTTAAACGTTACGGATCGTCTGAGTTGGTTGAGGTTAAAATGTCCAGGCAAAAGATAACCATTGATAACGTACCTTATTTCGGGTTAGTGGATGACGGAATTGGCTATATAAAACTTTCGGATTTCACCACCAACGCCGGCAAGGAAGTTAAAAATGCGGTAGTTGACCTAAAGGAACAAGGCGCTACACAATTCATTCTTGATTTAAGAGGGAATCCCGGAGGGCTGTTAAACGAAGCAGTAAACGTGTCAAATATATTTATACCAAAGGGTTCGGAAGTGGTAAGGACCAAAGGAAAAATGACCGATTGGAACAAGACTTACAAGGCCCTAAACCTGCCGGTGGACACGGAAATGCCTTTGGTGGTATTGGTCAGCAGCAGCAGTGCTTCTGCTTCTGAAATTGTCGCTGGCGTGGTTCAGGATTATGACCGAGGGGTTCTGGTAGGACAAAAAACATTTGGCAAGGGACTGGTTCAAGCCACCAGGCCGCTCACCTATAATTCACAACTAAAAATTACCACTGCAAAATACTATATCCCCAGCGGTCGCTGTATTCAAGCTATCGACTATACCAGCCGCAATGAAGACGGTAGTGTAGGAAAAGTCCCTGACTCACTAAAGGTGGCCTTTAAAACAAGAAACGGAAGAAT
>CAZAWQ010000265.1:0-1873 GCA_964488585.1 uncultured Roseivirgaceae bacterium
TAGTGGTATTGTGAGCCGATCGTAAGGGTGATTTGGACTAAATTCAGGTACTGGAATTGTTGACTTATTTGTCGAACTTGACACATCTAAAACCAGAATGAGAAAGACTTGTGTCGGGGCTCGCTTTCATACGAAACGCCACACGGTAACCGGAGCAATAAGATTCATTACAGAGAAAAGACCCGCCTCTTTGAACTTTTTTGGGCACAGTAGGCTCAATCGGATCGAAGCTATCTTCAGGCCCTTTTGGGTTTTTTATCCCCCCCGGTTTATTAACCGCTGCATAATAATCAGGTCGGTACCAATCTGCAGTCCATTCCCAGACATTACCTGCAATCTCGTAGATGCCATAATCATTAGGAGGGAAAGACTTTACAGGAGCTGTCTGCACGTATCCGTCTCTCCCGGTGTTTATAGATGGGAAATTACCGTTCCAGATATTCGCTTTAACATTTCCGTTTTCAATAGCCTCGTTACCCCAAGGATGAGCCTTATCTTCTAGTCCACCCCTAGCACCCCATTCCCACTCTGCTTCGGTCGGAAGTCGCTTTCCGGCCCATGTACAGTATTCATTCGCATCATACCAGGAGACATGAATAATGGGATGGTCATCAAGACCTTCAATCAAACTTTGAGGGCCTGTGGGATTCTTCCAGTTGGCTCCGGGAACCCAAGACCACCAATTATAGAAATCGTTAAGGTCTACTCTGCCTCTTGGTTGAACAAAAACTAATGAGCCTGGGACGAGCACACTATCATCGGGTTTCGGTGTGTCAGGAGGGAGCTGCTTCTTAAGCTCTTCCCAATCAGGCTTCGTCTCTGCTGTTGTAACGTATCCGGTTTCTTTGACGAATTTACGGAATTGTGCATTAGTCACCTCTGTCTCATCCATCAAGAATTTATCTAAAATTACTCTGTGCCTCGGAAGCTCATCAGGCCTTTTTAGCTCATCGTTCGCACCCATCATATAGTCTGCAGGAGGAATCCAAACCATACCGTCTGTACTTTCTAATTTGTTGTTCTGACTTTGATTGTGATCTAAAGTCTCTTCCGAATTCCGAGATTTATCAGATAATTCTTTATTAGAGCTTCTTATAGCATCAGAGGGTTTCTCTTCATCAAAACTGCAAGAAGCAGTAATAAAGCAAATAATTGTGAACGGAATTAAGATTCTGAAACTCATTTGAAATAAATCATCCCGATTATCGGAGTTGTAAAGTACAATGCCCGGACATTTCTAAATACTCTGAAATACCCGGGCAACTTCTAATAAATCGCTTTGTTAAACGTTATTCAAGACCCCCACTTGTCATCGAGGTTCTCCCAGCCGGGCAGATTTTTAATGAACCCTTGGGGTTTGAACGGTAATTTCTCGGGATCAACTTGGGATTGAGAAGCGGCCTTGGTTTCAGGACGAGCATTCTCGATACCTGTCAAAGGCGTACCGCGGGCTTGCTCTTTGTCGGGATATTTCTCCTTCCAAGCTTCGTGTCTAACCTTCATGATAGTGAACATTCCTTTGGAGGGGAAATAGGGCAACATCTTCGGTTCCACAAATATTTTTATTATAGTTCATTTTTCAGGAATCCTTATTTCCACCTTTTTAACATACCCAGTAAATTCAGAATCTTTCGCGTCTTTGAATACGGAGGTTGCTACTTGCGTGGCATCATCTTTTGCAACATCTGCAGTTTCATCGGCAGAGAAAATACCTGGTATCGTTTTTTCGATTCGACCTTCTGCCACATTTTCCCCATTTACATAAATAGTTGCGACTCCTCCTTTCCCGGGGTCCTCTCCACCTTCATATGCAAATTCAAGCTTCACTTCCGCACTTCCTTTGGGGATAGCTTTTGAGGATGTTACCGTATAA
>CAZAWQ010000266.1:0-3255 GCA_964488585.1 uncultured Roseivirgaceae bacterium
TGTTGTTGGGATCTGTTAAGGACAATCGCTGCTGGTTTGGATGGCTGCTGCTTCTCTGATATACCTCCGAATTCATAATAAGATGGTGAAGGGTTTTTAAGGACCACCCATTCTCCATAAAATTCATAGCCAACCAGTCTAAGAGTTCGGGATGAGTAGGTTGCTTACCAGTGACACCGAAATTATTTGTGTTTTCTGCTATTCCCTTTCCAAAATGGTACTGCCACACCCTATTGACAATTGACCGGGAAGTTAAAGGGTTCTCAGAGTTTACCACCCAACGGGCAAAATCCAGTCGCCTGAGATCTCTGTTATCCGAAATCTCTGTATCGAGTGTGAATTGAGACTGCTGACTCTTTAGGCTATCCTGCAGGGAGGACAAGGCGCTTAATACACCCGGGGATACTTTATCAGACGGTGCATAGACCGACCCACCTGTTAAAATAAAGGAATCATCGAGATTGCCTTCGGTATTTTCCGGCATTCTAAGTATCCGGTTACTATTCAATACCCGACGAGGTCCGTTATAAACAGCGAAGGCAAGGCCTTCATAGCCATCCATTTCCCTGCTGTAACGCTGTATCCGCTTTTGAAGAAGTTTCCTATAGCCCAGTTCCTGGTTGGTCAGGCCGTAGTATATCGGTGGTTTTTGATTTTCGGGCATTAAGCGACGTTCCTTTTTTGGAACATATTTCATGCCTAGATCTTCCATCCATTTTCTGGCGAAGTATTCCTCTTTTTGATTAACCCTTCGCTGTTCTTTCTTCGCTTTATCAAGCAGGTCTAACACTCTCTTCTTTTCTTCAGGAAGCATACCGGTGTTTTCGGCTTCAAGATATGGTGCAGGCCTTTCGGCAAATTGGGTGGTTGCAAATATTGCCTGTATTTGATAATAATCCTTTGTAGGAATTGGATCAAACTTGTGGTCGTGGCAACGCGCACATCGCAATGGTTGTGACAGAAAGGTTTCTCCTACCGCATTGGTCACATCGTCCAGGTAGTATTGACGAGTTTCTGCCTCTACACTCATACTAGTATGTTCCCAAGGTCCCATTCTCAAAAACCCCGTAGCAATTAAATTCTCTGGATTTTCCGGATCCAATTCATCTCCTGCAATTTGTTCCAAAACAAATTGGTTGTAGGGTTTATCGTCATTAAATGCTCGAACCACGTAATCACGATACCGCCAGGCGTTTGGGCGTTTATAATCATTAGCAAATCCATCGCTATCAGCATACCTTACTACATCTAACCAATGCCTGCCCCATTGCTCGCCGTAATGAGGGCTTTCAAGCAGACGATCCACTACTTTAACATAAGCGTCAGGCGAATTATCCTCTATGAAAGCTTTGATTTCCAGCGGGCTGGGAGGGAGCCCTAAAAGGTCATATGTGGCTCGTCTTATGAGGGTAAGTTTATCTGCTTTTTGTGCCCCTTCCAGTTGGTATTCCTGGAGTTTTTGATAAATAAACGCATCAATTGGGTTGAGGCTGCTATCATTGTCTACTGATTCCCATGGAACAGCATGGTCGCGTAGTGGATAAAAAGCCCATATTTCCGAGGGGTTGTATTTCCTATTAGCCCACGACTCAGTAAGCGCGTCACTGGTTGTCACTGCTACCTTTCCGTAATAATTCCAACCCCCTGCAGCAATTAAATTTTGTCGTCGCTTTTCACCGGGCCAGGGAGCGCCGGCTTCTATCCAGGCAAACAAGTCATTGAGCTCACCTTGAGACAACTTGTCATTGTCTTTAGGAGGCATAGCAAAGTCTTCATCTTCTCGGCTAACAGCAAAATATATGGGACTTGCTTTAGCATTGCCGGGAAACAAAGCAGGCTCACCGGATTCGCCGCCTTTTAACATTCCTTTCAAAGTGCGAATGTCAAAATCCCCTTCGATTTCCTTTTGATCTTCTCCATGACAGGCAAAGCATTTGGATTCAAGCAAGGGGTAAATCTGGAATGTGAATAGTTTTTCCGCGTCCAGGTCCTGGGTTATTCCCGGACCATTATTTTGATTGCAGGAAACCAACGCGCCTGTGAGTATCAGGCCAACAATCAAAAGAGTACAACTTGACGAATAAGGCTTCATTAGAATTTATAAAAATATTGAATCTTTAACAATATCACACCAAATAAATAGGTCAATAACACGAAGTTATTCTTAATTTGTCACGATTTTGCTAATTCATTGATAGTAGTGAACCCGCCTATGATGATACTTCGGCGGGCAGGCATTATGGCAGTAAGTTGACTGGATTGGGTCATGAGAACAAATTACAAATTAATTGGGTTAATTTAATATTACCAGTATACCCATTTGTAAAGCACCAGATAGCCAGCACCAAGAGACAAACCCCGCCCGCCCTTTAGAATGAAAATTATCTATTTTGTCATTAAATTGACACTATATTAAATTTATGTAACTAAAGCCAAGTGATTTTGGTTATAGGACCTAATATCAAATCACCGGGACAGCACTTATTTATGAGAAAAATAGCCATTATAGGCAATGGTATTTCGGGTATCACCGCCGCCAGGCATTTACGAAAACTGGGTGATGACGAGATAGTGGTAATTAGCGGTGAAACCGATCATTTTTTTTCCCGTACCGCCATAATGTATATCTATATGGGTCATATGACCTATGAGCATACCAAACCCTATGAAGACTGGTTTTGGATCAAGAACAATATCCAATTGCGTCGTGCCTGGGTTAAGGAGTTAAAACCAGAAGAAAAACAACTCCTGTTATCCACCGGAGAGTATCTTTCCTATGATCAACTGATTATTGCAACAGGATCCAAATCCAATATGTTTGGTTGGCCAGGACAGGATTTACCTGGCGTTCAAGGACTGTATAGTTACCAAGACCTTGAGCTTATGGAAGAAAACACCCGGAATATTCAAAAAGCCGTTATAGTTGGTGGAGGGTTAATTGGGGTGGAGATGGCAGAGATGCTGCGGACCAGAAATATATCGGTAGATCTCCTTATCAGGGAAAAAGAGTTCTGGGATGTGGTCATGCCAATTGAAGAAGCCTCTCTGATAGGCCGTCATATAGTTGAACACCACGTCGATTTGCGTAAAGAAACAGAATTGAAAGAAATTATTGCAGGTGATAATGGCCGGGTAAAAGAAATAATTACAAAATCCGGTGAATCAATTGAGTGCCAATACGTGGGACTCACTGTAGGAGTCAGTCCAAATATCGAATTCCTCAAAGGCTCCGGGTTGGAATTGGACCGGGGTGTT
>CAZAWQ010000267.1:0-1883 GCA_964488585.1 uncultured Roseivirgaceae bacterium
GTTTTCTTCAATAGATACATCGTCTTTCAAAACTACAAAGGCCTTAATTTCTTCACCCAATTTTTCATCCGGGATACCAATAATGGCTACTAGAGAAACTGCAGGATTTTTCATCATTACCTCCTCCACCTCTCTGGGATACACATTCATTCCACCCCTGATGATTAGGTCTTTGGTACGATCCACTATATAGAAAAATCCGTCTTCATCTTTTACAGCAATGTCGCCAGAGTGCATCCAGCCATCTTTTATGCTCTCACTGGTGGCCTGCTGTCGCTTGTAATATCCCTTCATGACATTATGGCCCCGAAAAAGCAATTCACCCTTTTCGCCGGAAGGAACTATTTCACCATCCGGGCCAATGAGTTTTACTTCTAATCCCCAAATCGGGGTTCCTACTGATCCAGGCTTGCAACCAACTTCCGGTTGATTAAAAGTAACTACTGGAGATCCTTCTGACATCCCGTATCCTTCCAGGATGGGTACATCAAATATTCTCTTGAAATCCTTTAGAACCTGTAAAGGCAGTGAAGCCCCTCCGGATAGTGCTATCCGAAGTGAACGCGAAATAGCTTTAAGGTCAAATCCCTGTAAATCACAATTGATCATACTCCAGTACATTGTGGGTACTCCGGCAAAGATGGTTACTTGGTGCTTTTCCATTAATGCCAGGCTGGCGTTTGCATCAAAACGAGCTAACAAAATGCTGTGTAACCCTTTGTATATTCCAGCGATCATCAGTAATACCATAGCAAAAATATGAAACAGGGGAAGCACGATCAGTTGCACATCCTCTGATTTTGTATTGCAAAACTTTAAGGTCACCTCTGCATTCAGGAAAAGGTTAATGTGGGTTAATTCTGCTCCTTTTGGCTGCCCAGTGGTGCCTGAAGTATAAACGATGACCGCAGTATCGCTCGCCTTGGTAGGATATGTATCTATGGTTACCGGTTGTTCGTTTATAAGTGCATCGAATGTCTCGGTCCCTTCAATAGCAGATGGTCCATCAGGTTCAGGCATGATCAGAAAAAAATACGCACAGGTCGATACCCTGTTAAACCCGCTAAAACCCATTTGGCCCATTGGCAATTGATCTGTGCCATTGAAACAAAAATAAGCTTTCGCATCACTGTCCGTTAAGTGGTAGGCAATTTCATTATCCTTTAAAAGGACGCTTAAAGGCACTACGATTGCTCCTGCCTTAAGTATGCCGAAGTAGATGATTGGGAAATAGGGCAAATTGAGACAGCTAATAGCTACCTTGTCGCCTGGTTGGATCCCTTTTTCAATAAGGCCATTGGCAACTTGATTTGCAGTGTTATTAAGTTGTTCAAAGTTCAAGGTAGTGTCTAAATAAGTAAATGCAGTTTTTTCGGGATGTCTTTTCGCACTGTCTTCAAGAGTCACTGATAAATTGAACATGGTAACATTATTAGCCTTTGATCTTAGATAATAGCGAAAGGGGAGAATAAATCCAAAACTTCTACAGGATTACGATTTATACCGAAATGTTTTTTTGACTCAGTACTTTTCTATAGTTTCCGAATTGGATAAACCTAAAAATTAATGTTAAAAGGACTGCTCAATTCTAATCTTAGCAAGGCGCCAGTTGACTTTGCGGTATTGTTGCTTCGGGTAATTTCAGGAAGTTTTTTAATGACCCATGGTATACCCAAATTGGGAAAAATTCTAAATGGGGAATTTGGATTTGCTGATCCGATAGGGCTTGGTGAGGAAACTTCCCTGGTATTGACGGCATTTGCAGAAGGAATTTGTGGTTTATTGGTTGTTCTTGGCCTGGGCACCAGGTTGGCAAGTATCCCACCTATTATTGGCATGGGGGTAGCGGCATTAGTACATCACGCGGCGGATCCCTTTTCCAG
>CAZAWQ010000268.1:0-28560 GCA_964488585.1 uncultured Roseivirgaceae bacterium
GTTAAGAGGTATTAAGTCAGGGACAAATTGGTATTCTTTAATTTATATGATATTTAGTCCAGTCTATCTCATTCTGAAGTATTTTCCAAGTTCGGCTACTAATACTACAAATATTGGTAAAGCGATGATAAATGCTGTTGCAATAGAACCTGAGCTGCACATTTTGAATAACAAAGAAATCAATGAATTAGCTAGGTAAAAACTAGCTGATAGCTGCGGTAAGGAAAATCCAGCATTTTCCATGCCCTACTAGCTCTCAATACCATACTGCTTCATCTTATTATACAGCGTTTTTCTATCAATACTCAACAATTCCGCGGCTTTTGATTTGTTGTAGCGGGTTTTCTCCAGAGTTGATAGAATAATCTCCCGCTCCTGATATTCAGTTTGCTTTCTCAGATCACCGGATGTCGCCTGCTTTAGTGAATCCGGTTGATACAGGATCTCCGAAGGGAGATGGTCTTCATTGATCTCATCCCCTGTACATAACAACACAGCCCTTTTAATGACATTTTTCATTTCACGGATATTGCCCGGCCAGAAATATGAATGAAATACCTGGATCACTAATGGGCTGAACCTGGATACTTGTTTATTAAGTTCATGATTGGAACTGTCAAGGAAGTAATTTGCAAATAAATCGATGTCTTCATCCCGCTCCCTTAAGGCAGGTATATCAAGAGTAAATTCATTTAATCTGTGATAAAGGTCCTCTCTGAACCCTTTGTGGGTTACCGCCTCCCGAAGATCTTCATTAGCAGCAGCAATGATCCGGACGTCCACCATCACTTCATTTTTTCCGCCCACTTTTTTGATACTCTTTTCCTGCAGCGCCCTCAGTAACTTAATTTGTACCTCATAGCTAAGATTACCGATTTCATCCAAAAACAAGGTGCCGCCATTGGCCATTTCGAATTGTCCAACTTTGTCACTTACCGCCCCGGTAAATGATCCTTTAACGTGACCAAATAACTCGCTGGCAGCCAATTCATTACTTAGAGCTCCACAATCTAAAGCTACAAATACGCTTTCAAACCTGGCGCTTTTTTTATGGATCTTACGAGCAACGTACTCTTTACCTGTACCACTTTCGCCCTTTATGAGCACCGACATGTTGGTAGGTGCTACCAGATCAATGTATTGTTCCAACTTAATAGAATAAGTGCTCTTTCCAGTTAGGTATTCAATTCCCCCATTCGAATGATCCTTGGTTGTAGTATTTGATATAGATTCCAGGGCAGAATTGACTAGTAATAATATCTCATCGGGATTAACCGGTTTGGTTACATATTCATACGCGCCTAACTTGATCGACTGAACAGCGGTTTTAATTTCCCCATAACCAGTCATGAGTATCACTGGAATTCCCGGGAGTTTGGATTTGATTTCTCTCAATACATCAATTCCTGTCATATCCGGTAATCTCAAGTCGGTCAGCACCAGATCATAAGAAGCTTTTCCCAAAGCTGACAAACATTCTTTCCCGGAAAGGGCTTTAGTTGGCTCAAAGCCACTCTTTTCCAAAAAAGTAGCCAGCATTAAGCAGAATGCCGGGTCATCATCTACGATTAGTATTTTGGAATTGGCCATATGGCCTAAGATAAACAAATGATCTGAAATCTCAGATCTGAAATCTGAGATTTGAGATTTGAGATTTGAGATCTACTGATAAGTATCCAATATCCCTCCGGTGAGTCGTAACAATTCCGTGTCCGTTTGAATCAGATCAAATTTTGATTCCAGGTTACGCAAAGCAGCCAGAAGATAGCTGACTTGTATATCCCGGTAGTTGAAAGAATTAATAGTTCCATTTTTGTAACGTTCTTCTGACAACATAAGGTTTAAAGAAGCATTATCCAGGCTTTCACCAGAAATGAGGAGTAACTTGATTCGTACATTGTAACGATCGTAGGCCATTAACAGGTCGTTGTTCAGAAGGAGTTTTAACTCATCCGTTTGTAGGGTCCCCATAGTTTCCTGAATTCTGGCATTTTTTATCTGCCGCTTAATTCTACCTCCATCGAACAGGGTGAAAGCCAGGGTGAAATTGGCAAAATAGTTGGTGGTTCTTGATTTGATAACATTGGGAGGTCCTGTTTCATTTCCAAAATTGGCCTTGCTCAGGTCCTGCCAGTTCTTGGAATAAGAATATCCAAAATTCATATCCAAACTTGGACTACGATTAGCCTTGCTTAGTGCGTAGGTATTCCGTAATAACTCCTGATTTATAAATTGGTTGCGCAAATTACTGTTGTTCTCAGTCATTTTTGCGTATAGATCCTGATAGTTGTAGGCATGTGATTGACTATCCAGGTTACCGGTAAGTAGGAATCTTTTAGTCAATTCTTCTGCCAACAATAGATTTAGACTGCGCATCGAGTTTTCATAGATCAACTCCTGTAGAACATAGTTGGATGAATCAGTCAAATAGGAATTTTTATCTTGTAGAATATCAAAAGTAACTGCAGCACCCAGGTCCTTTCGGATCAATACATAGTTGTACCGATCCCTTGACAGGGTCAGTACTTCTTCCAGCACTTCCGTACGCTCTTGTTCAAGTAATACCGTGTAGTAAGCCACTATGATGGCCTGTACAGCATTCTCTATTACAATCTCCGCATTACCATCACTATGCTCTTCGAGCAATTCCAGACGCTCCTTGTTGATCTTTACGGAGAAACCATCAAATATGGTCCATCGACCGGCAATAACAGGATTCAGATTATTGGCCCTTATTTGTCCCTGAAGGAATGAAGCCGGGTTATCAATATCGGTAATTGAATTACTTTGGTCCACACTGATGTTGATCGAAGGATACCGCCCCGCTTCTCCCCAGGTATTATTGTTGCGGGCTATTTCCTGATTGACCTGTTCAATACGAATGCCAAAATTGTTGGATAAGCCTATCTGTACGGCATCTGACAGGCTCAATTGTTCCTGGGCCAATATAGCCCCGGATATCAGAAAAACAAACAAAGCAATAAGTACTGTAGATTTCATTGGCTATACAGTTATCTCCCTTTCTTTTTGATTCTGTGATACATCAATTTCTGCATCAAACATATGTTCTTTCTGCATATCGATCACAACTCTTTCAACACTTTCCGGATCGGGCTTAGTACCAGTCCAAAGCCACTTGGCAGCTCTTCTGATATCATTGAAAATTAGAATAATTACAGGGAAAAACAGCATAATAATCAGCGTGCCTATCAATACGCCATAGGCAATAGAAACTGCCATGGGAATCAGGAATTGGGCTTGAAAACTCCCTTCCAACAGTAGTGGGAATAAACCAAGAACGGTAGTGATTGATGTTAAAACAATGGGCCTGAAACGGGCAATTCCGGCCTGATATGCAGCGTCGAACAACGACTGCCCAGATTTCATATTGCGATTGAAACGATCCAAAAAAACCACCGCATCGTTGATAATTACCCCGGACAGGGCAACCAAACCCCAGGCGCTTAACAAACTAATTGGAATTCCTTGAATACCATGGCCCACCACTGCTCCCAGCCAAGCCAGCGGGATCATAAACATTACCATAACTGCTTGATAAAATGACTTAAATGCTAGAATAATAACAATGAATATCACCAAAAATGCCATTCCGAAATAGCTTCCAATCTCGGCCTGAGCCCGAGAGCTCTCTCTCGACTGACCAGCCAAATCGATTTTCACCCCTGGAAATTTGTCTAACAACTCTGGTATGATTTGGGTATTTACCTGTTCCATGATGGGAGGTACTTCTGCATAGGGGTCTATTAGGTCCGCTTCAACATTTACCGACTTGATGGTACGATAATGTCTGATTGAAGAAACGCCCCGTTCTATTTTGTAGTTGATCAGTTCGCTGATCGGATATTCAGTATTATTCTTGTAGTCCTTAACTTTCATGCGTTCCAACTGGCCGATGCTTACCCTATCTTTGCCTGGATATCGCACCCATACTTTAACCTCGTCACTTCCTTTCTGCAACCTTTGAACCTCTTCACCGAAAAAGCCCTGGCGGATTTGTTTGGTAATCTCATTGTGAGTCAGTCCTAGAAAATAGGCTTGTTGATTCAGGCTAATATCAATTTCTCTCTTTCCTACAGAAATATCATCTTGGATGTCCTTTAAGTCAGGAATGTTCTTAAGTTCGGATTTTAAAAATTCTTTGGCAGCTGCCAGCTCATCCATGTTTTTTCCCAGTAGACGAACAGACACTGGTTTTCCGAAACGCATAAATCCTCCAACCGTTAATTTTTCAGCTTCCGGTACCTCACCTATCTTTTTCCTTACCAGGCTTACCAGTTCAAACCCGTCTATAGGATCACCATCCAGATCGCGGTGAAAAACCTGCACTGAACCCGCATGACCTCCGGATTCCGAGCCATCGCTGGTATTTCCCAGACCCCCAAAGGTGTAGTTTATAAAATCCTCCTCTCCCGGATACTTTTCTTTTAGCTCCTCATTCAATTCCCAGACCTGTCTTTCAAACCTCTGTATAATTTCCTCAGTCTTCTTTTCAGGTGTTCCTGCCTTTAATACCAGATTCACGCTAAAGCCGGAAAAAGGAATGCGAGGGAAAAACGTAGATTTAATTATTCCTCCCGCTACCAATCCAAAGACCAATGGAAACAAACCAAGCAGGAAAGCCATAGAGATTAGTCGGTAACGCATGGTAATACGCAACGCTTTTCCATATATTTCATTCCGAACATAGATTATCCCACCATCCATAAACTTACGAATGCGGTTAGCTTTTTTCTTTGAGCGTAAAACATGAGGTGTTCCCAAGTGTGCCGGTAGTACAAAAAAAGCTTCAATCAAGCTAAACGCCAGGCTACTAATCACCACCACGGCCATATCAAATAGGAATTCAAAGCCACCCTCTAACAAAAGCAATGGTATAAAGGCAATAATTGTGGTGGTTACGGAAACAAAAACCGCCGGCATTACTTCAACAGTGCCATCTACCGCGGCCCGGTATGGATTCTTTCCCTTTTCGAAATGACTGTAAATGTTCTCTGCTATAACAATTCCATCATCTACCAGAATACCTACTACCAGTATCATTCCGAACAGGGAAAGCATATTAATAGTAATTCCTACGAAACTGCCAATAATGAACATACCCAAGAAAGAAGAGGGTATGCCCCAAGCTACCCAGAATGAAAGTCTTAAACTAAGAAACAAACCCAGGGATATTAGCACCAACAGCAATCCAAATCCGCCGTTTGACATTAACATCACCAGCCGTTCTCTTAACATATCCATAAAATCGTAGGATACTTCCAGGGTTACTACGGACTGTTTGGCATTAAATTCTTTAACATAGTTATTTACGTATTCAGAAATGGCCATTAAATCTTCCTCGGCCAACTTATCAACGCGTATAAATACCGCTGGTTCACCATTTAATGTGGAACGATTAGGGACCTCAGCAAAACGTTCCGTCACCTGGGCTACATCTCTTACCAACAGATTACTGCCATCAGGGTTAGACCTAATCACAATGTCACTAATAAGATCAGCTTCGGTTTGCTTAGCCCTTGACCTGATCAATACTTCTTCATGCTCCGTCTTGATAATTCCCGCTGAAATGTCCCGATTGGTATTGCGGACAGCTTTTGTAACATCGTCAAAGGTCAAGCTATACCTTGCCAAATTAACCTCAGAAACGTCTATGCTGATTTCAATTTCCGGAAGACCCACTATGGTTATTTGTGATATCAGGCTAGAAGCAAGCAGGTCGTCCTCAATATCTTCAGCCATCCTCTTTAATGTAAACTTATCCACATCCCCTGTTAGGCCTAACCATTGGGCAGTTGTTTGGGGCTTTTGTTTAAAAATAATAGGTCTTTCAGCTCCTTGGGGAAAAGAGTTTATGCGATCTACCGCATTTTTAATTTCGGTATAGATTTCATCAATATCATATGCCTTCAAAGTCACCACATTGATACTAGCCACATTTTCTGAGGAAGTAGATAGAATTTCATCAATCCCTACAATGTTGTGAATGGCCTCCTCCACCTTTAGGGTTACTCCTTCTTCCATCTCCTGAGGTGACGCACCGGGGTATACTACCTGAATGGTGATGTTTCTGGGCTTTATTTCAGGAAAGAACGATAGATTGGTGTTAAACAGGGTAATTAGACCAAATATTATCGTAACAGCAATGACAATGTTCGCAAGTATTTTGTACTTGACAAACAGCCCTACCATTTGTTTTAATGTATGCTCCATTGATGGTTAATCAGTTGCAGTTTTAGTGGTCACGATCATGTTGTTATAAGCATTGATTAAAGGTTCGATTACTAATTTCTCTCCTTCATCTATCCCGTTAAAAACCACTGTTGTACTATTCAGTCTGTGGACATGTATCTCTTGCACTTTTAAGATCGAGTCGTTTTCTACTGTATATACCTGGGAGCCGTTATAAACGGCACTACGATCTATTTCCATGGTTCCGGGAATAGTTGCACCTGGAATAACCGCTTGTAGGTAAAGTCCGTCATAAACTCTATTTTCATTTGGCAGAATCTCAATCATTACATCGATGGCCTGGGTAGTTTGATTGACTACATCTCCAATTCGTTGGATCCGGCCCTCCCATGAAAGAAATCCATCTTCAGTTGAAATTTTGGCTTTGCTCCCCATCTTGATCCACTTCACATCAGAGGTCTCAACAGGCACTTTTAGTTCCAGTTTGCCACTTCTGATAATTCGCCCAATCTTGTTCCCTGGATTTACATAGGCACCTGGTTCAAATAAGACATCCGAGATGCTACCGGAGAAAGGTGCATACACCAAATGTTTACCTAAGTTAGTTTCTGCACGCTTTATGTTAAAGTAGCTGCTGAATATGTTCTTGGTGGCCAGGAAGATCTTTTCTTTGTCGGTTTTATACTCCGGTAATTGTGGTAAACTCTTATCAATGTCGATGCTTTCAAAATAGACACTCCATCGAGGGTAGGCATCAGAGAAGTCTATTTTTAGGTCTGGCAAAATTGTCGCCAGATCCTTTAGGAAGATGCTCTTTAGAGATTTTAGAGCCAACCTGTCCTCGGAGTCTTCAATTCTAAACAACAGAGTTCCTTTCGTGAAATCTTGGCCAGCTTTTAGTGGGACCCGACCAGGCAATATTCTACCGGAAACTTCTGCAATCAGATCAATGGGATGAGAGGACTCTACTCTCCCAAAAGTGGTAATGTAGATATCAATGTCAGAATATACTACCGCAATGGTATTAACCTGCTTTGGAGTAAGTTTTAGGTTCATTTTTGGTGGCTTTGTCTTCATGCCAGCAAAGAACCCTCCAGCTACTAACATGATAATTAAAACCCCTACAGCTACAATTATCGTTTGCCTCTTTGTCATAAATAATAGTACAGATATCTACTCCATTGTACCAAAATTAGCTCAAAGAGTTAATCTTAAAGGAATAATTTATTTGGAAGGCAAGAATCTTGTTTGAATGAGTCCGGTTGGTGCCCAACCCCTGAATAGTGTCAGATTACCTTGATAATCTGCATGGAACTGTTGCTAGGAAGATCTATATACTTGAGGTTGTCGTATTTATAGAACTTCACTCCAAGTATCAACAGCAATCTAATGTCACTCGGCAAGGTCTCTCCATTATACACAGATAGCTGTTGGGTAGTGCTTTCTTCGGGGTAGTTAATGATTGGATGGATGGGGTTTTCTTTAGTGCTGTTTCGAGCATGTACCTCAGGGGCACAAGGATTATATTCTTTCGATTCTTTAGTATAAATATAGTCAGATAGTAACAATAGATGAGAAAACAATTGATAGTGTGTGGCATTGTCTGGAGCAATCAGGTCATCTTTGGGAGTATATGAAGGAATATGTAAAATCAGTTGGCCGTAGTTGGAGCCATTCATCACCATAATATTATTGGGAAAAGTCTTTTTAAATGGAGCATTGGAATTAAAATCGAATCCCTCCAGGATTTTACCGTTTTCACTTAAAAGGATAGGACGTTTACCTTTGTCACCTCCACTTAACTGGGCAAGGTTTCTAAATCTAGCAGTCAATTTACCAGAAACATAAGGTTCGCAAATCTTGGCCATCTTTTTTGGCAAAGAGTGCCTCAAGGCCTTAGCCAAATTCGAAGCTGCAGAAAATTCTTGTTGATTTTTGCGTAATTCGGCGTAATTCTCACCAGTTTTAACTTCCTCCGAGCTGGGGCCCCCTTTTCTTGCAATTATAGTTTTGTCAACCCCCTTTATCTTGTAAATTCTTAAATTATCTAAATCTTGCTGATAATTCGTTAATCTCTTAGACGTACTTGCCATATACCTGCTTTTTAATTATTCTTATCTTTACTCATCAATACCAACTTCTTCATCACTACCAAATTTAATTCATTAGGTTTATGGATTTCCTTCAATTTTCGACTTTTTATTACTCGTAAGATATTAAACTACAGTTTATGGTTTAATGAATGATCCTACCAATAAAAGCACTTAAAATTGAGCTCACTAAAAAGCAGAAATTATTTGAAAAATGCAAAAATTGATTCAATTATTTTCGAATAAATAAATATCTGTTTACCAGATACTTATAGTATTGTATCAAAAATTTAGTTAAGATCGTTAATTCGGATTATTTCAAGAGCGGAGCTAGACGTTGTTCAATTCCTCGATCAGCTTGCTCAATGAACTTTTTGCGTCTCCGAACAGCATACGAGTGCGCTCTCCGAAGAACAATTGGTTTTGAATGCCGGCATAACCAGGGTTCATGCTACGTTTTAAGACGATTACGTTCTTGGCCAGTTCCACATCCAGAATGGGCATGCCATAGATCGGACTGGCAGTATCGTTTTTAGCGGCAGGGTTGACCACATCATTTGCACCAATCACCAACACTACGTCTGTACTGGCAAACTCTTTATTGGCTTCATCCAGATCAAGTAACTTGGGATAAGGAACATCAGCTTCGGCTAATAACACATTCATGTGCCCTGGCATTCTGCCAGCTACGGGATGAATAGCGTATTTGAGACCCACCCCTTCTTCTTCTAATGTCTTTTCCAGATCATGCACCGTGTGCTGTGCCTGGGCCACCGCCATTCCATAGCCAGGAACCACAATTACTTTCTGAGCATACTTGAGCATAATAGCAGTATCAGTGTAGGTTGCGATTTTAGCAACTTGGTCCCCGCTGTCAACAGTACCTCCTCCCGATGCCGTAAACCCTCCAATTATCACATTCAATAGTGAACGATTCATGGCCTTACACATCAACATGGTCAGTATGGTCCCAGCAGCGCCTACCAGCACCCCACCAACTATCATTACCTGGTTTCCATATATAAGCCCCGCCAGGGCCGCACCCAGGCCTGTAAATGAGTTTAGTAAGGAGATTACTACCGGCATGTCTCCGCCACCTATGGGGGTAACAAATGTGACTCCATAGATCAGACTAAGAACTAATACCAACATTACATAGTTAAAATTAAGTTCAGGCTGCATGATGGTATAACCACTGACCACCAGAATTACTAATAGAAGCAGTATATTGACCACCTTAGGAGCTGGTGGAACCAGGCTGTCTCTCAAGAATCCATCCAGTTTGCCGTAAGCCACTAAGCTTCCGGTAAATGAAATACTCCCCACAAACAGTGCAAAAAAGGTGGTTATGATCTGTCCGCTCAATAGTGTCTCACCTGCCGGATGGTTATAAAATTCCACAATGGAGAGCAACATGGCACAGGCGCCTCCCAATCCGTTAAATAAGCTAACCATTTCCGGCATGGCGGTCATTTTTATCTTTTTTGCTGCCACCAGACCTATAATTGTTCCAACTAATATACCGCCAGCAATCCAACCGTAATTATTATCTCCACCGGGTAATGGAGTTATCAAAGTAACTATTAGCGCTCCGATCATTCCTGCGGCAGCCAGCAGGTTTCCCGTCCTGGCGGTATCAGGGTGACTCAACTTTTTAAGTCCAATGATGAAAAGTGCGATACAGATCAGGTAAGCAAAATTGGTGATGGTACCTTCCAAAGCGTATTTATTTAAAAGTTATTTCTTTTTCTTTTTAAACATTTCAAGCATGCGATTGGTCACAGCAAATCCCCCCGCTACATTGATCATGGCCAGCATAATTCCGAAAAAGCCCAGAATAAGTATGACATAATCCTCTGAGCTAGCTTGTCGGATCAGGATTACTGCTCCAATGATTACTACCCCGCTAATGGCATTGGCACCAGACATCAACGGAGTATGAAGTACCGTTGGAACGTTGGAAATCACTTCTGACCCAAGAAAAATTATGAAGACCAGGATATATATCATGGTCAGATTCTCTCCGATTAATTGATAAAAAAGATCCATTGTTATTTATGAATGATAAATGATGAATTATGAGTTGTCAATTCCTGATTTTTAATTCTTAATCGTTAATTGAAATAAAGATCCTGCCCATTATGGGCAATACAACTTGATTTTATAATCTCATTTTCCATATCCAAATTGAGCGTACCGTCTTCTGATATCAATACTTTAAGAAAATTGAATGTATTCTTAGCGTATAACTGGCTGGCGTGCATAGGCACTTGTTGAGCAAGGTCTGAATTACCAATAATGGTCACCGCATGGGCGACAATGGTTTCATTGTCCTTTGTAAGTTCGCAATTTCCGCCAGTCGATGAGGCTAAATCTACAATCACAGCTCCTGGTTTCATGGATTTGACAGTTTCCTCAGTGATCAGCAAGGGCGCCGGTTTACCTCTTAGCTGTGCTGTAGTTATGACGACATCTGCTTTTGAGGCTTTCTCCTGGATAAGCGCCTGTTGCTTTTGTTTGTACTCTTCGGTTTGCTCAACCGCATACCCACCAGCTTCTTTATCATCGGTGGCACCTTCCACCATCACGAACTTAGCCCCGAGGCTTTCCACTTCCTCCTTTGCCGCCAGGCGGGTATCAAAAGCCTCTACCACTCCCCCCAGCCGTTTGGCGGTAGCAATGGCCTGTAGTCCCGCTACACCAGCTCCTAGTACTAAAACTTTAGCTGGTGGTATGGTACCGGCTGCAGTGGTAAGCATAGGAAAGTAACGAGGTAAATTATTGGCAGCTTCCAATACAGCACGATAACCTGCAATTGACGCCATAGAAGATAGCACATCCATGGATTGGGCCAGGGTAATTCTAGGTATCATGTCCATACTAAATGCAGTTACATTTCTGGTTGACAGCATTTTAGATACATTACCTTCAATATAAGGTTGAAATAAAGAAACAACTACTGTATCATCCTTCAAACCATCATATACCTCTTCCGAAAACCTATAGATAGATACCAGCATATCTACATTATTTAATACTTCTTCCCTGGTAGTTACCTTGGCTCCACTCTCTTCAAACTGCTGATCCGAAATATAGGACTGCAAACCTGCACCTGATTCTACCAGCACATTGTTCTTAGTTTCGATCAGTTGCTTGATCACATCGGGTACCAAGGCCACACGCTTGTCCGAAGGTTCGGAGATAATGCCTATTTGCATGTATTAATTGCTTTTTTTAAAGCGCTCAATATAGATAATGCATGCCAATTAAAAAACCTCTACCCTTGATTTTAGTTCCTATTCATGAAATGCACTGGGAAAGGCTGACTTTGGGAGCAGACTTAGTAGCACTGGCAACGTAATGAATGTAAATGGCAAGGCTATAATTACAAAGGCAGGGATAGTCTTTAGTATATCTATAAGTTGCTCATTTACAATCTTTTTTTCGGACACAGTTAAATGATTAGTTCTACTCTTACCTAATAGATGAAATAGTTCTTTGCTTTCCCTTATTTCTTGGACCACATAATCCTTGTTATTGTTGAGGAACCCCTTAAATCTCACCAAAAAGCGATTACCTACTCTTTCTACATCACCTTTCCCCAATAAGTAGTGCATTGCTGACCAATTTTCCAGTACAAAACTTTCTACCGCTAGTTGACTTTCCGATATTTCATTGGGTGAGAGTTTCAATTTGTACCCAATCTCGTTTACAAAACTCTGTTCTTTTTCATTCATTCTTTTATCTGCCAGTGTGACCAGAATGGCCATTTCCAATAAGTACTTTCTTAATATCCAACTGTCCACCTGGGGAACATCTACTGTAGACAGACCCTTTACGTTGCTAAGTACTGATCTGGCTTTTTTTTCCATATCAGGGAAAAGATTCGCTGATTGCAAGAAAAATTCAAAAAGTGCTCGCTCTTCTTTTTGGAGTTTATCATCCGCCTGAGCTGCCAAGGCCATAATACCCAGGATGGTCAACCGCATCTGCTCCTTCTCTTTCCGTATTCGTTTTGGTGATGATGAGCCTAAACTACCCACCCACTCTCCAAAAAATATAACATCAAGAAAAAGCAAGCTATTATGAAAAAGGTTTGCCAAATAGTTCTTGACCAGTGATGTTTGTATGGTAACCCTTTTGTCGATAAGGTTTTCAGCTAAATAGTAAGAGTCTTTAAGGTAACTGGTAATTTTTCCTTGGTATAAATTGGGATAGAGATTTAAGAAATAGTCGGATATTTCGGGTATTAGTTGCTCTGTGATACCATCATGAGCAATGGAAGTTTGACTTTCCTCAAGATGACAACTCCCGGCATAGATCAGAGATTCAGCAAAGATCAATTTCATTCGGCCTACCGGATCTAAGTGGTTAATTTTTAAGCCTGAATTTGTTGCTTCACTTACAGGATGGCCATACATGATACCAGAGGATTGAAGCAGACGGTAGAGATCCCGCTCTGAATGTGACGGATGAATCAGTCCTGGCCCGCTGTTTTCCATTGAATCAATTAATTCACAGTATTTGCGCAACCAGCCTTTAGCGTGAGGATCCATGCCTAGTGAGTGAATGAGTGAATTAGTGAGTTGGTGAATGCTTGAGTATTTTGGTCAAATTGATAGAAGTTGTAAACATTATACTTTGATTGTATTGTTTAAAAGAACTAACTCTTTCTCCATTTTGGGTATTTATAAATCCTCGATTAAACGATACTCCCAAACTAACAGCCTCAACTATCTGGAAGTACAAGGCAATTTTAACCCCTACGTCCAAACTCGAGATCAGATCGGTAATGTCTTCTTCAAAATCATCTCCCTGATCCTTGGCATTTATTAAATATCCCAAATAGGGGCCTAATCCCAAGCTGAGTTTCGGCTGGAACTCATAAGTAAACATCACTGGCAACACCAGATAGTTAAGGTGAAGTTTCGAATCACCAATACTGGCAAATCCTGTCCCTAGTCCAGCGTAATAGAGCTCAATCATTAAACCCAGTGGGGAAAATGTTTGTATCGAACCATAAATTCCCACACTAAAATCTCCTATGTAAGAATGGTCATCGGTCAAATCACCTTCAATGGTACTAAAAAGAAACCCACCCATAATCCCATATTGCCAATGTTTATTCTGAGTTAATCCAGATACCTGTTCATCGTTGGCAATCAAGTCTTGGGATATCGACTGGGTCGGAAGCAAAACAATCAGCAGAAAAATGGGCCATTTAAGCAAATTCATTCAAATCATGTTTTTATGGTTCATCTAAAGCTATAAAAATTATATCTTTTGGCAGATGGAATTAAAAAGGAATATAAATCGTCTTCATAATCATTTACAGCAACCGGTGGACAACACCTCTTTGGTTCTTTTCCGAATGGCCTTCGGACTATTGATTGCGGTAGAGTCGTTTGGTGCAATCCTCACAGGGTGGGTTAGAAGGGCCTTTATTGAACCTACGTTCACATTCAGCTTTATAGGATTCGAATGGCTGCAGCCACTCTCAGGAAATGGCATGTATTATTATTATGGATTAATGGGTGTTTTGGGTTTGATGGTTATGGTTGGATTATTTTATCGATACAGCCTGGGGCTGTTTACTTTGTTGTGGTGGGGTACTTACGTGATGCAAAAAACCAATTATAACAATCACTATTACCTACTTATCCTACTGTGCTTGCTTATGCTGTTGGTTCCCGCACACAGGAATGCTTCCATTGACTCTGGGATGGACTCAGGAAAATTAGCCATTAACTGTCCGAGATGGTGTGTTGAAGTTATCAAGTGGCAGCTACTTATTGTTTTCACTTATGCCGGTTTAGCCAAACTATATCCGGGTTGGTTACAGGGTGATTTTATATCCATGGCATTTTCCGGTAAAGCACATTGGCCAGCGGTAGGCAGCCTTTTACAACTTCACGAGATACAAATGCTGGTTATTTATGGAGGTATCGTTTATGATCTTACAATTATTCCTTTAATGTATGTGCCCAAGACCAGGAAATTTGGCCTAGTTGTATCCATAGCATTCCATCTGTTCAATTCCATCGTTTTCGGAATTGGAATTTTCCCATACATGATGCTGGCAGTACTGGTGCTTTTCTTTCCTACATACCTATGGCAACCTCATATTCCCGGATATATTACAGAGGTACCCAAATACAGGAGCGATTCATGTTCTGCCCTATACCCTATATTGGTGGTTTATTTTGTCATACAGCTATGGCTTCCTGTTAGACACCGCTTTATCCAAGGAGATGTATTCCAGACCGAGGAAGGGCACAGAATGGCCTGGAGGATGATGTTACGCTTCAAGACCGGAACAGTCAGTTTTAATCTGGTAGATAAAAATACCGGCAATAGATGGAAGGTGTTCCCCAATGAAGATTTAACCACCAAGCAAGCCCATAAAATAGGAGGGCATCCTGACATGATTTGGCAGTTTAGCCAGTATCTGGCAAGAACATACGCCGAACAAGACATCACGGACCTGCAAATTTATGTTGATTCTAAGTACAGCCTAAATGGATCACCTTTGGAGACGTTGATCGATCCAGAGGTAGATCTGCTTTCGGTAGAATGGCAGCGATTTGTGCATAACTCCTGGATAGTAGCTGAATGAATTACGAATTACGAATTTTTGCCTCTGAATTTGCTGAAGCTATCCCGAATGATTGGTATATCCCGTTCAATATCTCCGCATGGATAAAATAATTCCAAAATCTCAATAGCTTTTCGTGAATAATCCATGCCAATCATTTGAATAGGTACACCAGACTTTACTGCCATATGATAGAAACCGGTTCTCCATTCTGTAACCTGTGACCGAGTGCCTTCAGGTGCTAAAGCCAATAAAAAAGACTCCTGCTCATAAAAAATCTCCACTACCCGATCAACTGTTGATTGACTTTGCTGACGATCGACCGGATAACCGCCAAGAGCACGGAAAATCCACCCAAAAGGTGGCTTGAACAATTCTTTTTTACCTAAATATCGTATATCACGGTCGATAATTTCCCTGGCAAGCACACCCAAGGGAAAATCCCAGCTACTGGTATGAGGAGCCACAATGATTATGAATTTTTTCAAGTCCGGCAGCTTACCGGTTATTTTCCAACCGAGGATCTTAAAAATAAAACTACAGATCGATTTGACCATGACTCAAGCGGCGCCTGGTGGGGAGACTATAATCAGTTAATACTATTGCGAGGCAAACTGTGCATCACTCTGGATGTTTCCGTTTTCATTGATTAAGCGTCTTGAAGATCTGTATTTCATTTTCCAATATCTTTCTTCCAAGAACAGTCTATTCCGTTTTTTGTGTTTCCCCCTAATTTATAGGGTGTACCCATCCAGTTTTTGCCGGCACTTAAAATCCGCTCCTCATTGTTTTTTTTGGTTTGTTGGTGTTGGATTTATCAGAGTTGCTACAGGCACCCAAAATGCAAAAAAACAGCATACCCGTAGTTGCCAGAATTTAAAATCCAGCGGTACAAACTACACGATTGACCCACCCCTGAATCCATGGTAAATAAATCACACTGTCTCCATGCTGGTTTCCGAGAAGTCATTAATGCAGCCTTAGTAAGTTATAAAATAATCTTACAAATGGAAAGGCTTGAAAATTCTTGATTAGACTAGTTCAATGGAAATTTAACTCCAACGATAAATACCAATTGATCAGCTGGACCAACTACTAGCCTGAGTTCACCAAACATGGTCATTCTTACTACTGAATAATCCATGCCCCCTCCGATGTTCAAGCCAATATCGGTGTCACTATTGGCTTCGCATGCCGACCCCGGTAGATCATTACAATCCAAGGAGGTAATGGCTATATTGAGTCCTCCCAGAACGTAAGGCACCAGATCAGGGTTATTGATTTCGATCAGATAGTGTCCATTTAAGTTTATATCAAACCAGTTGACATCCACAAAATCATTCTTCCCGAAAAAATACATAAAGTCCGGGGCAATCAAAATGTTTGTTGTCACAGCATAGTCTCCTCTCAATCCAATTCCAAAAGATTCTATGCTGGTTCCGTAGCCCATATGACCTCCTACCCGAATGGCTCCATCAATGCTTTGTGCCTGGGCATGTTCCAAGTCAAAAAATAAACTACTCAGAAGCATTGCAAAAAATATTCTTTTCATATTCTCAATTGCTATTTTGTAGTTTGTTTAACACGAAAGTTACACATTCCACAACCCTTTTTGAAAATAAGATTCAGTTTGAGATCATTGGGTACTTTTGCTAGCTGAATTACATGATAAAAACCGGTCTCCCAACAGGAACTACATTATTGCGCATCACTAGTTATCATCTTCCTTAAACATTTAATCCAACACATTAAAAAACCCCGACTATTAGAGTCAGGGTATTGAAATGCTTTAAATTGAATTTGCAATCAGTATTTAAAATTTTAATTTAATTACATGATTATAAATAGTTTATATTCAATGACTTAATTCAACGGAAATTTGACTCCGCCAATAAACACAAGCTGAGTGGAACTACTTAGCCCCACACGCAGTTCCCCAAAAACAATTATCGTGCCTACCAAAAAATCTGCACCCCCACCCAGGTTGAATCCTACTTCAGTAAAACTATTGCTGAATTCACCGAAAACAGGTACATCGTAATCCACAGAAATAATGGCAATATTCAAGCCGGCCAATACATAAGGGATAATATCCGGATTGCTAACCTCAAATAAATAGTTCCCGTTAAAATTAATATCGAACCAGCTTAAGTTGCTGTCCCCAAAGAAGTACAGAAAATCCGGGGCGATCAAAATTTTATCGGTCACTGCGTAATCTCCACGGGCACCGATTCCAAGTGATGAAATATCAGTGCCAAAGCCCAGATGTACTCCCACACGGAAGGTCCCTTCTGAGGCTTGTGCCTGAACGTTTTGCGCTCCAATGAATAAACCACATGTAACTAATAAAACAAGAATCTTTCTTATGTCTTTCATGATCATTTTGGTTATTGCCCTTTTAAAATACACAAAAGGGTTACAAAACCAAAATACATTAATCTTGAGGAAATCAAAAATATCACAACTTACTTTACACCCTTTTCCGGATATTTACCGCTTACACCTCGATAAAAGTCCATTATAGTCTGCATGTCCTCGTCGATGCTTTCTCCCGGATATACTATTGGGCCGATTCCAGCATGTTTTTTCTGGTAATCAAGGTATCCCAGTACAATGGGAACACCAGCACGCTTGGCCACATGGTAGAAGCCTGTTTTCCATCGAGGGGTATAATTCCGTGTACCCTCAGGAGTGATCATAATCACCAATTCCTGGCGTTCATCAAATAATTGAACCATGGCATCTACCATACCGCTCTTCCTGGAAAGGCCTCCTGCCTGCTTATTGCGGTCAACGGGAATAACGCCAAATAGTTTAAGCACCAGATTCATGGGGAAAAACATGGCCTCTTTTTTAATGGTAGTCCTAACCGGTATTCCTAATAAGAAAAATGCGGCCCTGGCATAAAAAAAGTCCCAATTACTGGTGTGTGGTGCGGCGATCATCACCGATTTGGGAGTGTTTTCAGGATATCGACCTACCTTCTTCCAACCTGTAAGCCAAAAACTAAATTGTGCTATGAGTTTCAAATAGTATTACTTTGGGGGTCAAAATTAACAATTATTTGATAATGTTATCGATCAGGTCATCATTAGCCAGGTGAGGTTTGGTGATTTGTAAGTTCGGTTCCATCTTCATGGCTGCTTCAGATGCCAATATAGCTCCCTCATTGCGGGCCCATCCCCGACGTGCAAGACCATTAGCCACATCAAAGAGTAACATTTCTTTTACATTGGTGGCGGCTTGATCAGTACCATCCAGCAGTAAGCCAAATCCCCCGTTAATCACTTCACCCCAGCCCACTCCGCCGCCATTGTGCAGGGATACCCAGGTTGCTCCCCTAAAAGCGTCTCCAATCACGTTGTGTACAGCCATATCAGCGGTAAATTTTGATCCATCACCAATATTCGAGGTTTCACGATATGGGCTATCTGTTCCAGATACATCGTGATGGTCCCTACCCAGGATAACAGGGCCCACATGACCGTGTTTGATACTCTGATTGAATGCCAGGGCTATTTCAGTACGACCTACCACATCTGCATATAAAATACGCGCCTGTGATCCCACCACTAGTTGGTGCCCCTCCGCAGCCTTGATCCATTCCAGATTGTCAACAATTTGCTGTCGTATCTGCTCAGGTGCGTTTTCATGCTGACATTTTAAAACATCCGCTGCCAATTGATCTGTATACTTTAAATCTTGAGGTTTTCCTGAAGCGCAAACCCACCTAAAAGGTCCAAATCCATAGTCAAAGCACATTGGCCCCATGATGTCCTGTACGTAAGAAGGGTATTTGAACTGTCCTTGACCATCTGTAATATCCGCACCTGCCCGTGAGGCTTCCAGTAGAAAAGCATTTCCGTAATCAAAAAAATACATACCATTTTCCGCACAGCTGTTAATGGCCTTTACCTGTCGTTGTAAGCTTTCCCGGACCCTGACCTGAAAAGCATCCGGGTTATTCGCCATCATCTGATTGGATTCTTCAAAACTCAATCCAGCAGGATAATAGCCGCCAGCCCAGGGATTGTGCAGTGAGGTTTGATCAGAACCCAAATCAACCTTAATGGATTCTATAGCCAGGCGCTCCCAAAGTTCTACCACATTACCTATCCATGCCAGGGAAACCACCTCTTGGCTGGCTTTTACTTGAATAATTCGCTCAATAAGATGATCCATATCTGTGATCAGCTCATCTATCCAACCTTGTTGGTGCCTTTTCTTTGCAGCATCGGGATTGATTTCAGCAATCACCGATATACACCCAGCTATATTGCCAGCTTTAGGCTGAGCGCCACTCATTCCTCCCAACCCGGAAGAAACAAATACCTTACCACCGAGGTCCTGGCAGCCAATTATTCTTCCCGCATTTTTTAAGGTAATCGTGGTGCCATGCACAATTCCTTGCGGACCAATATACATGTAGGACCCGGCAGTCATTTGTCCATATTGTGTAACCCCCAAGGCGTTGTAGCGTTCCCAATCATCTGGTTTTGAATAGTTGGGAATCATCATGCCGTTGGTGACTACCACTCTTGGAGCTCTTGAATTTGAGGGGAATAAACCCATAGGGTGCCCGGAGTACATATGCAGTGTTTGTTCCTGAGTCATATTTGCCAGATACTGCATAGTCAAAAGGTACTGTGCCCAATTCTGAAACACCGCTCCATTGCCACCATAGGTGATGAGCTCATGAGGGTGTTGCGCCACTCTGGGATCTAAGTTATTTTGGATCATCAGCATGATGGCTGCAGCCTCTTTACACCGGGCGGGGTATTCATCAATTGGGCGAGCGCGCATCTGGTACTCAGGAAGGAATCGATACATGTAAATACGGCCAAAGTCTGCCAATTCCTTGGCGAATTCAGGAGCCAGCACCTTATGACGTGCTGCAGGAAAATATCGCAGGGCATTACGCAATGCTAGTTTCTTTTCTTCTTTTGTGAGGATAGCTTTACGACCAGGGGCATGACTTACATCAGAATCACGTGGCTTAAGATCAGGAAGCTGAGCGGGAATTCCTTGCAGGATCTGTTGGTTGAAATCCAAGTTGTTGATCATCAAATACAACGATAACTACACATTAAACGAAATCAGGTAATCCAAACCAAGTTAAGACAAATCTCAAGCCTCAAATAGCAAAAATCAAATAAATCACAATGATCAAAAGTCAAATTACAAACCTCATCATGTTCAACCGAATTTAGGGATTGACAGTTTAATGCCTGGAATTTGAAGCTTGGAATTTATTTGTCTTTTGTTATTTTTTATTATTGAGGGACAATATGTTATCCTTCATTCCCATGGTATAATCATATCCTATCTGATAGATTTCCGAGGCCTTATCAAAATCTGATCCGATATATTTTCCCAACGCAGGTGGCTCAATAAATAGATCACATTGTTGTTGACGATGCAGAGTATTATTTCGAATGGCCATCAAAAAAGTCCGTTCCAAAAGCGCTTTGGCATTTTTTACCCTAAATTCGCGGTCGACAGGGTTACAATGAGAACCAATGATAAGATCACAGGTGGGTTGCAAAGGCTCTACCGGCAAATTATTTAATATTCCTCCATCAATATAGGACACACCGTCAATCACCAAAGGGTCAAAGATCACCGGCATGCAACTGGATGCCAGGATTGCCGGTATCAAATCTCCCTCATCAAAATATTTAGATTCGCCCTTTTTTACGTCGGTAGCATTGATGGTTAATTTTTTTGGTAACTCCTGAAAAGAATGGAAAGGCAAATGTTTGGAAAATAGCACCTGCAATTTCTGCAATTTAAGTAGACCTGTCATGCTGATTGCCGGACGTACAAACAAAAGCAGTTTGGTTTTTTTTATGATTTCCAACACCTCCTGAGGAGCCACTCCACTGGCATAAAAAGCGCCGGCAATGGCTCCGGAACTAGTTCCAGACAAGGCACTTATCTCGATACCCAGGTGGTCAAAAGCCTGTAACACCCCCAAGTGAGCAATGCCCCGGGCACCACCGCCAGATAAAGCCAGCCCAATGCGCTTCATTATATTTCTTTTAGTTTAAAGATCCGGTCCACGCTGACGCCCTTCTCGGTGTGTTTTAGGGTACAACATTCTACCTCCGGATCGTGTTCAAAGAATAAGATGTATTCTTCGTCAGCTGCCTTTTGCAAAAAGGCAGCCTTTTCCTTTAGGGTAACCAGAGGCCTTACGTCATAGGACATTACGTACGGAAGAGGCAGGTGCCCTATTGATGGCAATAAGTCGGCTATAAATATCAGCGTTTGCCCCTTATATCGAATTTTAGGAAGCATTTGTTTTTCAGTGTGACCATCAACAGTGATGATTTCAAAAAGGTCCCAGTTGGTGTTATCAATGTCCACCCAGTTCAACTGGCCACTTTCTTCAATTGGAATGATGTTTTCCTTAAGAAAACTGGCCTTTTCCCTGCCATTCGGCGCAATGGCCCATTGCCAATGATCGCGGTTGGACCAGTAACGAGCGTTTTTAAAAGTCGATTTGACTACGCCGTTATCACCATTTTTCAAAGCTCCCCCACAATGATCGAAATGCAGGTGGGTGAGGAAAACATCTGTTACCTCATCTGTGCTATAACCAGCTGCCTGTATGGACCCCTCCAGGGTGTGATCCCCGTGTAAATAGTAATGGTTAAAGAACTTCTCACTTTGTTTATCTCCAATGCCACAGTCAATTAAAATCAAGCGCGACCCCGTTTCAACCAGCAGACAACGCATGGACCAGGTACATAGATTGTTTGAATCAGCGGGGTTTATCTTTTGCCAAATTACTTTGGGTACCACTCCAAACATTGCGCCTCCGTCCAATTTAAAATTGCCGGTATGAATTACCTGTAGATTCATAATGAGAAGTTTTCCTGAAATCTAATGGTTATAGATGAACAACAAAATGAATCTATCAAGATAAAGTTCTCAAACTGAAAAATCGGTAGTTGAAGTGCCTTTGTATACAGGGGCGCTGGGGGTTCAGACCTATTCTTTTCGCCACAGTTTTCCCAAGGGCGTGGCAGAGACCCTGGATACCATTCAAAGTATGGGGTTCACTGAAATTGAGTCAGTGAACAAAATGGATGAACGTGATTTTAAAAAATTATGTGATGAACGAGGACTGATGCAGATGCATTTAACATAGATGATGCCGCCTACTAGGGCCATGGCGCCGGCACCAATAATGCCAGGGCTTTGGTTTGGTTCAATGCACCTATTTGTTAGCTATTCAGTTTGACGAACTACTTTCAATTGCTTCAATAAGCTCATCAACGGAGAGTCCTCCGGTGAAAGAGACTTCTGCTCTTAAAGCGCGCAACCCAGTCACTCCCTGAAGATCTTCAATTTCCAGATCTTCAAATCCCTTTTTCAAATGTCCTTTGGCGGTGAGGAAATTAAGATACTTGCTATATTCTCTTGCATCCTGTTCCTGGGAATAGATAATCGCAATACGACCTGGTTGTGTTATCCTTTCATTTGTTCCCTTGATATGGGCCTTGTCTACTCGCTTTTTAATAATCTCATATCTGGCATTATAAGCTCCTTCTACATCAAACCGCTTCTCATCCATTCGGAAATGCACCGATAATGGTGTATTGTAAACCAAAATAAGCGAAGCTATTTCAAAAGGCATATACAAGTCCTTTTGCATTGCCTTGAACTCATTTTCCATTTCGCACATTACAACCAACTGCCATATTCTGAGGTTCCGTAAATAAATAGTATCAAACTGCTCATCTTTGGAAATAGACTGGCCGATATACATATTGAACTCTACACCATCAGTTTTGTAACGTTCAAAGTAATGCGGAAACATTTTTTGAGCGTCAACCTGTTTTTTGTCAAGATATGAGGCCAACTTTTGATTGATCAGGTTTACACTGGTATCATATTTCTTTCGTTGTTCATATAACGTTTTCAGGTCCGGGTCCAATAGAGTATCATATTGATCTACCATCTTCTTCAGATTGACATCCTTTTTTTTCAAATGATCAAATACCGGATAAACATCAGACTTAAGAAAACCAAGTATTTTATGCTCACTCCCAGCTGACAGTCCTTTCCTAAGTTCAGATTTGTAAGTATCCAATCGAAAGATCAACTCTTCATAAACAGGCATTCTTGTTTGCTGAAACGCAGATTTCAATATCTTTTTTATGCTATTGATCTGCTTAATAAGATCGGTGCTGACTGCTTCATTGCGTCTGACAGATGAACCTCTGATATCCATTTGTCCATAGAGAGGATACAGGTTATTGAAAATGATATCCTTAAATACAGGTTGCTCATTGTGATGTTGTTTGTACATGAATTTCTCTGCTTCCTGTTCAAATCTCCACTTCACCGAATTATGAATGGTAGTACATTCCTGTTGAATAATTGCTTCGATGTGGTTCTGAGCTTCTATCTTAAAACGCTTATGTGCCATGGCAAGAATCGGTACTATATTATTCAAGCTGGAAAGTGTAGCATTGCTTAGTTCATACCTCTTATAAGCCGCCAACTCCAAAAACCCAATGAGCTCTTCTTCATGAATCAATGGAGTAACAATGTAGCTTTTTATCCCTAACGACATCAGTCGGTTAGAAATAAAGCTATTTGACTTTTCATGAAAACGATTTACATCTGAAATCACTAGTGGTTCCTTCTTATGGAATAATTGTCCAAAAGTGTAATCACACATTTCTGTTTCGCAGTTCAAGGACTCATCCCTCTTCATTAAAATGCTCTTGACCTCTTCTAAATTCAAAGGATTAAGCTTATTTTTTTCCAGAGTGAGCACACCAATATCCAATTTGGAATTGTTGAGCATACTTCTAACGCCTCCTTGTATTTTTTCAAAAGTGTCGGTATTTTTTTGTAACAAATTGGAGGTAATGGATGCCAAGGATTGGTCCAAAGTAATATCCACCAAATTTATTATGTTAACACCGCGCATGATCCAACTATTGGGAGGGAATTTTTTCTTCCAAATTTTAATGTCCCCAAAATTATCAACCAGTTCTTCGAAATCTTCAGCTGTAATATCCAAGGCATGTTTTGTTGGAATAAATTCAGTCATATCTGCATTGATTCCCATCTTATAGGTACGCACCAGACCTTGGTCTTTATTAAGAATTTCTATTTTCATACCCCCACCTCCTTGAATAGGGTATCCATAATAACTTCCTAAAATAAAATAACAACAATACAGGTAAAAAGTGTCTGCATCGATGTCTTTCATTTTATATGAAAAATCTTCTCCTGAAGCTTTCACAATATTGTCAAACCGGGAAGTAGTGTATATCGGCTCAAAATGAAACGGGGGGGTTAATGCTTTAATTTCATTAGTTAAAAGAGCATCCGGAAATAGCACACGGCTTATATTTTGAATTGATTTTTTATATTTAGTGAGCTTATCTAAATCCTCAAAGCCATCTCTTAGTTCCGGGTATTTTTCTATTTCCTGTAAAAGATTTTGGGCATAGTTGGCAGCATTCTTGTCTATATCCTTGGCCATCTGTTCCAAAGTTTCTATTACTTTAAAGAAACTTATCTGTGCTATTGCTGGGAATTCAATTTCTTTTCCGTTATAAATCATATGCTGTTAATTTACATTGTAAACTCAGTCAGAGTTTATACGATAAAATTGGGAGATTGTTTGAATTGGTAACTAGTTCAGCCGGTACTCTCGAATCAATGCAGCATAATATGACAGCAAAAGGAAATTCACCTTTTTCTTTTCTGTTCATGGCAAACTAAATACAAAAAGGGCATTTCCTCCTGAAATAGCTATACACTGCTTGCCGTCAACCATAAATGATATTGGATTAGCACGTATGGGTCCACCCAACTGGAAATCCCAGACTCGTTTACCGGTTTCATCATTAAGTGCAAAAAAATTCCCTTCATTGGTACCGCCAAAAACCAAACCACCTGCAGTGGCCATTACACCGGCCCAAGGAGGTGAATGAAGGTCAAAAGCCCATTGTTCTTTGCCGGTAGTCACATCCAGTGCCTTAATATAACCTTTAGCCTCATCTCCGTCCAGGGCTTGTTCACCTCCTCCTAGAAAAAATTTTCCGGACTCATATTCAACATCAGTTTTGAAATAAAGAGCTCCCATTTCACGTACCGGTACATAAAAAAGTCCAGTACGCTCACTGAGCGAAGGGCTGAACCAGTTAGTGGCCCCTTGTAAGCTAGGGTATACCAAGATGCCCTCTTCAGTGGGTTCGGAATTGGGAAGAACCACAGGGCGACCCTTTTCGTCTATCTTTGAGGCCCAGGTTTGCTTTGCATAAGGTGTAGAAAATAGATATTCACCAGTCTCCCGATCCAAGATATAGTAAAACGCGTTCCGGTTAGCCATGATCAAGAGCTTTCTGGATTGAGCCTGAAATACTGCATCAACCAATACCGGGATCTGGTTAGAATCCCAATCATGGACATCATGAGGAGTAAATTGAAAATACCATTCAAGTTCCCCAGTATCCGGGTTTATGGCCAGCACGCTACATGAATAGAGATTATCGCCGGCTCTGGAATCACCATTCCAATCCGGTGCAGGATTTCCCGTACCCCAATAAAGCAAGTTAAGTTCAGGGTCATAGGAGCCAGTAAGCCAGGTTGGTGCACCTCCGGTTTTCCAGCTATCACCCGCCCAGGTATCATTACCAAACGCTCCCTTTTCAGGTACCGTGTAGAAACGCCAAACACGTTCTCCAGTTTTAGCATCATAGGCATCCAGGAAGCCCCTAATTCCAGCCTCTCCTCCACTAATTCCTATGATTACTTTGTCCTTTATCATAAGCGGAGCAGCGGTAATCGCATGGCCCGATCGATTTTCAGCTACCTTTACCTTCCATCTTTCAGCTCCGGACTTAGCATCCAAAGCTACCAGGTAGGCATCGAGTGTGCCCACATAAACCATTTCATCCAAAACTGCTACACCGCGGTTTACTGGTGGAAAACCAAGAAATAATACATCATCAGGTATGCGTGGATCATATTTCCATAACATATTGCCTGTTTTTGCATCAATGGCAATGACTTTACTAGGAGGTTCGGTTACGTACATGATACCATCAACAACAATAGGAGATGTTTCAACAGGTGCCATTGTGTTCATTTGGTAAACCCACATTGTCCGAAGTTCAACTACATTCCTGGTGTTGATCTGATCTAGTTTTGAGTACCGGTGGCCTGAAAGACTACCTGAATAGGTAAGCCAGTCTGCCGGTCTTTCGGAAGCGGACAGGATCCGTTCAAAAGGAACGTAACCTTGAGTGTAAGCAGGACCGTCTTGTTGTTCAACCGGACCCGAATAAGGTTTTTCACCACAACCAGGAAAAAGGCCTGATAGAAGGCTTATAATGATCAGATAATTTTTCATTCAAGTGAGGTGAGATAGGCTACAATATCATTTATTTCACTATCACTGAATTGATCAATAAAACTGGGCATCAGGCTGAAATCCTTGATCTTTTCAATTGACAGAATCTGTTCTTTTTTAAAGGAATACAAATGATTGGAATGGTCTTTTAGCTGGATAGAAAATGTATCCTCATTAATACGAATTCCTTCAATAGTTTTCCCGTTTTTTAACTCAACCCTCACCACCAGGAATTGATAAAACCCATTTGTATCCACTGGTTTGCTTTTTCCAGGATGAGATATGGCAGCTGCCAGATATCCTTGCCCTCTTTTCAAACCAATGCGGGTGAGCTCAGGTCCCAGACTTCCACCTATTCCGGACACTATATGACAGGTAGTACAGATGCTGTTGTCAAACAAATCCTTGCCGTTATCAGCGTTGCCAACTAAGACATGCTCCTTTTTCTGACCTAGATACCTCACGTATTTCACAATCTTTCCTACTTCTACTTCTGTCAGGAGCCAGATAGAGGGCATTCCCGTTCCCGGGATGCCGTTAGCGATCACATTTGCCAGCTTCTCGTCCGTAGAGGCCCTTGGAAGATAGGAGCGACTTAAGCCAGGACCCGTGCCGCCATCTCCTAACATGCCGTGGCATCTGGCACAGTTCACCTGATAGAGCAATTTACCAGACCTAAGCAATTTGTCACTATTCTGTGCAAGGGTAGCAGAATAAGAAAGTAATAGCGGAATGAAACAACAAAAAACAATGCGTAACATTGGCTGGGTTAATTCTGATACTATTTCACCACGCCCATCGAAGTGAACTTTTCAATGCGCTGGGCTATACGTTCCTGCGGGGTAAACTTGTTCAGTTCATCAATATGACGGAAAATGGTCCTCTTGATCTTTTTCACCATATAAGGAAAATCAGTATGGGCCCCTCCTACTGGTTCTTTGATAATGCCATCGATCAGTTTGTTTCTTAGCATGTCCGGGGCAGTAAGTTTTAAGGCTTCGGCGGCCTGTTCTTTCTAATCCCAACTCCGCCATAGAATGGAAGAGCACGATTCCGGAGAGATTACTGAATACCAGGTATTTTCCAACATCAGCACTTTGTCCCCAATAGCTATACCCAAAGCACCGCCGGAAGCACCTTCGCCAATTATTATACAGATCACAGGTACCTTTAACAAAAACATTCTTTGGATATTTCGGGCAATGGCCTCGCCTTGTCCTCTTTCTTCGGCCTCTAAACCCGGATAGGCTCCCGGGGTATCAATCAGAGTAACAATGGGCTTTTTGAATTTTTCAGCCAGTCGCATTAGTCGGAGGGCCTTACGATAACCTTCAGGATTGGCCATGCCAAAATTCCGCATCTGCCTTTGTTTGGTTTTACGCCCCTTCTGTTGACCAATAAACATGATGGTTCGGCCATCTACAGAACCAAAACCGCCAATCATGGCTTTGTCATCGCCAACATTGCGGTCGCCGTGCAATTCTATAAATTCATTACAAAGCTCGTTGATGTAATCTAAGGTATAGGGACGATCAGCATGGCGTGACAACTGGACTCTCTGCCAGCGGGTAAGGTTGCTGAAAGTTTCCAGTTTTAGCTCTTTGATTTTCCCTTCCAAGGATTTTACGGCTTCGCTTACGTCTACATCGCTGATGGCCGCCAGATCCTTCATGTCAGCCAGTTTGGCTTCTAATTCTGCTATCGGTTTCTCAAATTCCAAAAGCATGGATCGTTTAATTACGAGGACAAATTTAGAACTAAAATTCTTTTAACCTACAGCTTGTTGGCAATAGATTACGAATTTAAATAATTTAATAACATGGGTTGCATAAGATAATTTATGCAGGTACATTTGCAACACTTTTGAGCCATAAGGGCACTTAAAGTGTTGCAATTAGAAACTAAAAATTTACAATTAACAATTGCCTCTTGGCTATTTATTCATTTTTAATTTCTAATCGCAACTTGAATGGGTCTGGTAGTTCAGTTGGTTAGAATGCCTGTCCCGAGGACTCGGGAAGGTCGCAACTCATTCCAAGAATTTATATCCGGTCTGGTAGTTCAGTTGGTTAGAATGCCTGCCTGTCACGCAGGAGGTCGCGAGTTCGAGTCTCGTCCAGACCGCTTAAAAATGAAGCAGTTACATTAATTTGTGGCTCCTTTTTTTATTGCCGGTTTACATTCGGTTTGCATAAATGGTGTAAATTATTCAGATACAGTGTGACCAGATATGTTGTTGTATGTGGGTAGCCTGTTGTTATTGGATTCTTTAAATCTTT
>CAZAWQ010000269.1:0-1807 GCA_964488585.1 uncultured Roseivirgaceae bacterium
AGCTGTCGATGGCACGTAACAATGCACCAATCTCAGCAGGCTTTAACAGGGTCGCAAAATGTATGACTTGAGGTGGAGCCAGAGCGCCTTTTAAGCCCAGCGTGGCGGCGACTACCGTAAATCACATCTATCTTATTGAAATATATAAAGATAAGGTATTCACATTAATCTTTATGCCCCTAACATTACCCCAAAAACACTCGGCTGTAGTAAAACCGCTTTGAATCTCATTGGAATATAATGTTTGCTTGCGATCCAAAGCGGACATTCAAATATTAAAAATATATATGAAAACTTTTATACTGAAGTGGTGCTTATTATTTGTGTTTTTGCTTAACGGAGTTTCAGCCGAAGAACTACTAAAAGCACAAACTTCTTGGGATGGAGGAGCGATTAGTTATCCAAAGGGACAAATCGAGATTACTTCGGAAAAAATTCGTATAGAAGAAAATCAAGTGACACAATTTCACTGCCATCCAGTTCCAACATTTGGTTATGTTTTACAAGGAGCTGTTGAAGTTGAAATAAATAATGGTAAGAAAACTATATTAACAGAAGGTGAGTCTGCGATAGAAGTCATGCGTACAATCCATAGAGGCCGAGCAATTAATGGGCCTGTAGAAATAATAGTCTTTTATGCTGGCTCCACTACTCTGCCTACTACTGTTCTCCCAGATAATGATGTTAATAAGGAGCACTGTAAATTCTAGTAACACACATATACTTTGATTTTTGACAACAAAATATAAGGGGGTCTTGTGAAGAAAATATTTTTATCAGTTTTATCAATTTTATCAATTTTGGTCATCGCTTCTATTTCATATGCAGATGACCAATTTAAAGGTCAATGGATTGATTTAACACATGAATTTTCAGAAGAATCTATTTACTGGCCAACTGCAGAAACATTTAAAAAGACCACCGTATTTAGTGGTCACACTGATGCTGGTTTTTATTACAGTGCATATAATTTTAGTGCTGCGGAACATGGCGGAACACATATCGATGCTCCTATACATTTTTCTAAAAACCGCAATACCGTGGATCAGATTCCTATAGAACAATTAATTGGTCCTGGCGTTGTAATTCGCATTACAGAAAAAGTAGAAAAGAATCGCAATTATCAATTTTCTGTTGAGGATATTCTGGATTGGGAAAAGAAACATGGAGTAATTGCAGAAAACAGCATATTGCTTATCGATACCGGCTCAAGCAGATATTGGCCTAATAGAAAAAAATATATGGGAACATCAGAGCGCGGAGAGGAAGCTGTAAAGAAGTTGAGGTTTCCCGGCATACACCCTGATGCAGCAAAACTTTTAGCGACGAAAAGAAAAATTAAAGCTGTGGGGTTAGATACTCCAAGTATTGATTATGGTGGGTCTACGTTATTTGAAACGCATCAGATTTTGTTTGAGAAAAATATTCCGGGTTTTGAAAACGTTACTAATCTCGATAAGTTGCCAACTAAGGGGTTCATTGTTATAGCTTTGCCAATGAAAATCAAAGGGGGGAGTGGCGGCCCTTTGCGAATTATCGCTCTAGTACAACAAAATAAATTCCTTCATTACTAGTACACTAAAATATTTTTTTCAAATAGAAGTTGGTAGTGCAATAATAGCTTAGTTGAACTTAGCGTGTTGCTTAACAATTCACTTAAACATCGAATGACCGCTATTGGCCGAAAGCAGACAATCACGAATGGAGTAGGGTTGCTATACCATCAATGAAACCCAATATCTGCACACAAATTTAAGACATCCTTAGACTTTAACAAACGTTAATAGTCGTTATTGGATGGTGGAGG
>CAZAWQ010000270.1:0-1665 GCA_964488585.1 uncultured Roseivirgaceae bacterium
GCAGAGATCAACGCGGTAAGTAAGAGTGACCTGGACCGGGTTCAGGCCTCAAGGGATGCCGCGGAAGCTTCATTACAGGCGGCTAAAGCAAATCTGGAGATCGCACAAATCAATTTAGGATATTGTACTATCAGGTCCCCCATTAGAGGAATTATCGGTAAGACTGAGGCAAGGGGAGGAGAGTTTGTGGGTCGCGAACCCAACCCGGTTATTTTGAATGTAGTATCCAGAGTGGACACCATGCGTATAGAGTTTTTTCTGACTGAAGCAGAATTCTTAATGTTGGCAAGAGAAATAGCAGGCAGGGAAGGGACAGTAGAAAGCGGACAGGCAAGGGAAAAGACCACGCTTAGTTTGATTCTGGCTGATGGCAGCCTTTACCCTGAGACCGGCTTGGTGGACTTTGTAGACAGGAGCGTGGATGCATCCACTGGGTCTATTTTAGTGCAGGCTACTTTCCCAAATCCTAGAAATATTTTAAGACCCGGAATGTTCGCTAGGATTCGTGTTGAGTTCGAAACCGCAGAGGATGCCATACTGGTACCACAAAGATGTATTATGGAGTTACAGGGTCAATATTCGGTGTATACAGTAGGGAGTGACAACATTGTAAAGCAAAGGCAGGTTACCGCTACTACCCAAATAGACGACATGTGGTTAATACAGGAGGGATTGGATCCGGATGATATGGTGGTAATCGATGGACTGCAAAAGGTTGCTTCAGGTATGGAAATCAAACCTGTACTTACCGAGTATAAAAGCCCAACTAAAGAGCAGAGCTAAATATGGCGGATCAATCAGGAAACTTTTTTGTACACCGCCCCATTGTGGCCATGGTTATTGCCATTGTGATCGTAATAGTGGGCGCTGTTTCGGTAATTGACCTGCCCATTGAGCAATATCCCAATCTTACGCCCCCGGTAGTACAGGTGAGGGGGACCTACACCGGGGCCAATGCCATCAATGTGGAAGAATCGGTAGCAACTCCCCTGGAGCAACAAATCAACGGGGTGGATAACATGATCTACATGAAATCTACCAATTCCAACGATGGTACCATGGTGGTAGATGTATCCTTTGATGTGGGTACCGACCCTGATATGAACACAGTTTTGACTCAAAACAGGGTCTCAGCAGCTTCGGCAAAGCTACCCCAGGAAGTGACCAAATTCGGTGTTACCACCCAGAAATCCCTGCCCAATATTTTAATGCTCATTACCCTCACTTCTGATGGTAGATATGATCAGGATTTCCTGGGCAACTATGCTTTGATCAATATTAAAGACCAATTATCCAGGGTAAAAGGTATTGGAAGGGTGGACGTACTGGGAGGTTCCGACTACTCCATGCGGATTTGGGTAAAACCCGATCTCTTGTCTAAACTTGGCATTACCGTCCCTGAAATACTAGGGGCAATCAATGAACAGAATGTCATAGTGCCAGGGGGGAAATTCGGCGCTGAACCGGCTCCACCAGGAACGGAATTCACCTATACAGTAAGGTTGCCGGAGCGATTCAATTCAGCAGAGGCATTTGAAGAAATTGTCATAAGAACGCATCCGGATGGATCCCAGGTGAAAATCGGGGACATTGCTACGGTAAACCTGGGCGTGGAGACCTACAACATGATTCCCAGGCTTAACAAAGAAACCTGTTCCATAATTG